>NZ_JAAUVO010000007.1:0-204445 GCF_012030385.1 Microbacterium sp. B19(2022)
GGGGGAAGGAGCGGGCGAAAGGGGCGGGACGGGCTACCACGACGGGATGCCGACGAGGGCGGCACTGCGCTGCCAGAGGGCCTCGGCGAGATCCGGGTCGTTCACCTGCGGGTTGACCTTCGTGGTGAGGGTGCGCTCGTCGTAGTACGCGCCGGAGAGCCAGGTGTCGCCGGGGGTGCCCTCGATGAACCAGCGCAGAGTGTCGCCGCCCTTGTCGGCCCCGATCAGCAGGAGGTGCTTGAGGGGCGTGCGGTAGAGCAACCGCATGATGCTCGACGAGTCGGACGCGAAGTTCGTCTGCACGGTGCCCGGATGGAACGCCACCGCGCTGAGCCCGTCGGCATGGAACTTCGTGTGCAGGCTCTTCGCGAACAGCACGTTGGCGAGCTTCGCGTCGCCATAGGCCTTGTTCGGGCTGAAGCGGCGGGTGTTGTCGAGGTCGTCGACGTCGATGTGCCCGAAGAGGCGGTGGCCGATGCTCGAGGTGTTGATGACCGCGCCGTCGGATGCGAGCAGCTGCGGCAGCAGCAGGTTAGTGAGCAGGAACGGCGCCAGGTGATTGACCTGCATCGTCTTCTCGAAGCCGTCGACGGTCGGGGTCTGATCTCCGAAGATGCCGCCGGCGTTGTTCGCCAACACGTGGATGCCGCCATCGCCGACGGCATCCGTGATCTTCCCGGCCAGCGCCCGCACGTCGTCGAGGCGGGCGAAGTCGGCGGTGAACCAGTCCGATCCGGTCTCCTCCGCGACCGTGCGGGTCTTCTCGACCGATCGGCCGACCAGGATCAGTCGGTTCGACGGCGAGGCGAGCTGGCGAGCGGCGGCTGCCCCGATCCCGTCGGATGCTCCGGTGAGGACGATCGTCTTCTGAGGCACGGGCCGCGTCACTCGGCTTCGGCCGAGGGGGTGATGCGCCGGACCGCGCGGGTGACGTGCTCGGCGATGACCGCCTGTGCCCGGTCGGGGTCTCCGCTCGCGATGGCGTCGACGATCTGCTGGTGGCTGCGCACGTGCTCCTCGAGCTCGGCGGGGTCGAGTGCCGCGTTGGCGGCGTGCAGGAACCCGGTGATGCGTCCGCGCAGCTGCCCGCTGACCTCGTCGAGGAAGCGGTGTTCGGCGAGGTCGGCGAGGGTCTCGTGGAACAGGCGGTCCTGGCGCAGCACCTCGTCGATGTCGCCGGGAGCGGCATCCGACATCGCCTGGACGATGGCGCCGAGACGGGCGGCGGATTCCTCGTTCCATCGCTCCTGCACCCGGATGGCCATGAACTGCTCGAGCACGATCCGCAGGCTTGAGATCTCCTCCAGATCCTGCGCGCTCAGCTGTGCGACGCGGGCTCCGCGGCGGGGCTCGCGGGTGATCAGGCGCTCTTCGGCGAGACGGGTCAGGGCTTCGCGCACCGGGATGTGACTCACGCCGAGACGGTCGGCGAGCTTGCGTTCGACGAGGCGCTCGCCGGGCGCGAGCTCTCCGGAGTGGATGGCGGCGCGCAGCTCGTCCGTGACCTGTTCGGCGATGTTCTGATCCGAGACGCTGCGCATTCGGGTGCCCTCTCGATCCGCGGCGCAGCCTCGTCGAGTGGTGCGCATTCGTTCGCTCGATGCTATGGCATTTCTCGGATCGGTGGACACCGTCGCGTATTTGCTAGATGCTATAGCAAAGACTTCGAAACGATGACGAAGGGGTTGTCATGACCGATGGATCGACCGTTGCGGCGGATCCGCACGCAGGTGCCACGACACCGGCGAGCGCTGACGCGGAGGGCGCGGTGCGGTCCACCGGTCGCCGCGCCCTCATGGCCGGACTCGGTGCGGTCGCGCTCGGCGCTGCCGGCTCCCTCGCTGTCGTGACACCCGCGCAGGCGGCCCCCGTCGCCATGGGTGCGAAAGACATCACCAGGGCGGAGACCGTCGCCGAGCTGGCCCGCCTCCGTGCGCGGGCCGGCGACGTGGCCATCGTCGCCGGCTACCGGACACCGGGCGACGCGGGGCTGCTCGTGTACGTGGGGTCCGACGCGGCGAAGATCACGCCCGACGGCGGCACGGTGATCGCCGGCAAGCGCGGTACCACCTGGCTGCTGCAGCATGACGGCACGCTCGACTTCCGGGTCTTCGGCATCACGGGGCCCGAGACGGCGGCCGACGATGCGCTCGCCGCGATGGTGAACGATCCCCGCGTCGCACGGATCGAAGCGCACACGGATCTGCTGTTCCAGCGGCGGCATCGGTTCACGCGCTCCCACCTCGAGATCGACTTCGGCGGGCACGTCATCGCGACGGAGGGCATCGAGCCGAACACCCACGACAACCCGTTCGGTGCGGTGATGTTCTTCACAGGGGTCTCGCGAGACGTCGTCGTCGAGCATCAGCTGGCGGAAGCCTGGCCCGAGCTGACGGATGCGGTCGCCGTCCCCGATGCGGCGAAGTTCCCCGTCGACACGTGGTGGGCGGTGCAGTGCGACACGGTCGCCGGAGGCGGCGCCGATGAGCGCGAGATCCAGCGGTTCGTCCAGGTGACGCAGCAGATCGATGGGCAGCACATCCGGATCAATTACCTCAACGGCTGGCCGCTGGACAAGGGCCGCAAGCTCACCTGGCGGCAGATGGCCCCGGTCGAAGGCGTGCGCATCTCGAACATGCGGTTCCTCGGCGCCGGTCCCTTCGACGGGCCCACCGACGGCTCGTTCCCCGACGCGCGCGAGCTGACAGGGTCGCATCCGATCGCGTTCGAGTACGCCATCGGATGCGATGTCGCCGATGTGCACGCCAGCCGCACCTGGTGGCCCGTCGTGATGCGGCGGTGGAACACCCACTTCACGACCGAACGTTGCTCGGTCGAGAACCCGCCCACGGTGTTCTACGGCGGCGCGGGGTACCTCACGCAGCAGATCTACTGCCTCTACGGGCGGGTGAGCGACTGCACGTCGTCGAACGCGCGGCACCTCAACGACCTGACCGCCAGCGCGTACTGCCTCGTCGAGAACTGCCACGGTGACGGCGACGATCAGGGCGGCAACCCGTTCACCACCCACGGTCAGTACGAGCACGACCTCACCTTCATCGGATGCTCGGGGCTGATGGACATCGCCAATTCCGGCGCGCAGTGGGGCACCTCGGCCAAGCGCATCACGGTGCGCGACCACGTCTGCTCGTGGTTCGTCGCCGGCACGAAGATCAGCGATCTGACGCTGGAGAACGTGCGCGTGATCGGACGGTCGACCTTCGACCCGCAGGCGACCATGACGATCAACGCCGACGGCGCCCAGGTGCGCGGGTGCACCGCCGGGCTGTTGGCCATCGGGCAGCGGTCGGCTCGATCGTCGCGCCCGACGACGATCGAGGACAGCACCTTCGCGCTCCCCAAGGACCAGGTGCTCATCCAGACCCCGGTCACGGTTTCCGTGAGCTTCGTGCGCTGCACGGTCACGGGAATCGACGGGATGAAGGCGCGTGGTTCCGGACCCGTCGAGTTCGTCGACTGCCGGTTGAGCGGCCCGGTGAAAGGCGCGCCCGCCGAGATCAGCGCGTCGAGGGTCACCATCCGGGGCGGCTCGGTGCGCGATGCCGTGCTCTCCGCGACCGCCGTGCGCGACCAGGCCATCGCGCTGGAGGGCGTCGAGCTCAGCACAGAGCGCGCGGAGGGCGCCATGCTGTCCCGAGCCGCCGGCTCGGGGGTCATCACCTGGCGTCTGAGCGGCCTGACCTCGGCAGCGCCGAAGGGCGTGGCACACGTCGACATCGGCACGGGCGTCAACCACGCGCGCGTCACCGGCAGCCAGTTCGTCGGAGGGCGGCTGCGGTTGGCCGACGGCTTCTCGGAGCCTTCCACGCTCCTCTACAGCGACAACGTCGAGCGTGGCGTCGAGGCGGATCTCCCCGAGGCCGGAGACCGCGTGCTGATCGCCGACGTGCTCACGAGCGCGTGAGCGGCGGCATCATGGAGCACATGGAGGACTTCGAGTGAACGACACGGCATCGCCCACGCATCTCGGCGACCGCATCCGCATCCCGCGCACCCGCGCGCGCATCGGCATCGCCCGGCGCGACGTCACGCCGCCCATCGGCATCCGCGCCAAGAACTGGGGTCCCGCCGACTGGGAGCGCTCCGAGGGGGCGCACCGCCCGTTCGAGCTGACCGCGCTCGCCGTGATCGCGGGAGACGAGCGGCCGCGCCTGCTGCTCGCGGTCGACGGCACCTGGTGGCGCCGCGTGGCCGACGAGCAGGGTGTCCGCGGGGCGATCCTCGATGGCCTCGGACTCGACCCCGATCAGCTGATGCTGTCGCTCTCGCACACGCATGCCGGCGCGGTGCTCTGCGCGGCCGATGCGCACCTCCCGGGTGGAGAGCTGATCCCCGGGTACCTCGAGGCGCTCGCCGCCGCGGGCATCGCCGCCGGACGCGAGGCACTCGACGGGGCGGTTCTCGGACTCATCGAGTGGACGACCGGCCGCTGCACGCTCGCGGCCGACCGCGAGCTCGACGTCGACGGTCGTGCGCTCGTGGGCTTCAATCCCGCCGGCGCCGCCGACGACACCGTCATGATCGGCCGCCTCAGCGTCGACGGTGTCGTGCGCGGCACGCTCGTGAACTATGCCTGCCACCCGACCACGCTCGCCTGGCAGAGCCGTGAGGTATCGCCGGACTATGTCGGCGCGATGCGCGAGATCGTCGAGGCGGCCACGGATGCACCGTGCCTGTTCGTGCAGGGCGCCTCGGGCGAGCTGGCCCCTCGCGAGCAGTACACCGGCGATGTCTCGGTCGCCGACCGCCACGGACGCTCGCTCGGGCATGCGGTGCTCGCGGCCCTCGACGCGCTGCCTGCGCCGGGGGAAGAGCTGACGCTCGAGGGCGTCGTGGAGTCGGGCGCCCCGCTGGCGATCTGGGCGGGGCAGGAGGCCTCCGGCGGGGAGGGCGCGGCCGGTTCGGTGGCGTCGGTCGAGCTGCCGCTGCGCGACCTGCCGACGCTGGACGAGCTCGCCGAGGAGTGGAAGGACATCGACCCGCGGTCGCGCGAGGAGCGCCTCGGCCGCGCGCGCAACCTGCGTGACGGGTACATCGACGGCCCGACGGTGCAGCATCCGGTCTGGGCCTGGCGGCTCGGGGATGCGGTGATCGTCGGGCATCCGGGCGAGGCGTACTCGCGCCTGCAGACCGCGTTGCGAGCGCGGTTCCCCGAGACGCCGATCGTCGTGATGAACCTCACGAACGGCCCCGGCTTCGTGTACCTGCCGACGCGCGATGCGTATGACCGCGGCGCGTACCAGGCGTGGCAGACGCCGCTGGCCCCCGGCGCGCTCGACCTGCTCGAGGAGCATGTCGCGGCGGTCGTCGCCGATCTCTTCGACCGCTGAGTCGCGCGCCCGCTACACTTGCTATAGCAAATCTCGCACACCCTGAGGAGAGCAATGACCGCGCCCGTCGCCATCGTCACCGGAGGATCCGCCGGCATCGGCTGGGAGATCGGCCAGCGCCTCGCCGCCGACGGCTACACGGTCGTCGCCGCGGATCGCGTGCCCGGACTCACCTCGGGAGAGAACCCCGCCGGCATCCTGTGGCGCGAGCTCGACGTGACCGACCACGCCGGCGTCGACCGGGTGTTCGGCGAGATCGAGGCCGAGCTCGGACCCATCGAGGTGCTCGTCAACAACGCCGGCATCCAGCGCCACCGCGGCATCGAAGACCTCAGCTGGGACGAGTGGTCGGCCGTGGTCGACGTCAACCTGCACGGCGTCTTCTCGGCGCTGCAGGCCGCGGGCAGGCGGATGCTGGAGCGCGGCGACGGCCGCATCGTGAACATCTCGTCGATCTCGTCGCGCGGTTCGGCGGGACGCGCTCCCTACGCCACGACCAAGGCCGCCGTGATCGGCCTGACCTCGACTGCCGGTGCCGAGTGGGCCTCGCGTGGCGTGCGGGTAAATGCGGTCGCGCCCGGCTACATCGACACGGGAGTCTTCCGCCAGGGCGTCGAGGCGGGCACACTCAGCCTCGACACGATCCTGTCGCGCATCCCCGCGAAGCGCCTGGGCGACGCGAGCGAGATCGCCGCGGCGGTCAGCTTCCTCGTCTCCGACCAGTCCCGCTACATGAACGGCCAGACCCTCTACGTCGACGGCGGCTTCATGGTCGACTACGGCATCCCCCTGGCGAAGAAGCCCGAATGAGCACGATCGCGCGCATCGAGACGGCCACGGCCGCTCTGCCCCTCCCCGCGCCCTTGCAGTTGGGGGCGATGACGGTGACCCGCCGCGAGTACAGCGCGGTGCAGGCGAACGCCGACGACGGCACGACCGGCGTCGCATACTGCCTGTCGCGTGAGGCGCCGATGGCCGAGATCGTCGACCGGCTCGTCGCTGCACATGCGGTCGGTGCGGATGCCGATGACCCGATCGCGACCTGGGAGCGGATGCTGCGCGGCAGTGCGATCGTCGGGCGGGTGGGTCTCGTGCGGCGGGCCATCGGCCTCGTGGACATCGCACTGTGGGACATCGCGGCACGACGCGCGGACGTGCCGCTGTGGACGCTGCTCGGCACCGGAGACGCGCCGCGGGACTCGATTCTCGTCGCCGCATACCCGTCGCCTGACCGGCCTCCGCGCGAGGTCGCCGACGAGGTTCTCGCGCAGGCCGACGGCTGGACGTACGTGAAGATCTCCCGCATTCCCGATCCGGCATATATGCGCGAACTGTTCGCCCTGCTGAACGCCGAGCTGCCCTCCGCGACCGGTCTGATCGTCGACGTCGGCTTCGGCTGGCCGGATGCCGATGCCGCCCTGGCCGAGATCGCGCAGTGGGGCGACCCGCAGCTGGCCTGGCTCGAAGACCCGCTGCTGCCGGAGGATGCCGCGGGTGTCGCGCGAATCCGTCGGGAATCGGGCCTTCCCGTCTCGGTCGGCGATGAGGTCACCGACCCTGCCGTGCTGAAGGCGCTGGTCGAGGTCGGCGGGGTCGAAGCGCTGCGCCTCGACGTCGTCGCGATCGGTGGCGTGACCCCGGCCCAGGAGCTGATCGCCTGGGCGGCCGAGCGCGGCGTGCCCGTCTCGGGGCATGTCTACCCCGAGGTCACCGCCCACCTGGGCATCGGCGTGGAGACCTTCGCGCGGGGTATCAACCCGTACGACCCGGCGCCGTCGTTCGTGCTCGGCGGTCCGTCGTTCGAGGGGCGGATCCGGCCGACGGATGCGCCGGGGCTCGGGTTCGCGCTCGATCCTGGAGTGTTCCGGTTCGGGAAGAGCTGACGGGGCGGCGCCGGCAGTCGCGTCGCGCGTTCTGGGAGTCGCTCCGCGCGTTCTGAAGGAGAAGTCGCGGAATGAAGGACGTTCTGCGCTGTCGGCTCCTTCATTTCAGGAGTTCTCCTTCGCGGCGGGTGGCCGGGAGCGCGGCAACGCCTCACCGCAGATACGCGTCCACGAGCAGCGCGCCGCGGATGGCCCGCAGTTCGTCGACGATGCGCGCCACGCTCTTCGCACTCACCGACGACAGTGCGAGGTCGTGCGGGCCGAGAGGCTCGAGCTTCCCGGTCCGGATGCGGATGACCTCCCACCCCGCAGCGCGGAGGGCGCGGTCTTTGCGCAGATCGGCATCCTGTCGCTTGCCGACGTGCTCGAGGCCGTGACGGCCGACCGTGTCGTACTCGAGCGCAACGCGCAGTTCCGGGAACACGATGTCGGGCCAGACCTCGGTGTGGCGGAAGAACGGGCGCGACACTTTCACCGCGTTCACGGCCGCGTCGAACTCGATCAGCGCACCGAGCTCTGCGCGCAGGCGTCCTTCCACCGCGGATGCCGGGCGCGGGGCGCACGCGCTCACGAACGCGGTCCCGGCGGGCAGGTCGGGTGTCTTGGTGCAGAGCGCGGGCGCGGGGCGACGGGGTTTTCGCGGGAGAGCACGGCCCTCGCCCAGCACGACCGGTTGCGGACGGGCGAGCGCCGAGCACTCGGGACACCACGCGGAGCGGCGCCGCACCTGGCCCGGTCGCTCGCGCTGCTCGGTCGGGGTGGCGGCGAACCGGTGTCCGACCGGGCACTCCCAACAGAGCAGCACATCGGCCGCGAGCGGGACCTGCGACAGCGCGATGCCGTGGTTGAGCTCCGGGTGGTACTGCCGGATCAGTTCCGGGTACGCCGCCCACCCGGCGCGGTATGTGCCCACCTCATACGGAACGGCGCGACCGCGGGAGAACTGCCGTCGCGCCCACCACTGCTTCACCGGTTCCGGCACGCGCCGACGATATCCGCGAGCACGGACATCGCGTCGCCCCGGTCGACGACGGTCCGGATGTCCGCGGTCCGTGCGACGATCCGCACGTCGACGGGAGAACGGATGCGTGGGGAAGCCACGGTGCTGCACGCCGATCTCGATGCGTTCTACGCGTCGGTCGAGCAGCGTGATGCGCCGGAACTGCGCGGTCGACCCGTCATCGTGGGCGGTGGCGTCGTGCTCGCCGCGAGCTATGAGGCGAAGGCGCGCGGGGTCCGCACGGCGATGGGCGGCCGGCAGGCGCGTGAGCTCTGCCCGGATGCCGTCGTCGTCCCCCCGCGCATGGAGGCGTACTCCGCCGCGAGCAAAGACGTGTTCGCGATCTTCCGCGACACCACCCCACTCGTGGAGGGGCTCTCGATCGACGAAGCGTTCCTCGAGGTCGGGGGGTTGCGACGCATCGCGGGCACGCCTGAGCAGATCGCGGCACGGTTGCGGGAACGCGTGCGGACGGAGGCCGGGCTGGCGATCTCGGTAGGGGTCGCGCGCACCAAGTTCCTCGCCAAGGTCGCCAGCGCCGTGAGCAAACCCGACGGCCTGTTGGTCGTGGAACCCGAGCGCGAGGAGGAGTTCCTGCTTCCCCTTCCGGTCGAACGGCTGTGGGGTGTGGGGGCCGTGACGGCCGAGAAGCTGCACCGCTACGGCATCCGCACGGTCGGTGAGCTCGCCGAGCTCGAGGCCGCGACGGCGGAGCGGATGCTGGGCAAGGCGACGGGTGCCCACGTGCACGCGCTGGCCCGGCTGCGGGATCCGCGTCCGGTCGACACCACCCGGCGGCGCGGATCGGTCGGCTCGCAGCGGGCGCTCGGCAGCCGCCCGCGGTCCGCGGAGGAGCTCGACCTGATCCTCACCCAGATCGTCGACCGGCTCGGGCGGCGACTTCGCGACGGCGACCGCGTCTGCCGCACCGTCGTGCTGCGGCTGCGCTTCGGCGACTTCTCGAAGGCCACGCGCTCCCGCTCGCTCCGAGCGCCCACCGATCGCACCGCCATCGTGCTCACCGTCGCTCGCGCGCTGCTCGCCGCGGCGCAGGCCGAGATCTCGGCGCGCGGCATCACCCTGATCGGCATCTCGCTGTCGCAGCTCGACCGCGTCGGGAACGTGCAGCCCGAGCTGCCGATCGACTGGGGCGATGACGCGCGACTCGACTCCGTGCTCGACACCCTGCGCGACCGCTACGGGTCGACCTCGGTGTCGCGGGCGGCGCAGCTGGGCCGTGATCCGGGGTGGTCGTCGCCGATCCTTCCCGAGCACGAGTGATCCGGGACCGACCGTTCTGCGGCTGCGACCGCGCGTTCTGCGGCTGCGACCCCGCGTTCTGCGGCTGCGCCCGCGCGTTCTGCGGCTGCGCCCGCACGTTCTGCGGCTGCTCCCGCACGTTCTGAAGGAGATCGCACGGTATGAAGGAACCCTTTCGCGGATGGCTCCTTCATTCCGCGAGATCTCCTTCGCCTCGCGTGGCCGAGCCAGGGCGTTTTAGACTGCCGACATGCCTGTCATCGCCGTGATCTTCCCCGCGCTGCTGCTGCTCACCGCCGTGTTGACGGAACTCGCCAGCCGCGGTCGACTGAGCCGCAATCGGCTCGCCGGCATCCGCACGAACGCGACGATGCGAAGTGACGCGGCGTGGGCAGCATCCCACCGCGCGGCCGCCAAGACCGTCTGGATCGGCTTCGTCGTGAGTCTCGCTGCAGCCCTCATCGCGCTCGTCACCGAAGGCACTGTCTCCCTCATCGCTGTCGTTGCGGTCGCGGCCATCTTCCTCGCCACGTCTGTCGTCTCACTCGTTCAGGCGAACCGCGCCGGTGCGGCCGCGCACGCGGGGTAGGGGCTCACGGATCGCAGTTCTGCGGCGTGCCAGTGTCCCGAGAGTCGCGCGTTCTAAAGGAGAAAGCACGACATGAAGGAGCCTTTTCGCCTACGGCTCCTTCATGTCGCGAGATCTCCTTCAGGTGGAGAGGCCCGCTGACACAGGATGTCGGGAGGGCCGGCCGGCGAGGTCGCCGCGGCTTCAGGCCTTGAGCATCGAGGCACGCGAGATCAGTCCGTCGACCACGTCGAAGGTCGCGATGGTCTCGGTCGCGACGCCCGCATTGATGACCTGTTCCTGCGCGACGACCCAGCGGGTGCCGAACAGCACGCTGGTCTCGATCACGCACGACAGCTCGGGGTTCTGCAGCCGCGGCTCGTAGAACGCGCGGATCGCGGCTGAGCCCATCACCGGTTCGGGAGCGACGCCGGTGATCACGGCATCCGCGGCGTAGGTCGCGACGAAGGCGTCGAGGTCGTGCGCGTTGAACGCGTCGAGCTGCGCCTGGACGGTGTCGATGGCGGAGCGGGCAGAGAAGTCAGTCAATGCGAACGCCTCCGTTGACGTCGTAGGTGGCGCCGGTGATGAAGCGGGCGCGCTCCGACGCGAGTGATGTGATGATCCAGGCGACGTCTTCCGGCTGACCGAACGCGCCGAGGGGGATGCCGGCTTCGAGCTTCTCGCGGCCGGCGCCCTGCAACTGGTCGGTGATCGCGCTCTTGACCGGACCGGGGGTGACCGCATTCACGCGGATGCCCTCGGACGCGAGGTGTCGGGCGAAGCTGCGCGTGATCGCGAGGATCGCCCCCTTGCTGGCGGCGTAGTGGATGCCGGTCTGCAGCGCGCCGACCTGCCCGGCGATCGACGCGATGTTGATCACGGAGCGATCTCCCTCGGCGGCCCGGAGCAGCGGAAGGGCGCCGCGGGTGAGGAAGAACGTGCCGCGGGCGTTGGTCTCGAGGACCATGTCCCACTCGTCGAAGTCGATGTCGTCATAGGCGGTGTACGGGCACACGCCGCCGTTGTTGATGAGCACGTGCAGCGAGCCCCAGGCGTCCGTGATCTCGCCGACCAGCGCGTCGATCGACTCGCGCTCGCGCAGGTCCAGGCGCGAGACGTGCACCTCGGGGGCGCCGGCCGCCCGGCACTCCTCGGCGACGCGGAGAGCTTCGGCTTCCCGTCCGGCGTACGTGATCCAGAGGGCGGTGCCCTCGCGGGCGAGGTCGAGGGCGGCGGCGGTTCCGATACCGGAACTGGCCCCCGTGATCAGAGCGCGGCGGGTAGTCATGCGTCCGATGCTATAGCAAATGATGGCCAACCGTAGTGCCGTGCAGACATCTGCTAGATGCTATAGCATCGCTCTCATGACTGCGCCCTTCATCCTCGTCAGTGACTGCGACCTGCCGGGAACCGTCATTGAGGACACCCTCCGGCAGGCCGGGCTGCGCGCCGAGCGCGCCGTATCGGGCAGCCTCGACGACATCGCCGCCGCCGGCTCCGAGGCCGAGGGGCTCGTCGTGCAGTGGGCGCAGATCACCGGCGAGGTGATGGACCGGATGCCGAACCTGCGCATCATCAGCCGCGTGGGCATCGGTTACGACATGGTCGACGTCGAGGCCGCCACCGCCCGCGGCATCGCCATCGCGAACACCCCGAGCTACTGCATCGAAGAGGTCGCCGCGCACACCATCGCGATGATCATGACGCAGGCCCGCGGTCTCCCCGCCTACGACCGCGCCGTGCGCGCCGGCACCTGGAAGGCCGTCGATGCCCGCCCGCTCGCCGTGCGCCCCTCGGCCACCACCGTCTCGGTGCTCGGCTTCGGCCGCATCGGATCGATGGTCGCCCGCGGATGCCGTGCGCTGGGCTTCCGCGTCGTCGTCGCCGACCCCTATGCCCCCGTCGACGCCGTGCGCGACGCCGGCTGCGAGCCCGTGAGCATTCCGGATGCCGTGGCCCAGGCCGATATCCTCACTCTGCACGTGCCGCTCACCGACGAGACCCGGCACCTGGTCGACGCCACGGCCATCGCGACGATGAAGCCCGGCGCTGTCGTGGTGAACACGTGCCGCGGTCCGCTCATCGATGAGGATGCGCTCGCGGACTCGCTGCGCGCCGGGCACCTGGGTGCCGCCGCCCTCGATGTGTTCGCGGGGGAGCCCCTCGCCGCCGACTCGCCGCTGCGCGATCTCGAGCAGGTTCTGCTGACCCCGCACGCCGCCTGGTTCTCTCCCCAGGCCCTGGCGGATCTGCCCGTGCACGCGGCAGAGAACATCATCCGGTACCTCGCCGGGGAGTCCGTGCCGATCGTCAACCCGACCTACGCCGCCGCGCGCTGACCGAAGGATCATCATGGAACTGCTGCGACTGGGCCCGGTCGGTCACGAACACCCGTACGTCCGCGAGGACGGCGTCGTCTACGACCTCGCACCCCTCACCGCGGACATCGACGGCGCCTTCCTCGCGT
Source organism: Microbacterium sp. B19(2022) (assembly GCF_012030385.1). NCBI lineage: Bacteria > Bacillati > Actinomycetota > Actinomycetes > Micrococcales > Microbacteriaceae > Microbacterium > Microbacterium sp. B19(2022). The sequence continues at coordinate 12,533 of NZ_JAAUVO010000007.1, forward strand.
CGGACGGCATCTCCCGCGTGCGCGCGGCACTGAGCCGCGGCGAGCTGTCCACGGCCGACGTCGAGGGGCTGCGCATCGGCTCGCCCGTCACGCGTCCGACGGCGGTGGTCTGCGTCGGTCAGAACTACGCCGCGCACGCGGCCGAGTCGGGGTCGCTGCCGCCCGAGCATCCGGTGATCTTCTTCAAGCATCCGAACACCGTCGTCGGCCCGAACGACGTCGTGCTGCTGCCGCCCGGTGCCGAGAAGGTCGACTGGGAGGTCGAACTGGCGATCGTGATCGGCAAGACCGCCCGCTACCTGTCGTCGCCGGATGCCGCGCGCGACGTGATCGCCGGGTACACGATCTCGAACGACGTGTCGGAGCGGGCGTACCAGCTCGACGTCTCGGGTGGGCAGTGGTCGAAGGGCAAGTGCTCCGAGACGTTCAACCCGCTCGGGCCCGCGCTCGTCCCCGCCGACGAGGTCGACCCGCAGAACCTGCGCCTGCGTTCCTTCGTGAACGGCGAGCCGCGTCAGGACTCCTCGACGGCCGACATGATCTTCCCCGTGCTGCAGATCGTGCACGAGCTGAGCCAGTACCTCGTGCTCGAACCCGGCGACGTGATCAACACCGGAACTCCGCAGGGCGTCGCGCTCTCCGGGCGCTTTCCGTACCTGCAGGACGGCGACGAGATGACGATCGAGATCGAAGGTCTCGGCCGCCAGCATCAGCGCACCGAACGGGTGCACCTGGGCTGACCGCCCGCTCGCGCCCGGCGGCCTGTGTCCGGGGCACGGTTCCTTTTGCTGAGTGCACCGTGCCTCGGGCAGGGGCCGTCGGGCTCTCGGCATGCGCCCGTCTCCGCCGTCGCATTCACTCTGGACTCATTCCTTCGCCCGAAGCTACGTTCCGTCTCAGACGCGACGATGCGGAGGACGGTTCATGGTTCAGCTCACACGACGCACCCTGCTTCGGGTGTCCACAGGCATGGCGGCACTCACGCTCGCAGAGTCGATCTTCTCCACGCTCCCCGCGCCGTGGGCGGGCACGACGACGATCGACCCGGTGCTGCGAGCGCGCTGGACGGACATCCTCACCGGTCGCCACCAGGTCGTCCCTTCCGATGCGAGGTTCGCGACGGCGCTTTCGGCGCTGGACGCCCGTGTCACCGGGTGGCGGGCGATGCTCGATCCCACCGCGGTCTCAGTGTTCACGGATCTCCTCGTGACGGGCGCGAATCCCGATGCTCAGGGCGTGCGTACTGCGCAGAAGATCCGCCAGTCGTACACGCGGCTGCTCGACCTCGCCGTCGCATGGGCGACCCCGGGGTCGATGCATCATGCCGACTCGACCCTGGTCGCGCAGATCTCCTCGGGTCTCGGCTCGCTCGCCGCGGCCGGCTTCGCATCGGGGACGCCGATGGCCGCCGCGGACAACTGGTGGGATTGGCAGATCGGATCGCCCCGCGCTCTCGCGAGCATCCTCGTGCTCGTCGGCGACGAGCTGACTGCCACGCAGGTCACCGCGGGATGCGCGGCGATCGACCACTTCGTGCCGGACCCGTGGTTCCTCGATCCGCTGAAGGGGCTTCCCGTGAAGGAATCGACCGGGGCGAACCGGATGGACATGTGCCAGACCGTGGTGGTGCGCGCGCTGCTGGACGGGAACGTCTCGAGGCTCGAGAGGGCACGGGCCGGCCTCGCGCCGGTGTGGGCGACCGTCCTGGAGGGAGACGGCTTCCACGCCGACGGCTCGATGATCCAGCATGCGAGCGTCCCGTACACGGGCTCGTACGGAATCGAGCTCCTGCTCGCGGCGTCGCGCCTGTTCGCGCTCCTCGACCTGGGAGCGGCCGGACCGGAGTACGAGGCGTTCTTCGACCTGGTCGGGAAGAGCTACCTGCCGGTCGTCTACCGCGGCAGGGTCATGGACCACGTGCGGGGCCGTGCTGTCGCCCGCCCGCTCGCTCGCAGTCAGGATGCCGGTTTCCAGGCGGTGGAGGGGCTGCTCCTGCTCGCAGAAGCTGCTCCTGCACCGGTGGCGACGCAGATCCGCGGGCGCGTGCGCTCCTGGGTGAACGAGGACTCCACGGGGCGGATCTTCGAGACGGGGTCGGTGGCGAGGACGGGCCTGGTCGTCGCGCTGACGAACAGCGCGGTGGCCGCTCTCCCCGAACCATCCGCCGGTGCGACCGTCTTCAACGCGATGGCTCGGTGCATCGTGCGCGACGCCGATCACGCGATCGCGATCTCGGCATCGAGTCCGACGATCGCCTGGTACGAATGCAGCACGTTGGAGAACATCCGCGGCTACCATTCCGGCAGCGGCATGACGTACGTGTACGACGCGGACACCTCCCACTACGACGATGAGTTCTGGCCGACTGTCGACCGCTATCGCCTGCCGGGCACGACCGTGGAGCAGCTCGCCCTCCCCGATCGGATCGGCGGCACATCCGGCAAGGGGCGTCCACCGGGTGAATGGACGGGCGGATCGTCCGTGATGTCGGACTCCCCCGACGCGGCGACGGTCTTCGCGCAGGATCTCCATGCGCCGCACGATCACGCGGGGACGGGCGGGGCGTTCCGCGGGAGCGACATGCACGCGCGCAAGGCCTGGTTCCTCCAGGACGGCGTCCTCGTCGCCCTGGGCGCTGACATCTCCTCCACCACCGGGGGCATCGTCGAGACCGTCGTCGAGAATCGGAACCTCCACGCCGCGGGCGCGTCCCCCCTGCGCGTCGACGGCGTCGTCCGCATCGGGACGCTGCCGAGCTCGCGCACGGAGAACGCGACCGGTCCGCTGAGCGTCCACATCGACGGTGTCGGCGGATACTTCTTCCCCGTCGGCGGCAGCGTGAAGATGAAGCGCGAGGAGCGCACCGGATCGTGGGCCGACATCAACACCACGGCAGGAATCGACGCGACTCCACATGCACGCCGATATCTCACCCTGTGGCTCTGGCACGGCCAGAATTTCTCCGGCCGGTCGTATCAGTACGCCGTGTTGCCTGGAGCATCCCTCACCGCGACGCAGGCGTTCGCCGCCGCACCGAACTTCGCGGTGCTCCAGAACTCCGCCGAGTGTCAGGCGCTGCGGTTCGACGCGCGCGATACGCGTCTGTTCGCGTTCTGGCGGGCGGTGACGGTGGACGGGGTGACGGCGAGTGCACCGTGCACTGTCGCCGTCAGCACTCGTACCGACGGCGCGGTGGTCGTCGCGATCGATGAGCACGCGGGATCCGTGACGGCGCTGAGCGTGGCGTTCGATGGCCTCGGTATCCCGTCGAGCTCGTCCTGCACGGGCGGGTCTGTGGCGATCGTGGGCTCTCGCGTGGTGGTGACCCTCGCTTCCGGGGCGCGCCACGCGGAGGGCGAACTCCACTTCTGAGGACCCTCGCTCCTCACGCGCCTCGCAGGCATCGCGCTGCGGTCGAGCGCTCTCCGGCGCGCCCGCACGATCGGCCGCAGAATCAATCGGAATTCATGCTTGATTCATTCTTCTGCGGGCCCCTTGAATCAGAGAACACCGCGCATCCCGAGCGGATCCTGAAGCTACGTCACAAAGGAGTACGTAATGAATCTGAGTTCGAATCGCGCTCGCCGCCGCGTCGCGGCCGCGGCAGGAGCGCTGCTCGTCACCACTCTCGTGACGGCCGGCTGCGGCACACAGATCCGCGGCGACGACGACGAAGCGAAGGGCACTCTCACCTACTGGTCGGCGTGGAACGTCGGCGAGGCGCAGCAGGAGATCTTCGAGACCGTGCGCACCGCCTTCACCGAGGAGACCGGCATCGAGGTCGAGGTCGAGTACCTCGGCCGCCAGGTCACGCAGAACCTGATCAACGCTCTCGGCAACGGGACCGGGCCCGACCTCTTCGACGCGGGAAGCCGGAACATCCTGGACTACGAGGGCCGTGGCTTCCTGGCCGACCTCGACGCGCTGATGGAGACGGACATCCCCGGCGAGGACATCTCGGTGGGAGAGAGCTTCACGGACGCCGTCCGAGAGGCGGCATCGGGTGAGGAGGGCGTCGGGATCCTGCCGACCTACGTCAACTCCTCGGCGATCTGGTTCGACGCGTCGCAGTTCCCCGAACTCGAGAGCGACCCGCCGCAGGAGTGGGACGACTTCATCGCCCTCCTGGACGAGCAGAAGGCGGAAGGCCTCACCCCCCTCGGCGCGGATGGCACGGTGCCCAGCTACAACGTTTTCTGGCTTTACCAGCTGCTCGTGCAGGCCGAAGGGCCGGGAGCGCTCCGCTCGCTCGCGGAGGCACCGGAGAACTGGGATCAGTCGTACGTCCTCGAGGCGGCGCAGCGCGTCCAGCAGATCGTCGACGGCGGCTACCTGCAGGACGACTACATGGGCACGAAGTACCCGGATGCGCAGAATCAGTGGGCTCAGGGAGCGCACTCCTTCATGCTGGGCGGGTCGTACATGGAAGGGGAGACGCGAGACCAGCAGAAGGACGGCTTCACGGCTCGGACGTTCATGTTCCCTGCCGTCCCGGGCGGCACACCGACGGTCGAGGTCACCGCGAGCGGGCTCGCGATCAATGCCGACAGCAAGAACATGGACGCGGCGAACCAGTTCCTCGCCTTCGCCGCTCAGGAGAAGTTCCAGAAGCTGTACGCGTCCGAGGCCGGGTTCATCGCGGCGCGCTCGGGCGTGGAACAGCCGGAGACGCTGCGCGGTCTGGTCGAACAGATCGAGAACGCCGACTCCGTCACGCAGTCGCACGATCTCGCCGCAGCGCTGCACCCGTCGTGGTGGAACGACATCCTGCTGCCTCTGGATGACGCTCTCTTCTCGGGCACCATCACCGCGGAAGAGTTCGTCGCACGCGGCAAGGAGCAGACCGCCGCATACCTCGCCGCCAACGGCTGATCGGCAGGCTCCCCATGGCGACCCCTCTCCTCCTCCACCGGCGCACTGCTCGGCAGGGATCGACCGATGCCACCGGTGTCGATCGGCTCGCGCTGCCCTTCCTCGTCCCCGCGGTGGCGATGATGACGATCACCCTCGTCATCCCGTCGGTTTTCACGGCCGTCATCTCGTTGACCTCGTGGTCGGGTCCGGGGGACGAGGTCGTCTGGGTGGGCCTGCGCAACTACATCGGATTGTGGGCGTCGGACGCGTTCCGCTCGTCGTTCGTGAACACGGCGGTGCTGCTGATCGTCGGTGGCATCCTCGTGTTCACGGTGGTCTTCGCCTCACTGATCGCGCTACGCGGGATGCGGGGAGGAGCGTTCATCCGGTCCGTCGTCTTCGTGCCGGTGATCATCTCGCCGATCGCGATCGGTGTGGCGTTCGGCTTCCTCCTGAACCCGAACGGCGGCTTCAACCAGATCCTCGAAGCGCTCTCGCTCGATGCTCTGCGCAGAGCCTGGCTGTCACCGGACGTCGTGTTCCAGGTGATCATCGTCGGTCTCGTGTGGAGCGTCAGCGGGTACTACCTCGCGATCGTCGCGACGGGCGTCGATCAGATCCCCGCGCACCTGTATGAGGAGGCGGAACTTGCGGGTGCGACGCGCACGCAGCAGTTCCGGATGATCACCATCCCGCTGAGCTGGGAGTCGCTCTCCGTGGCGATCGTGCTGTGGATCATCAGCAGCATGAAGACGTTCGAGATCGTGATCGCGTTCGTCGGATCCCAGGGCGTGCCGCCCATCCAGGCGCGCACCGCTTCGGTGCAGCAGTACCTCGCCACGACCGGCGGCCCGGACGGAAGCCCGCAGCTCGCCTACGCGTCGGCGATCGGCATGGTGCTCTTCCTGCTCACCTCGGTCCTGGTGATGCTCGTGCGGAGACTTCTGAAGAGAGACAAGGTGGAACTGTCGTGAGCATCATGACCAGGCCTCCTCGCGCCCCCGAGGCGGCGGAGCAACCGGTGCAGACCGGTCGCCACCCTCGCCTCCGGCGTACCGGGCACCGACGATGGACGGCTCCCATCGGCGACATCGTCATCCCCCGCGGCATCCAGGCCGCGCTGTGGGTGTGGGTGTCGTTCAACCTCCTGATGGCGGTGTGGGTGGGGATCACGTCCCTGAAGTCGGACAGCGAGATCTTCGCCACCCCCTTCGGTCTTCCCGCATCGCCGGAGTGGGAGAACTTCGTGAGCGCGTGGACGGTGTCCGGTTTCGGCGGCGTGACGCTCAACACGATCGTCATCGTGACGATCTCCGCCTCCCTGACGATCGCGCTGGGAGCCCCCGCCGCATATGTGCTCGCGAGGAGCTCGCGACGATGGATCGCGGGCATCAACACCTATACGGCGCTGTGTGTGGCGCTGCCGGTGCAGACGATCCTCGTCCCGCTCTTCATCGCGAAGACGGAGGTGCACCAGTTCGCCGTGGAGATCCTCTTCGGCTGGTGGGATGACCGGATCACGCTCATCTTCATCTATGTCGGCACTTCTCTCCCGTTCACGATCTTCCTGCTCACAGCCGCCTTCAGGGGGCTTCCGTCAGCGCTTCCCGAGGCCGCGGCGCTCGACGGGGCGACACCCGCGCGCACGTTCTGGAGCATCATGATGCCGGTCGCCTGGCCCGCGGTGAAGAGCGCGTTCGTCCTGAACTTCCTGCACATGTGGAACGAAGCGCTCCTCGTCCTGGTGTTGATCAACTCGCCGAGCGAGCAGACCCTGCCCGCGGCACTTCTCCGGTTGTACGGCACCATGCAGTACAACTCCAACTGGGGAGGCCTGTTCGCCGGCGTCGTGATCGTGATCTATCCGATGATCCTGCTGTATCTGTGGGTCGGTCGTCGCATCATGGAAGGGATGACCTCCGGTGCCGTCAAGTGATCGTCGTCGGAGTCGCGGACAGCTCCCGAGCATCGTCATCAGCGCCGACGCCGGCGACGTCGACAGGCTGTTCCCCGCGAACGTACTCGCGCCGTTGCGCGAGTACGGCCGAGTGGTGCAGGTGGGCGGAGACCCGAGCGTGCTCGACAGGGAGGACAAGCGATCGGCCGAGGTGCTCCTGACGAGCTGGGGGACGCACGAGATCTCTGCCGAGATGCTCGACGGGTTCCCCTCGCTCGAGGCGATCATCCACACGGGCGGTTCGGTGAAGCGGCTCCTCACGAACGACGCGTGGGCGACGGGCGTACGGGTCTCGACCCAGGTCGAACGCAACGCGGAGGCGGTCGCCGAGTACGCCGCGGCCATGATCGTCGCGAGCTTGAAAGGCGTGTTCCGACTGCGTCGCGACTACGTCCGCGAAGGCGCGGCGCTCGATCGGGGGCCGCGTCTCGACACGCTTGGGATCACGGGCAAGACCGTCGGTCTGGTGGGGGCGTCCCGCGTCGGTCGTGCGGTGGCGCGACTCATCGCGCGGCACGATCTGCAGGTGCTCGTCTACGACCCCTATATCGACGCCGTCGAAGCGGACTCCCTGGGTGCCCGGCTGACATCGTTGGAGACGCTCGTGCATGACAGCGACGTGGTGTCCCTCCACGCTCCGGCCACTGCGGGCACGCGCGGGATGATCACCCGCCGGCTGCTGGAGAGCATGCGCCCCGGTGCGACGCTCATCAACACCGCCCGCGGATCGGTCGTCGATCAGGATGCCCTCATCGACGTGCTCCGCACGGGCGACCTCTTCGCGATCCTCGACGTCACCGAACCCATGGTCCCCGCCGCCGACTCGGCGTTGTGGGGGCTGGAGAACGTCTTCCTGACACCCCATATCGCCGGTGCTACGGGGTCGGATCTCCAGCGGCTCGGCCGAGGCGCAGTCGACGAGGCGATTCGCGTGCTCACGGGTGAGGAGCTCGCGCACCGGGTGCGGGCCGAAGACCTTTCGCGAATCGCGTGAGCCCGGGGGAACCGGGAAGAACGGAAGAGGGATCATGAGCAATCGGACGAGGCACGATGTCGACGTCGCCGTCATCGGCGGTGGGCTCGCCGGTGTCGCGGCAGCGATCGCTGCGGCGCGCAACGGAGCGACCGTGGCGCTGGTGCAGGATCGTCCGGTGCTCGGAGGGAACTCGAGCAGCGAGGTGCGGGTCTGGGTCTGCGGTGCGACGGCGACGGGGCATCATCGCTTCGCGCGCGAGACGGGGATCATCGGCGAGCTCTATGTCGAGAACGAGTACCGCAATCCGCTCGGCAACCCGTACTACTGGGACCTCGTCGTGCTCGATGCCGTGAAGGCGGAGCCGCGCATCACCCTGCTGCTGAACACACACATCACCGAGGTGCGGATGCACGGAGACCGGATCTCGTCGGTGGGCGGGATCGTGCTGGGTTCGGAGGGCGAGGTCACTGTGGCCGCGCACACCTTCGTGGATGCCACCGGCGACGGATCCGTGGCGGCCCGGGCCGGTGCTCGGACGCGACTCGGCCGGGAGGCGAGTGCAGCTTTCGGTGAGGATCTGGCACCGGAGGAGGAGGACGAGCTCACGCTGGGCAGCACGCTGCTGTTCTATACCCGCAGGGAGTCCGAACCGGTGCCGTTCGTGCCACCGGCGTTCGCGATAGACCTGGCAGCCACGACGATTCCGGAGAGCCGGGTGCTTCGCACGGGTGACAACGGAGCCGACTACTGGTGGATCGAATGGGGCGGCGAGCTGGACATCGTCGCCGACAACGAGCGGATCAGGGACGAGCTGTGGGCGGTCATCTACGGCATCTGGGATCACATCAAGAACTCCGGGCGATTCCCCGATGCCGAGAACCTCACTCTGGAGTGGGTCGGTTCGGTTCCCGGCAAGCGAGAGTATCGCCGGATCGTCGGCGCGCACACCATGACCCAGGACGACGTCGCGTCGGCGACACAGAAGTCGGATGCCATCGGATTCGGCGGATGGTCGATCGACCTGCACCCGTCGAAGGGCGTGTACGAGCCGCGATCGGCCGCGCAGCAGATCTACCCGCGCGGCACCTACGACATCCCCTTCGGTATCCTGCGCTCCATCGACGTCGGCAATCTGCTGATGGCCGGCCGTAACGTGAGCGCGACGCACATCGCCTTCGGGTCGCTGCGCGTGATGGCGACGTGCGCGGTGATGGGCGAGGCCGCTGGAACCGCAGCGGCTCTGTGTGCCGCGTCGGACTGGACTCCGGAGGAGCTTCACGATGCGCACATCCGAACCCTGCAGCGCCAGTTGGTGCGACAGGATGCCGCGCTCATCGGCGTGCAGGACGACGACCCCGCCAATCTCGCTCTGCAGGCGTCGGTGACGGCGACGTCGGAACTCCGGTGGGATCAGCTCGACGATCCGAGTTCCTCGCTCCCTCTCACCGACGACACCGCCTTCCTGATTCCGCGAGGGCAGTCGGGGCCGGTGCAGGTGCACCTCTCGTGCGAGGAGGCCGCCACCGTCTCGTGGGCGGTGTTCGAGACTACCGACGGTCGCACCTATTTCCCGGAGGTGCCGCTCGACTCCGGGAGCGTCGAGCTTCCCGCCGGGCACGCCGGATGGGTGGCGTTGACGGATGAGCTCCCGGTCGGCGAGGGTCCGGTGGCGTCGACGGTCATCGTCCTCGAAGCGACTCCGGGCGTGCGGTGGGGGAGCAGCGGTCAGTACCTGTTCGGCGCGGTCTCGATGACGCGTCGCGGCACCGACCACGTCGACGAGATCGACGCCCATCTCGTCGCCGATCGACCGGACGACGTGGTGCGGTGGGGGATCAAGAAGCTGTCGCGTGTTCGGCTTGCCATGCGATGCGAGGGTGCCGTCGTGGGCCTGGAAGCGGCCAACGTCGTCGGAGGGTACGGGCGACCGTACGGCGGACCGCGGATGTGGTCGTCGCGTCCGCGACGAGACCTGGCGGCGGATGAACCGGAGATCCTCACGCTCGAGTGGGAACGGGGAATCCAGGCGTCGGAGGTGCGTGTCGTCTTCAACGACGACGTCAACGCCTACGTGAACAACCTCCACTACGTCCGGAGCGATTATCGGATACCGCCCGAGATCGTCGCCGACTTCGATCTCGAGGCATTCGTGGATGGGCACTGGCGCGCCCTCGGCGCGGTGCGGGACAATCGTCGACGTCACCGAACCGTGGCGTTCGAACCCGTCGCGACGACGCGAATCCGGCTCGTCTGCCACCGCACGAACGGCTCCGACCTGGTCCAGGTGGGCCAGGTGCGGGTGTACTGATCGGAAGAACAATGACAGCAGTGCATCCCAGCCCGTCCGACCTCACGCCTCGAGCGCTCAAGTTCGAAGTGCTCGCGCAGGAGCTCCGTCGAGGAATCGCGGCGGGCAGTTGGCCGCTGGGCAGTCTTCTGCCGACCGAGAAGCAGCTCGTCGAGTCCACGGGCTACTCGCTCAGCACGGTGCGCCGGGCGGTGGACGTGCTCGTCGACGAAGGACTGATCCTTCGCCGTCAGGGCTCCGGCATGTACGTCTCGAGCGCCTCCCGGCAGCGGACCGAACAGCGCACGATCGGGGTGCTGATCCCCGACACGCGGCTGTATTTCCCGACCGTCCTGCAGGGCATCGAGGCAGGACTCTCCGGTTCGGGTACCTCCATCGCCCTCGCGACGTCGCAGTACGACTCCCGAGTCGAGCAGGAGGCGATCGCCCGGTTCGTCGAAGCGGGTGTCGACGGACTGCTGATCACGCCCATCATCTCCGACGATGCCGATCCCGGCGCCCTGCTCCGCCGGCTGGAGAGCATTCCGATACCGGTGGTGCTCCTGGAAAGACGTATCCGGAGCCTGGGCTATTTCGATCCGACCGAGTACGTCTGCTCGAATCATGAAGCCGGTGCCTTCGAGGGGGTGTCCCACCTGCACCGTCTCGGTCATCGCCGGATCGCGCTGGCGCTGCGGGCGGATTCCGCGCCGTCGTCCGGAGTCCGCCGCGGGTATGAGGCGTCCGTCCCGCACCTGGAGGGCATGGTGAGCACGATCGTCTCGAGGACGAGTGCCGAGTGGCTGCAGACCCATGCCGACGACGTGCTCCAGGAGATGGTCGATGGTGGTTGCACCGCGGCCCTCGTCTTCGGTGACCGCGAGGCGACGCTCCTCGAGGTCGCTGCGCAGCGTCGAGGGTTGCGCGTGCCCGAGGATCTCGCCATCGTCTCCTATGACGACGAGGTGGCCGACGTCGCCCCGGTGCCGCTGACGGCCGTGTCGCCGGCCAAGCACCGCATCGGGCGGATGGCCGCGGCGCTCCTGCTGACGCGGATCACCGAGGGAGATCAGTCGCCGGTGCAGCAGATCTCGATCGTGCCGAGGCTGACGATCCGCGATTCCTGCGGCGCCCGGACCCGCTAGGCGCGGAACCCGTCTCAGCCGGCGAACAGCGTGACCGGCAGACCGCGCACGCCCGGCTGCACGGCGAACACCGAACCCGCCTCGGTGCCGTGGCCGTCGGGGAGGCCCTGCGCTGACGTCGTGATGTAGAGCGTGCCGAGGTCGTCGCCGCCGAACGTGCACGCCGACACCTGCGGCACGGGGAGCTCGATCGTCTGCACGAGCACTCCGGTCGCGTCGTAGCCGTGCACGGCACTGCCGCCCCAGAGGGCGACCCACACGCTGCCGTCTGCGGCGACCGTCAGTCCGTCCGGGGACCCCTGCTCCTCGGGGATAGAGACGAATGCCCGCCGTCCACGCAGCTCGCCCTCGGCCACGTCGAACACGTCGATGCGGTGGGTGGCGGTGTCGACGTAGTAGGCGCGGCGGCCGTCGGGCGAGAAGCCGATGCCGTTCGAGATCGTCGCCCGAGGCAGCACGGTCGAGACCGTGAGCTCCGCGTCGAGCCGCAGCACGAATCCGCCGTCCGGTGCGGCGTCGTAGGCCATGGAACCTGCGAGCAGGCGGCCGCGCGGGTCGCAGCATCCGTCGTTCATGCGCACGTGCGGATCTTCGTGCAGGGTCGCTACGGCGCGCGTCTCGCCGTCGACGTCATCCGCGAGGTAGAGCGTGCGGGCGCCGACCGCCACCAGGCCGCCGTTCGTGCGCGGCCGGGCGAACGCCAGGTACTCGTCGTCGATGTGCTGGCGGGTCACACCGTCGGTGCCCAGCGTCAGCAGATCGCCGGCCTCCCCGTCGACCCACCGCAGTCCACCCCAGCCCGGCCACCACACGGGACCTTCGGCGTGACGGGCGACGGGACCGGTGACGTTCTCCGGGGTCATACTTCTTCTCTCGGCTGGGTGCGCGCGGCGGCGTCGAGCGACACGGAGCCCGCCCCACGACTGCGCGCGACGTACACGGTGTTCGACGAGACCCCGTCGGTGACGGGATTGTCGAAGTCGACGATGTGGGCGACGGCATCATCGAACACGGTGTGCAGTTCGACCATGAACTCGTCGTCGGGCGGATCATCCGACCACAGGGCGAAGACCCCGCCGACGGCGAGGTGACGATCGAGCGCACGCAGACCGGCGGCGTCGTACAGGTCGGCGTGCGTCGGGTCGAGCTGGTGGCGGGGAGAGTGGTCGACGTCCAGAAGGATCGCCGAATACCCGCGGTGCCCCTCAGCGGGTGCCGACCGCATGACGGCGAAGAAGTCGTCTTCGACCAGACTCGTGCGCGCATCCTCGACGAGTTCCGCCGACGCGGGCAGGAGCTTGCGCTCGTGCCAGCCGATCACGGCGCCCAGTCGATCGATCACCGTGAGCGATGCCACCCGCGCATCGCGCAGCGCCGCGACGGCGGTGTAGCCGAGCCCGAGCCCGCCGACCAGGACCGAGAGGTCGTCGCCGACCACCGCGGCGAGGCCCAGGTTCGCGAGCTCTTCCTCTGCCACCGTGAACAGGCTGGACATCAGGTACTCGTCGCCGAGCTTGACCTCGTAGATCTCCTGCCCGACCGCCGGCTCCGTGCGCCGGCGCAGCATGAGGTCGCCGATCGGCGTCGTCTGCCAGTCGAGCTCTTCGAACCGAGTGATCACCGCGGCGTGCCTCCGTCGTCGTCGCCCGGCAGGGGCAGGGTGCGGGCGGGGCCCGCGGGGGTGTTCGCGTCTCGGGGTTTCTCGTCGCGGAGGGGGAGTCTCATCCGCTCGGGCTCCTCGGCGGCCGCGGCGGGAGCGGAGATCTCCTTCGCCACCTGCTTCTCGAGCACCGTGACGGCGTCATCGGAGAGCAGGATGAGGCCGTCGAGCTCTTCGCGCACGCGCTTGTAGGCGACGTTGCGCTCGGCCTGCGTGGCCGACTCGTCGACCGCGACCTTGAGCAGCTGCTGAGCCCGTTCCAGGCGCTTGCGCTCCGGCGCGGTGAACGTCGAGTCGCGCAGCCGCCGGGCATCCTTCTCGGCGATCTCGAATGCGACCGCGTAGTCGCCCACGGCCTGCAGATACTCGGTGATCTGCTGCTCCGACACCTTCGCCTCGGCGGATGCCGGACGCAGCGCATCCGCCGTCTTCTTGGCGCGCAGGAACGCGGCGGTCAGCGGCTGACGGCCGTCGCTCATGGCGGGGAAGGCGATGAGCTTCGCGACGTCGAGCTCGTAGTCGAGCCAGCGGGCGGTGATCTCGTCGTGCTCGGCGAACAGTCGCGCGACCAGGTCGTTCGGGACGACGGATGCCGTGGTGTCGACCACCGAAGGCCCGCGGCGCTTGGCCTGCTGGGTGAGCGCACGGGCCTCGATCTCGGCGGTCTTCAGCTGCGCCTTCATGCGAAGAGTCTCCAGGCGGCGCTCGTGACGGCGCTTGGAACCCTGCTCCCACGCCTTCGCGGCACCGCCGGCCATCCCCATGATGGGGAAGATGAGCCACCAGTAGTTGCCCGCGAAGTTCCAGAAGCCCTGGATGAACTCGTCCATGATGCGTTCAGCCTACTGCGCGGGGTGGTCGCCCCCGGGGTCTGTCACGGGCGCGAGCACCCCGCGTTCACCAGTCGTGGACGGTGCCGTCGAGCAGGCGGTTGTAGGGGAGGTAGGCCTGCTCGTAGGGGTACTTGCCCGCTTCGTCGACGTCGAGCTCGACGCCGAGGCCGGGCTTGTCGCCGGGGTGGAGGTAGCCGTCGGTCCAGGTGAACGACTGCTGGAAGACCTGGTCGGTGCGGGCGCCGTGCTGCATGTACTCCTGGATGCCGAAGTTGTGGATCGACAATCCCAGGTGCATCGCGGCGGCCATGCCGACCGGAGAGATGTCGGTCGGCCCGTGCATGCCCGACTTGATCTGGTACATCGCCGCGTAGTCGAGCGTCTTCTTCAGTGCGGTGATGCCGCCCATGTGGGTGACGGCGCCACGGACGTAGTCGATGAGCTGGTCGCGGATGATGTCCTTGAAGTCCCACACCGTGTTGAAGATCTCCCCGATCGCGAGCGGGGTGGTGGTGTGCTGGCGCACCAGGCGCAGTGCTTCCTGGTTCTCGGCCGGGGTGCAGTCCTCGAGCCAGAACAGGTCGTACGGTTCGAGATCCTTGCCGAGCCGGGCGGCCTGGATGGGGGTCATCCGGTGGTGCCCGTCGTGCAGGAGGGGGATGTCGGGGCCGAACTCGTTCCGTACCGCCTCGAACACGCCGGGGAGGTGGTTGAGGTAGGCGCGGGTGTCCCAGTCCTCCTCCACCGGCTTCGCGCCGCGGCGGGCGGGTTCGTGGTCGTACCGGGCTTCGCCGCCCCCGGCGTCGGCCGATTGCGAAGCGATCCCGTAGATTGCCTTCAGCGTGGGCACCCCGGTCTGCACGCGGATGGCCTTGTATCCCTGTTCCTGGTGCGCGCGGATCGAGTCGAACAGCTCCGGCAGCTCCTTGCCCGACGCGTGCCCGTACGCCATCAGGCCGTTCCGCGACGCTCCCCCGAGCAGCTGGTAGACGGGGAGGCCGGCGACCTTGCCCTTGATGTCCCACAGCGCCATGTCGACCGCGGCGATCGCGGCCATGGTCACCGGGCCCCGCCGCCAATACGCGCTGCGGTACAGGAACTGCCAGGTGTCCTCGATGCGCGACTCGTCCGCCCCGATCAGCAACGGCACCACGTGCTCGGTCAGATATGCGACGACGGCGAGCTCGCGCCCGTTCAAGGTCGCGTCGCCCAGCCCGGTCACGCCGTCGGCGGTCGTGATCTTGAGTGTGACGAAGTTGCGATCGGGACTCGTGACGATCACGTCAGCCCTGTCGATGGTCATCGGGTTCCTCCTGCGGCTGCGGGTGCGTCGGTCATGTCGGTGGCGGGTTCGCCGGCGATCAGCACCTCGCGTGGCGTGATCGCGCGCTCGCCGGGCGCCCAGTCGAACAGCAGCACGTCGGCACGGGCGCCGACCGTCCAGTGCGGACCGTCGCCGAGGACGGCTGCGGGGGCCGAGGTCGCGAGCCGCACCGCCGCCGCCAGCGAACCGGTGAGGCGGGCGACGGTGGCGACACCGACGTCGAGGGTCTGCACGGAGCCCGCGAGGAATCCGGTCGACACGTGCCGCAGCGCTCCGTCGTCGGCGAGGTGCACGCCACCGCCGATGGTTGAGACGCCGTTCTCCCGCAGGGCCGTGGGCGTGGCGACGGCGTCGCTCACGAGGAAGATGCCGTGGTCGCGCTTCGCGGCGATCATGGTCGCGAGCGTCGCATCGGGCAGGTGGTGGCCGTCGGCGATGACACCGGCGGCGAGCCGGCGTTCGGCGAGCTGCGTCCACAGGTAGTTCGGATGCCGGGGGAGCACCGCGTGCGCGCCGTTGCCGAGGTGCGTGGAGAGCGTGGCGCCGGCGTCGACGACCGCGGCGATCTCGGCATCCGTCGCGTGGGTGTGTCCGACCGCGACCCGCACACCGTGCGCGACGAGGAAGCGCGTGGCTTCGACGGACCCCGGATGGTGCGGAGACAGGGTCACGACCCGGAGCAGGCCGGGAGCGGCGTCGAGCCAGGTCTGCAGCTCGGCGATGGCCGGTGGGCGGATGTGCGCGAGCGGATGCACGCCGCGGGGGCCGTCCTGCTCCGACAGGCTGGGACCCTCGACGTGGATGCCGGCGACTGCGCGCGAGGTCGCGGTCGAGGTGCGCACGGCCTCGTCGATCGCACGGATGCGGGCGAGCATCTCGGCGGGTGAGGCGGTGATGACGGTCGGCAGGAATCGCGTGACGCCGTGTGCGGCGAGAGACTGTGCCATCGCGGTGATGTGGGCCGCCGAGGGTTCTGCCGCGTTGGCGTCGCCGTCGAGGTGGCCGTTGACCTGCAGGTCGATCAGCCCGGGGCCGATCCAGGGGGCGCCGTCACCGGGGTCGGCGGTCGGGGTGAGTGCGCTGATCCGGCCGTGCTCGACGACGACCTCCAGCCCGCCCGCGCCGAGGGTGTCGCGACCGTGCAGCGTGCGCGCGGTCATCGTGCCGCCTGGGCCGCCACGGCCGGTGCGGGATGCAGCAGCGACGCCGCGTCGCGGTCGACGTGCACCTCGCAGCGCGAGTGCCGCCGCAGCACGGTGCACGGCCAGTGCGAGCTGATCGGCTCTTCGACCAGGGCCCGCACGGCCTCGGCCTTGCGGGCATCGGGCACGGCGCACACGAGGTGGGCGCCGTTCATCAGCGCCGGGATGGTCAGCGTCAGTGCGTGGGTGGGCACGGCCTCGAGCGTATCGAAGCAGTCGTCGTCGACCTGCTGCACGCGGCTGGCGAGGTCGAGCTGCACCACGCGCACCGGGCACGGGTCGCCGAGGTCGGCGTCGGGCGGATCGTTGAACGCGATGTGGCCGTTCACCCCGATGCCGAGGCACACCAGGTCGATGGGCCCTTCGGCGAGCAGGGCCGCGTACTCGTCGGTCGCCGCCTGGGCGCCGAGCTCGGTGCGCATGGGGTGGAACGCGGCGGGCTGCACCGCATCGACGAGGTGGGTGCGCAGCCAGTTGCCGAAGCGCTGGGGGGCCGCGGGGTCGAGATCGAGGTACTCGTCCATGTGCAGGATCGTGATGCGGTCCCACGGCACGTCGGGCTCGGCGGTGAGGGCTCGGTACACGTCGAGCTGGCTGGGGGCGGCGGCGGCGATCATCCGAGCGGTGCCGCGAGCGGCCACGGCTTCGCGCAGCGTGCGCGCCGCCGATCGCGCGGCGGCAGCGCCCATCGCGGCGCGGTCGGGGTGGGCATGCAGGGCGAACGTCGTCGTGCTCATGATTCGCAAGATTAATGCAACCGCTTGCAAAGTCAAGCCCCCGAATGGGATCCGTTCCACGTTCTCGCCGCGCCCAGGAGGAGATTCCCGGGGGTTCGCACGCGCGCAGCCACGGTGCACGGGCTTAGTGTGTGTGACGTGACAGGCAACAGGAAGACGGCATCGACGTCGGTGACGATCGGCGACATCGCCCGCGTGGCCGGCGTCTCGCGGTCGACGGTTTCCCGTGCGTTCAGCCGCCCCGAGCTGCTGAACCCCGAGACGGTGCGACGCGTCAAAGCCGCGGCCGACGAGCTCGGTTACGTCATGAACCACGCCGCGCGCGCGCTCTCCACCGGTCGCTTCGGCAACGTCGCCGTGGTCGTCCCCGACATCGCCAACCCGTTCTTCCCGCCGCTCGTGCGGCGCGTGCAGACGCTGGCCGACGCCGCCGGCTACGCGGTGTTCCTCGGCGACTCCGACGAGATCGCCGACCGCGAGGCCAACCTCACCTCGCGCCTCAGCGCCCAGGTCGAGGGCTTCGTCCTGGCCTCCCCGCGCCTCGACGAGGACCGCATCCGCGAGCTCGACGCCTCGCGCCCCGTGGTGCTCGTGAACCGCGACATCGAGGGCCTGGCGCGGGTGCTGATCGATCCGAGCGGAGGCCTCGACGAGGCTGTCGCGCACCTCCATCGCCTCGGCCACACCCGCGTGGTCTACCTGTCGGGGCCGCGCGAGTCGTGGTCGGACCAGCAGCGCCGGGCCGCCCTCGCCCGGGCCGCCGAGCGCGCGGGACTCGAGGTCATCGTGCAGGAGCTGGGACGCCCGAGCTCGGCCAGCGGACGCGACGCGGTCGGCGGCATCCTCGCCTCCGAGGCGACGGCCGTGATCGCGTTCGACGACGTGGTCGCCCAGGGCGTGATGGCGGGACTCGCGCTGCGCGGCATCGACGTTCCCCACGACATCAGCGTGATCGGATGCGACGACACCCTCGCCTCCGGCACGCATCCGGCGCTCACCACGATCTCGGCGGCATCCGCGGCGGCCGGCGATGCCGCGGCCGAGCTTCTGCTCGGCGTGCTCGCCAGCGGGGAGCGCTCGGATGCCCGCGTGACGATCGCCACGCACCTCGTCGTCCGGGCCACCACGGAGGCTGCGCACACGATCGGCGGTTGACCATGCAACCGGTCGCATGATTTACTGTCGCCCATGCCTCGGATCGCGATCATCGGTGCCGCCCATCCGCACGTGGACTACGTGCTCGACGAGCTGACCCGCGCCGACCGCGCCGCGTTCGAGCTCGTCGGTGTACAGGACGCCGACCCTGCTGTCGCCGCGCATCACGCCGCCCGTTTCGGCGTGCCCGCCTTCGACCGCGCCGAGGATCTGCTCGCCGAGGGCGTCGACGTCGCCGTGATCGCCGGTGTCTACGGAGCGCGTGGCGCCGATGCCATCGCCGCGCTCCGTGCCGGTGCCCATGTGCTCGCCGACAAGCCGCTGTGCACCTCGCTCGCGGAACTCGACGAGATCGAGACGGCGGCCGCCGAGGTCGACCGCACCGTGAACCTGCTGCTCGAGAAGCGCGGCTACCCCGAGACCCTCGCCGCACTCGACGTCGTGCGCGCCGGCGAGCTGGGCGACATCGTCGGCGTCACCTCGTCGGGCCCCCACAAGCTCAACCGCGCCCAGCGGCCGGACTGGTTCTTCGACCCGGCGCAGTACGGCGGCATCCTGACCGACCTGTCGGTGCACGACCTCGACGCCGCGCTCCTGTTCGCGCCGGCCGACGAGGGCGTGATCCGGGGAGCCGTCTCGGCCCCGCTCGACGGCGCCGAGGGATTCGCGCGCTACGGCTCGGCCACCCTCACGACACCGAACACCGTCGTCTCCGCCGAGGTGAGCTGGCTCACCCCGCAGGCCTCCGACGTGCACGGCGACTATCGGCTGCGCCTGGTCGGCACCCGCGGGACCGCGGAGATCTTCTGGGCTCGCGGCCGGGTCGAGGTCACAACCCACGATCAGCCGACCCGCGCGCTCGATCTGCCGTCGGGGCGGCGTCCGGCCGAAGAGGCGCTCGACGCCTTCGCCGACGGGCGTACCCCCGAGGTCGGAACCCGGGACTCGCTCGCCGCGACCCGACTCGCCCTCCTCGCCCAGGCATCCGCCGACCAGGGCGGCACCGCGCTGGCCTGGTCGCGCCCGGTCGACTGAGACCCCCGCCGACTGCGCCGACACCTCCGGCATCCACCCCCACGACAGGAGACATCATGACCGAACCGCTGCGCATCGCGATCGTCGGCGCCGGGGTGATCGGCGCCGTCCACGCGCGCCTCGTCGCGGCTCTCGGTGACGCCGGCGTGCTCGCCGCGATCGTCGACGTCGACGAGGCTCGTGGGCGTGCGCTCGCCGAGCAGTACGGCGTGCCGTTCCACGCGTCGGCCGCCGAGGCCTACCGCGCCGAAAGCGTCGACCTCGCCGCGATCTGCCTGCCCAGCGCCTTCCACGCCGACGCGGTGGTCGCCGCCCTCGACGCGGGGGTGGACGTGATCGTCGAGAAGCCGATCGACGTCACACTCGAATCCGCCGATCGGGTGCGGGCGGCCGAGCGCGCCTCCGGACGCACGGTCTCCGTCATCAGTCAGCGCCGCTTCCAGCCGGTGGCCTCGTTCATCCGCCGCTCCATCGACGAGGGCGCGCTCGGACGCGTGACGTCGGGCGTCGTGGAGTCGGCGTTCTTCCGCCCGCAGGAGTACTACGAGTCCGGCGACTGGCGCGGCACCGCGGCCATCGACGGCGGCGGTGCACTCATGAACCAGGGCATCCACGCGCTCGACCTGCTGCTGTGGATGCTCGGCACGCCGGTGTCGGTGAGTGCGAAGACCGGCCGCCTCGCGCACGAGGGCATCGAGGTGGAGGATGTCGCGGGCGCCACGATCGAGTTCGAGAGCGGCGCCATCGGCCTGCTGCTCGCCAGCACCGCGGCCTACCCGGGGCTGCCGGTGCGCCTCGCCGTGCACGGCTCGCAGGGCACCGCGGTGATGGAGAACGACGGGCTCTCCTTCTTCGCCTCGGCCTCTGCGCCGCAGCCCGACGCCGACTCGCTCGTCGAGCACGATGTGCCCGAGGGGTGGAGCGACGTCGACATGGCGCATCGTCGGCAGTACCTCGACGTCGTGAGCGCGATCCGCAGCGGCGGTCGCCCCGCCATCACCACCGACGACGGCCGCCGAGCGCTGCAGGTGGTGCTCGCCGTGTACGAGTCGGCCCGCACCGGTCGTCCCGTCGACCTGCACGAGTGAAAGAGGATGAGAGACATGGAAACGAAGAACGTCGCGATCGTCGGCATCGAGAACAGCCACGCCGAGGAGATCATCCGCTACCTCAACGTCGAGCGGCCGGATGACGTGCCGGTGCGTGTGGTGGCGCTCGTCGCGGGCGAGGACGACCGCACGCGCGAGCTCGCGGAGCTCGGCGGCATCGAGCGGATCGTCGCCGAGTCGGGCGACCTGCTCGGCAGCATCGATGCGCTCATCGTCACCTCGCGCGACGGGGCGCTGCACCGGGCGCACGCCGTGCCGTTCCTCGAGGCGGGAACGCCGGTCTGGGTCGACAAGCCGCTGGCGGCGAGCGTCGCCGATGCGCACGAGATCGTCGCCGCGGCCGAGCGCGGTGGCACGGTGCTCACCTCGTCGTCGGCGCTGCGCTGGGTGGCCGACACCGACGCGATCGCCGAGGGCCTCGGGTCGATCGGCGAGCTGCAGGCGGTCACCGTGACCGGACCCGCGGATGCGGCCAGCCCGTACAGCGGCATCTTCTTCTACGGCATCCACATCGCCGACGTGGCGCAGCGCCTCGTGCCGGGGGAACCCGAGGACACCGACGTGCAGCGCCTCCCGGGAGGGGTCGTCGCGCGCTACCGTGTCGGCGGCGTGCTCGTCACGCTCGAGTTCATCCGCCCCGACGGCGACGGTCAGGTGCCGTTCCGCGCGACGGCTGTCGGCGGCCACGGGGTCATCAGTCGCGACATCGTGCTCGGCGCCGACTACGTGCAGCCCGGCGTGGACGCGTTCGCCGGCATGCTCGCGACGGGGGAGGCCCCGATCCCCACGGCGCAGCTGCTCGCACCGATCGCGGTGCTGGAAACTGTCGCCCGCGCCACGGCGGCCATCGCCGTCTGACCCTGTGCAACGCGGTGCAGGGATCACGCCCCCGAAGGTCGTGATCGCTGCATCGCGCTACCCGCACGCACTGACTTATCCCTGGTAATCAAACAGAAACACAACCGTTACACCCTCTTCAACGAAGAAGCTATTGTAATGCAACCGTTTGCACGTTAGCGTGAGAAATGGTTGAAACACCCGTTCATCGGGCGCCTTTCGGGCCCGTCGAGGAAGACCATGGAGGAACGAGAATGGCAAGACGCACTGTGATCGCAGCGGCCGCTTCACTGGCCGCGGTGCTGGCCGTCACCGGCTGCAGCTCAGGCACCGGGAACGACGGAGGCGACGCCGACAGCGGAGACCTCCGCGTGTGGCTCATGCAGGATTCCGTGTCCGAGGATGCGGTCGCGTGGCTCGAAGACGAGTTCGCCGCCCAGAACCCCGGCTCCACGCTGACGGTGGAGATGCAGCCCTGGGATGACATCGTCTCCCGGCTCCAGACCTCGCTCGCGAGTGAGTCCGAGACCCCCGACATCGTCGAGATCGGCAACACCAAGACCGCGACGTTCGCGAACGTCGGGGCGCTCGCCGATATCTCCGACCTGTACGACGAGGTCGACGGCGACGACCTGATCCCCAGCTTCGTCGACCAGGCGACGCTCGACGGCAAGACCTACGCCTACCCGCTCTACGCGGGCACCAGCGTCGTCTTCTACCGCACCGATCTGCTCGAGAAGGCGGGCATCGCCGCTCCCGTGACGCTCGACGACCTGGTCGCCGCAGCCGCCACGGTGCAGCAGGCGAACCCCGACGGCGTCGAGGGCTTCAAGGGCATCTACTTCCCCGTCGTCGACGTGCACGGGCTCGAGGGCTGGCTGTTCTCCCACGGCGCGAACTACGCCGAGGAGAAGGACGGCGCGTGGGTCAGCGGACTCGACACCCCCGAGGCCAAGGCCGCTCTCGAGCAGATGCAGACCATCTGGCAGGGTTCGGCCCTCGGCGCGCTTGACGCCAAGGAGACCGCGGGCAACCCGTGGGTGCCGTACAACAACGGCGAGGTCGCGATGTTCTCCTACCGCGTCTTCGCACAGGACAGCATCTCCCCCGAGCTCGCCGACGTCACCGGTGTGATGGCGCTTCCCCCGGTCGAGGCCGGCGGCGAGAGCCACCAGTTCCTCGGCGGATCCAACGTCGGCATCGCCGCGAAGTCGTCGCAGCAGGAGCTCGCGAAGAAGGCCATGAAGCTGATCCTCAGCGAGGACTTCATGACCCAGCTCGCCGAGGACTCCGGCTGGGTCCCCGGCAACACCACCTTCGCATCGGCGATCCCCGACGGCATCGTCGACGCCGAGCTGCAGCAGCAGATCGCCGAGACGAGCGCGCTCACCCCGGCGGCGCCGAACTGGGCGATCGTGGAGGGCAACAACATCCCGGTCGACCTGTACTCGGCGATCGCCAAGGGTGAGGACATCGACGAGGTGGTCACGCGCATCGGCGCGAAGATCGAAGCGACCCTCAACGCCGACTGATGATGACCACTCCCGTGATCGATGTCGAGGTCGCCCCCGAGGCGGCCCCGCAGCAGCCCGCTCCCCGCACGCGCCCGCGTCGCGCGCGGGGAGCGCTGCTCCCGTACCTCCTGATCGCGCCGCTCCTCGCGGCGGTGCTGATCGCCCTCGGCTGGCCGCTCCTGCAGCAGTTCGTCATGTCGCTGCAGAAGTTCGGGTTGGCGCAGCAGTTCGGGCAGGAGCCCGAATGGGTGGGCCTGGCGAACTACGGCAGGATCCTGACCGACCCCAACATGTGGGTCGTGTTCTTCCGCTCCGTGCTCTTCTGCGCCGTATGCGCCTCGCTGTCGATGGTGATCGGCATGCTGATCGCGCTGCTGCTGACGAAGGTGAGCAGCTGGGCGCGCATCGCCCTGCAGGTGACACTGCTGCTCGTGTGGGCCACCCCGGCGCTGGTGACCATGGTCATCTGGCAGTGGCTGTTCGACGCCCGCTACGGCCTGGTGAACTGGATCCTCGCGCGCATCGGATTCCCCGACATGGCCGGGTTCCCGTGGACCTCGACCCCGATGGGTGTGTTCACGATCGCCGCGATCACCGTGATCTGGGGCAGCCTGCCCCTGATCGTGTTCATGATCTACTCCGCCCTCACCCAGGTGCCCACCGAAGTGCTCGAGGCGGCGGAGCTCGACGGGGCCGGGCCCTGGACGCGCTTCCGGCACGTCACGATGCCCCTCATCACCCCGGCGGTCATGATCGTCGGACTCCTGCAGATCGTGTGGGACCTGCGCGTGTTCACGCAGATCTACGTGCTGCAGCAGGCGGGCGTCTCGATCGAGGAGACCAACCTCCTCGGCACCTACATCTACCGGATCGGCATCGGCCAGGGCGAGTACGGCGACGCGTCGGCTCTCGCGACGATCGTGCTCATCCTCACGCTGCTGCTCACCTGGAAGTACATCGCGAAGATGTTCGCCCAGCAGAAGGAGGTCTCGGAATGAGTGCCCCGACCATGACCAGGACCACCGACATCGCCGCCGTCGTGCCACCGCGCTCGCGTCGGACCATCGGCAACCGCAACGACACCCGCCGACGCACCTGGAACGGCGTCGCAGTGGCCGCCGCGCTGCTCCTCGTCTTCCCGATCTACTGGATGGTGAACACCGCGCTCTCCGAGAACGAAGAGCTGTTCTCGCGCACGCCGCGGTTCTTCCCGTTCCCGCTGAGCTTCGACAGCTTCGGGAGCATCCTCGCCGACGGCGGCTTCTGGTCGGCGCTCGGCATGAGTGCCGGCGTGACGGCCATCGTGGTCGTGGTCGCCGTGCTGTTCGGGTTCTTCGCGGCCATCGCGGTGAGCCGTTTCCGCTTCAAGGGCGGCGGCCTCATCATCCTGCTCGTGCTCATCGTGCAGATGATCCCGACCGAGGCGCTGTTCATCTCGCAGTTCCGCATGCTCGACGGCTGGCACCTGCTCAACACGGTCGGTGGCCTGTCGCTGCTCTACATCGGCACGGTCGTCCCGTTCACGGTGTGGCTGCTGCGCGGGTTCATCCACGGCATCCCGGCCGAGCTCGAAGAGGCGGCGATGGTCGACGGCTGCAGCCGGTTCGGGGCGTTCATGCGGGTCACGCTGCCGCTGCTCGGACCGGGCATCGTCACGGCATCCGTCTTCGCGTTCCTGCAGGCGTGGAACGAGTACACCCTGGCCCTCGTCGTGATGACGAAGCCGGGCAACGCCACCCTGCCGCTCTGGCTGCAGACGTTCAGCAGCGAGCTGTCGGCCACCGACTGGGCAGGGATCATGGCGGGCGCCACGCTGATCTCGGTGCCCGTGGTCATCCTGTTCCTCTTCGTTCAGGGTCGCCTGGGCGCGGGCATGATGGCCGGTGCCGTCAAGGGCTGATGCCGCAGACGCCGAAGAGCGCCGGTCCTTCGGGATCGGCGCTCTTCGTGCGTGGGGTGTGTGGGGGGATCAGCGGGGACGGATCAGCGGGCGTGGTCGGTGAGCATCTGGAGCACGGCGGGGTCCGCGGCGAGATCGGGCGCGAGCAGGTCGAGCAGGGCGCGATGCGGATCGGCATCTGTCGCGCGTGCGGCCAGCTCCTCCGCGGCGACGTCGTCGAGCGGACGTCCTGCGTGCACCTCGGCGATGACGAACCGGGCCCAGGCGGCGATCGCGGCGATGCCGGCCGCCCCCGTCTCGCCGTCGGCGCGGGCGCGGCGCACCGGCTCGACGATGCGGGCACGCAGCTTGAGACTGCCGTCCGCGGCGATCTGGCGCAGCCGGTGCACGATCGCGGGGTTCGCGAATCGCTCGAGCAGCGCCGTCCGGTAGGCGGGAAGGTCGAGTTCGACGCCGGCTCTGTCGGCGGAGGCATCGAGGCGCCGCTGGGCGAGATCCCACAGGTCGTGGACCAGCGCCGCGCATTCCGGGTCGGCGATGGCCTCGGCGACGGTCTCATGTCCGCGCAGGATGCCGTCGGAGGCGAGAAGGGAGTGCGCACCGTTGAGCATCCAGAGCTTGCGCTGCTCGAACGGCTCGATGTCGTTCGCGATCGAGGCGCCGGCATCCTCCCAGCGCGGTCGGGCGGCGCGGACGCGTCCGCTCAGGATCCAGCTGTGGAACGGCTCGGTCACCACCAGGGCTTCGTCGCGGATGCCCTCACGGGCGGCGACGGCGTCGATGTCGTCTGCCGTGGTGCGCGGGGTGATGCGGTCCACGGAGGTGCTGACCACGTCGACCTGCGCGTCGATCCAGGCGCCGAGGGGAGGGGAGGTGAGCGCGGCGAGGTCGCCGAGCACGGCCCGGAGCACGGAGCCGTTGTCATCGAGGTTGTCACACGGGATCAGCGTGATCGTGCCGTCGGGCAGGGCGTGGCGTCGAGCGTCGAGCGCCCAGAGCAGGCGGGCGGGCATCGTGCGCAGGACGCCGTTCGCGATGGTGTCCGGCGGGTTCTCCCGATCGGCGAAGGCTTCGCCCAGCGCACAGATGTCGGCGGTGATGTCGGGGTCGGCGACGTCGAGGCGGCCGTCCGATCCGCGTCGGTAGCCCTTCTCGGTCACCGTGAGCGTGACGACCGTGACTTCGGGGCGGGTGAGGTAGTCGCGCAGCGCGTCGGTGTCGCCGCCGTCGTGCGCGGCCACGATGCTCTCGATGGTCTCGAGATGGTCGCCCTCCGCGCCGCGCGTGAGGAGGGTGTACACGTCATCCTGTCGTGTGAGCGTCTCGGCGGCATCGGGCGCGCGACCCGTGAACGCGGCGATGCCCCACTCGTGATCGGGATCGGCGTGGGCGGTGTACCAGGCCTGGTGTGCACGGTGGAAGGCACCGAGTCCGAGGTGCACGATGCGCACGGGGGCGCGCGGTAGGGTGCGGCGCGGGCTGTGGGGCACGGGAATCCTCGGGTCGATCGTCGAACCCTGGGGCGGGCCTGATCTCAACCTATGACGCGCGGCGCGATCATGCAAGCGGTTGCAAGACGCGGGTGGATGCGACGGTAGTGGAGGCCCGCTCCCGAACGACCGGCTGCAGCAGCATCCGCACCGGGGTTCGGTCGCCCCCGCGCCCCAGCTGCCGCAACAGTGTGGCCGCCGCGAGGCGTCCGATCTCGCGCTTCGGCGGGGACACGGCGGTGAGCGGGAGCGACGCATCCGCCGCCTCTTCGTCGTCGAAGGCGACCAGCGCGAGGTCGTCGGGAAGCGAGAGCCCCACGCGCCTCAGGTGCGGAAGGAGCGCCGTCGCTTCGCGGTCGCCGAGGCAGACGACGCCGTCGAGTCCCACCGAGAGCGCTCGGTGCGCGTAGTCGGCGAGTGCGGCGTCGTCCCACGAGTCCCGACGCACCACCGCGCCCGGGAGGTCGACAAGGGTCAGATCGTCGATCGCGCGACGGTAGCCGCGCAGCGCGGCATCGGCGG
This sequence comes from Microbacterium sp. B19(2022), assembly GCF_012030385.1. Taxonomy (NCBI): domain Bacteria; kingdom Bacillati; phylum Actinomycetota; class Actinomycetes; order Micrococcales; family Microbacteriaceae; genus Microbacterium; species Microbacterium sp. B19(2022). The sequence continues at coordinate 39,070 of NZ_JAAUVO010000007.1, forward strand.
TCGCGGTGTCACGACGCCCGAGGAATCCGATACGCCGACGGCCCTGCCGTGCCAGGTGCCGCACGGCCGCGTATCCGCCCGCGACGACATCGGTGCACACCGCCGAGAGCCCGTCGTCCGGCGGCGAATCCGTCGGCATCCGCTCCATCAGCACCACCGGGATCGGCAGTGCGCGCAGCAGGTCGAGTCGCGCCGTCGGGTCGGTGCGGTGCAGTGTCGGGGTGATCAACAGGCCGTCGCATCCGGCGGCCAGGAGCTCGCGGATGCGGCGGATCTCCAGGGCGTCGTCATACTCACTCGACACGATGCGCACGGTCGCGCCCGCGGCCCGGGCCACTTCCGTGATCCCGTCGACGACCGTGGGGAAGTAGTAGCTGCGCGACGGGACGATCACGCCGATCAGGGGCGTCGTCCCGGTCCAGCGCGCCGACACGTAGGTGCCGGATCCTTGGCGGCGGACCACCACTCCGTCGTCGACGAGCATCCCCACCGCCCGACGCACGGTGTTGATGCCGACCGCGTGCGTCGCCGCCAGAGTCGCCTCCGGTGGCAGGCGCTCGCCCCGTGACCACTCGCCGGCGGTGATGCGGTCGCGGAGCTGCTGCGCCAGGCTCACGAACAGCGGCTGGGTGTTCGGAAAAGCTCCCATGTCGCCCTCCTCGGCCCGTGGATGCCCGTGAGTCTTTGCTATGCAACCGTATTCATTCGGACTCGGTTCGGCAAGGTGTCGGGCACTCGCGGCGCGTGCTGCGGGGATTCGCGCTTCCCTCCGCCGCATCCGGGCGAAAGGGCCGACGCACGTGCGATCGGCCGAGCGAAGTGCAGGGCCGAAGCCGGCGAAGTCCCGATTCCTTCCTCCAGTCATTCCCCTTCTCGGACCTTTCGTTGACCACCGGATGCCCGCGCGTCACGGTGGCAGTCACGACGACTCCGCGCCTGGCGGAGCGGAAGGAGACACCGATGAGACGCACACGCTGGCTGTCGGCGCTGGTCGCCGCGAGCCTTCTCACCGGAGGGGTGGTCGCCGCCGGCGGCGCCGCCTCTGCGGAGACCGTCACGACCGAGCTCGCGATCACTTCGCCCGTCGACGGCGGCACCGTCAGCGGATCGACGCTCACGGTGGAGGGGACGTTCGCGAACACCTCCGAGCTCGTACTCGTCGTGGGGGCCCAGGAGGTGATCCCGATCCCGGTGACCGGCACGGCCGGCACGTGGAGCATCGACATCGACATCGCCGACCGCGACGGGCGACTCGACCTCGCCGTGCGCGCCCTCGACCTCACCACCCTCTACACGACCTGGTCGGAGTTCCTCGCCGTCGAGGTCGACAACCCCGCCGCATCCCGCCCGGTCGTCACGGTCGTCTCGCCGACCGAGGGCGCGTATGCGGGCTCCTCCCTCGACGTGGTCGTCGACGTGGCATCCGACCGCGCGCTGTCCGCCGTCGAGGTGCGGGTGAACGGCGGTGCCTGGCAGGCCGCTGCGGCGCAGGGCGGATGCGAGTACACGGCATCCTTCCCCGTCGCAGGTTCCGAGTTCGCGAGCATCGAGGCCCGGGCGACCGACGTGTCGGGGCACACGACTGACGCGCCGACCACCTACGTCGCGCTCGGTGGAGCCACCGCCGAGACCCCCGTGATCTACGACCAGGACCGCGCGATGTGGATCTGGGAGCGCGCCTCGTACGAGGCCGTGTTCGATGAGGACGCCCGCGACCGCCTCGGCGCCGTAATGGATGACACCACGACGTTCGGGTCCGACCCCATCCGCACGATCTACCTCGGCGTCGACAAGTACGGCACGACCGACATGCTGCGCGACTCGCGTGACGAGGTCGTGGCGTTCGTGGAGTGGGCGCGCGCCCGCGGCTACCACGTGCAGGCCACCGTTGCCGGTGGCACGCGTCCGCCGTATCTGGGCGCCCTGGAGCAGTTCGAGCACTTCGCGGTCGACGAGTTCGAGAAGGTCCTCGACTACAACCTCGCCGTGCCGGAGTCCGCGCGCTTCGACGGCATCAACGTCGACATCGAGCCGTACATCCTCACCGACTGGAAGCTGCCCGACAGCGGCGGCCTCCCGAACCGGTGGCTCGAGATCCTCGACACGCTCATCGAGCGCCGCGACGCCTCCGGGCTGCCGGTGCTGGTCGGGCCCGCGATCCCGCGCTGGCTGGACTCCTCGGCCTGCTGCACCTCGATCACCTGGAACGGCCAGACCAAGCCGCTCAGCGATCACATCCAGGACATGACCGACTACATCGCGATCATGGACTACCGCGACACGGCCGACGGCAGTGCGGGCATCATCGCCCAGGCGCAGCACGAGATCGACTACGCGAACCAGATCGGCAAGCCGCACTCGGTCGTGGTCGGCATCGAGACCAAGGACCTCTCCGGCACGGGTGACCCCGAGACCGTGACGTTCTGGGAGGAGGGACGCACCTACCTCGAGGGCGAGCTCGACAAGACGTACGCCGCGTTCCAGGACGACGCCTCGTTCGGCGGCATCGCCATGCACCACTACGACGACCTGCTGATGCTGCCGTCGGCGTGGGACGACACTCCGCCCGTGTACTACCCCGTGCCGGGTGCGGGACCAGGGGGCCCGGCGCTGCCGTAGGTTCCTGTCGTGGCGGGGCAGTCCCTTCGGGGGCTGCCCCGCTTCGGCTGTCCGGCTCGGTGTCGCGTGTTCGGCTGCCGCGCGTGGGGGTGACCGCTTGAGCTGCCTCGCTGCGGCTGTCCCCCTTCAGGCACCCGGCGTCGGGCACCCGGCTTCGGGCGGACTTCTCCCCCTCGGGCGGACGGATTCGCCGAGAATCTCCTCCCGAGGGGGAGTTCTCCGCCTGAGACCGCGCGAGCCCGTTCGGGTCAGGCGGCCTCGTCACTGCTTGGCCCCCTCGTCGCCGCACAGCTTCGGAGATCGCGCATGACGCGCCGGGCGGATCGACCGAACGGCCGCGTGTCGACGGGGAACTCCGAAGTCGTGCACGAGGTGCCGAAGCCGTGCACGGGAAGTCTGGGGACGCGCGGTCAGCTCTTCGTGAGGTCCTGCGCGAACATCACGAGGATGCCGCTGGGGCCGCGGAGATAGGTGAGCTTGTAGACGTCCTGGTAGTTCGCGACGCCGCGCAGTGGCTGGTAGCCGTGGCGGGCCGCGATTTCGAGCGACTCGTCGATGTCGTCGACCGAGAAGGCGATGCGGTGCATGCCGATCTCGTTGGGAAGGGTCGGTTCCGTCTCGATCGCATCCGGGTGGATGTATTCGAACAGCTCGATCTGGCCGCGTCCATCGGGGGTCTGCAGCACCGCGATCTTCGCGTGGTTGCCGTCGAGTCCGACCGCGGTCGCCGCCCACTCCCCGCTGACCTCGTCGCGACCGAGCACCGTGAGGCCGAGGTCGGTGAAGAAGGAGATGGTGGCTTCCAGGTCGCGCACGGCGATCCCGACGTTCTCGAGTGTGATGGGCATGGGTGGGATGCTACTCGCGCTCGTCCACCCGTGTCAGCGCTAGTGCCCGAGCTTCTCGGCGCAGGCGACGCAGTACTCGGCGAACGGTCGGGCCTGCAGTCGTGCCGCGGGGATCGGCCGGCCGCAGTTCGCGCAGACGCCGTAGGTGCCGGCATCCACTCGCGCCAGCGCGTCGTCGACCTGTCGGAGTTCGGATGCTGCCGCCTCGGCGAGCCCGGTCAGCCGTGACCACTCCGACGAGAGCGTGACGCCCTCAGGGTCGTGTTCGTCGTCGTCGTTCGAGCTCTCGCGGTCGTGGGTGAGCTCGTCGAGGCTTGCGGCCGCCGCCTGCACCCGGGCCTCGGCCTGGACGCGCAACTCCTGCAGCAGCGCGCGTGGGTCAGAACTCATGCGCCCACTCTAGGCATCCCCACCGACACCCCGGCCCCAACCGTCGCACTTTCGCGTCGAGGTCGCAGGATCCAGGCGGAACACTGCGACCTCGACGCGAATCTGCGACGCCCGCCGCCTCAGGCCGAGTGCCCGCTCGTCGGCACCGAGTCGGTCGTCGTCGGAACGGCCACGGCCTTCATGCCGGGGTGATCGCGCTCGAGGGCCGCCCCCTCCATGTCGACGTTCGGCAGGATGCGGTCGAGCCAGCGCGGCAGCCACCACGCCGAACGGCCGAGCAGATGCATGAGCGCGGGCATCAGCAGCATCCGCACCACGAACGCGTCGAGCAGCACGCCGAACGCGAGGCCGAACCCGATCGAGCGGATGATCGTCGACTCCGAGAAGATGAACCCGCCGAACACCGACACCATGATGAGCGCGGCGGCGGTCACGACCGAGCGGCCGGCACGGAAGCCCTGGGCCACGGCATCGCGCGCCGATGCTCCGTGCACGTACGCCTCGCGCATGCCGGAGGCGAGGAACAGCTGATAGTCCATCGCGAGCCCGAACAGGATGCCGACGAGGATCACCGGCAGGAAGCTCAGGATCGGCCCGGTGCTGTGCAGCCCGATGATCTCGGCGCCCCAGCCGAACTGGAACACCGCGACGATCAGGCCGTACGTCGCGAACAGCGAGAGCACGAACCCACCGGTGGCGATGAGGGGCACCAGCAGCGAGCGGAACACGACGATCATGATGAGCAGCGAGAGGCCGACCACGACCACGAGGTACAGCGGCAGGACCCCGGCCAGAGCCTCGGAGATGTCGATGTTGATCGCGGCCTGACCCGCGACGCCGAGGGTGATGCCGTCGCCGATCGCCGGCAGGGCGCGGAGGTCCTGTACGAGCTTCTCGGTGGAGGCGCTGTTCGGACCCTCCTCGGGGACGACCTGGAACGCGAGGAGGGTGTTGTCGTCGGACGTGGCGATCGGAGCGACCGCCACGACGTCGTCCTGGTCGGCGATGGCCTGTGCGATCGTGACCTGCGTGGAGAGCAGATCATCGTCGGTGACGGCGTCGTCGAGGGTCGCGGTGACCAGCAGGGGGCCGTTCGCACCTTCGCCGAACTGCTCGTCGACGGTCTGGAACGCGCGGTAGCTGGTCGAGTCGCTCGGTTCGCTCGACCCGTCGGGCAGGCCGAGTCGCATCGACATCGCGGGGATCGCGATGATGAGCAGCGCGACCACGCTCACGAGCGTGGTGACGACCGCGCGCAGGGTCGACATCCGCTTCACGGGCTTGCCCGCGGCGTGCTCCTGCCCGACCGTCGCGCGAGCGCGGCGGCTGAGCAGACGGTCGCCGACGAGCCCGAGGATGGCGGGCGCGAGGGTGATCGCGACGAGCACGGCGACCGCGACGCACACTGCGCCGACCGTGCCCATGAGGCCGAGGAACGGGACGCCGGTCACGTTGAGCGCGAGGAGCGCGACGATCACGGTCGTGCCGGCGAACACCACGGCGGTGCCGGACGTGCCGGTGGCCAGGCCGATGGATTCGCGCACCGGAACCCCTGCGAGCAGCTGCTTGCGGTGTCGGTTGACGATGAAGAGCGAGTAGTCGATGCCGACCGCGAGGCCGAGCATCACGCCCAGCACCGGTGTCACAGACGCCATGTCCACCACGCCGGAGAACGCGAGGGATGCCGTGACACCGACACCGACGCCGACGATGGCGGTGACGATGGGGAGGGCTGCGGCGATGAGCGACCCGAGCATCACGATGAGGACGATCGCGGCGAACACGAGACCGACCGCCTCGCCGACGCCGAAGATCTCGGGCACGCCCTGCGCGATGTCGGTGCCGAAGTCGACCTCGGTGCCGTCGATCGGAGCGGATGCGAAATGGTCGATCGTGCCCTGCTTGACCTCTTCGGAGAGTTCGAGGCGCGGGTCGACGAACGAGATGTTGACGATCGCGGTGGACCCGTCTTCCGACACCACGCCGATGCCGTCGGCCAGGTCGAGGAGGGTGGAGCCCAACTCCGCCTGGTCGGCGTTCTCCTGCAGGGTGATGCGGGACTGGTCCAGCTTCGCGTTCTGGGCCTCGAGCTCGGCTGCCTGCGCGTTCAACGCCGCCACCTGGGCGTCGAGGGCGGCGAGCTGCTCGGGGCCGGCGCCGGCCTGCTCCGCCTGGGTGCGGGCCGCCGTGAGCTGGGTGAGGCCGGCTTCGATCTGGGCCCTGCCCTCGTCGAGCTTCGTCTGCCCAGCGTCGAGCTGGGCGCGGCCGTCGGTGATCTGCTTCTCGCCGTCGGCGAGCTCTTTCGCGCGATCGGCCTGCTGCTGCTGCGCGTCGAACGGATCGATCACGGAGGCGACGCCATCGAGATCCTCGGCGCTGGCAGCGAGATCGGAGATGTCCTGCTTCTGCTCGTCGGTGAACGCCGAACCGTCGGTGGTCCGATACACGACCGTTCCGGTGCCGCCTGCAGAATCCGGGAGCTTGTCGGCGAGCTCGTCGGTCACGGCCCCCGATGCGGTGCCGGGGATGTCGAAGCTGTTACTCAGCGTGCCCCCCAGTGTGAGGAAGGCGCCGACGCCGAGGCCGAGGATCAACACCCACGACACGATCACCGTCCACGCCTTGCGTGCAGCGAACGAACCCAGACGGTAGAGCAGTGAAGCCACAGTGGTCTCCTTCAGACTCGAAAGATCATACGGCACGTCTCGTCTAGACATCTTTGGCTATCCTGAGAGCATGGTCAACGAGCATCGGAGCGGGCCCGTGCGCAGCACCGCGGCGCGCGAAGCGATCCTCGATGCGACCTCGCGACTCTTCCACGCGCAGGGGTACGACCGGCTCACGATCGAGGGCATCGCGAAGGAAGCAGGGGTCGGCAAGCAGACCATCTACCGGTGGTGGCCCTCGCGGGGTGCGCTCATCGCGGACTGCCTGGTCGACGGGCGCCTCATCCCCGTGGACTTCGTCGTCGCGGACACCGGCGACCTCCAGGGCGATGTCGAGGCGTGGCTGCGTTCGGTGCTGTCGATCCTCGAGGCCCCTCAGGGGCAGGCCCTGCTGCGATCGCTCGTCGCCGCGGCCGCCGATGATGCCGAGGTCGGTGTGCACTTGAGCGAGAGCCTCGGGGTCGAGAAGTACCTGTCGGAGCGCCTGCGCGGCGGCATCCGAGACGGGCAGCTGCCGGCCGATGCACCGATCGCCCAGATCGGCAGGGCCATCCTGGGGGCGATCATCGTGGAGTCGCTCGGTCGTGAGGCTCGCGATCCCGGTGGGGTCGTCGACCTGGTCCGGTACCTCTTCGCCCGCTGAGCTTCCGTCGCGCCGGGGGTACAGGGACTCGGTCATGTCAGGCGGCCTCGCTCGCCGGTTCGCGCTTCTCGCCCCGATCGGTGCCCGAATGCGAAGGCTCCGGCATCGGCTTGGCGGCGAGGTCGGGCGCGCTTGGTCGCCATCGCGTCGACCGCCTCGTCCACCCGATCGCGGCGCGAGGTCAGGACCAGGGCGGTGCCGGTGCCCGCATCCTCGACGATCGTTCGGCGGCTGTCCTGGATGCGACTCATGACACCTCGGGCGAAGCCCCGCAGGAAGCCGCTGCGCGCACGCCGCTTCTCGGACTCCGTGTGCCGGTGGTAGATCTCGCGCTGCACGGACCACCACTTCCGCATCGCGACCATGGCCTGCACCTCGAGACTCGCGGTGAGGGTGCGCACCTGCGTGACGTCGGACGCATACCCGACCAGGAGCAGGCCCGCGCCGACGGGCACCTCCATCCCGAGCGGCCGCACCGTGCCCAGCGCCTGCGCGACACCCGCGCCGATCTCCTGCAGATCCCGGGCGTACACGCCGCTGAAGAGCATCCGCTCCTGAACGATCTGCTCCTGCGTCTGGCCCAGCCGGCCACGGCGTTCGTCGATGCGGGCCTGATCTATGCCGTACTTCACGATCAGCCGCTCGGCGTGCTCGGTCAGAGCCTCCGCCTCTTCCGGTGTCGTGCTCTCGGCCTTCGCCAGCAGCTTCGCGATCAGCTCGAGCTTCGCCTCGGTCATGGCATCCCCCTTGGTGGTGTGTGATGCCTCGAATCCTCCGCGGGGTCACCCGCATTCAGAGGGTCGATCACGGTGCCTGGGGAGAAACCTGTTTCGCGGCGTCCTGGGGAGGGATGCTGTGCGCGGTGTTCGGCGGTGATGCCGTGGCTACTCGAGCCACTCCGTGACGAAGCGGTCGTTCGCATGGATGTGCGTGGCCTCGTATGTGCCGCCGTCGAGCACCTCGAAACGGTGGGAGACGAGCGCGGGGACGACGAGGACCTGCCCTCCGACGCCGACCACCTGATCGTCGCCGACCGTGAACAGCGCGCGGCCGCGACGGATCACGAACGTCTCGGCGTACGGATGCCGGTGCAGACGTGGTCCTCGACCGGGTGTCGTGATGAACTCACGCATGATGCTCACGGGTGAGCCGAGCAGGTACCCCTCGATGTCTTCGTCAGCGGTGACGTCTCTGAGGTGGATGGTCATGGTTCCTCCGTTCCCGCCCGAGGGTACGCCTGGCGAGGCCGCGTCGCACTCTCTCATCGAGGTCGCACGCAATCGTGGAATCCGTGCGACGCGGGGGCGGAACTGCGACGCGGGTGCGGAACTGCGACCTGGGGCGGAGGGGCCGGCCGCTCTCAGCCGAGGATGAGGGTGATCACGGTCGCGCCGCCACCGCCGAGGATGAGCGCGATGATCACGGTCCACGCGACGATGCGGATGCGACGGTTGCGCTTCTCGCCGAGGTCGCCGTAGTCCTCTTCGTTCGGGTTCTGCCGGCTCACGTCGCTCATGCGCTGACCTCCGTGACCGTCGGGCCGAAGTACGAGGGGAGCGTGGCCTGCGAGCGCTCGCGCAGCTCGGCGATCGACACGGTGAAGACGTCTTGCACCTCGAGCTTCGCGCCCTCGGTGTCGGTCACGCCGATGCGCATCACCGGGTAGTCGCGTCCCTCGCAGAGTCCGCGGAACTTCACGTCGTCTTCACGCGGCACGGTCACGATCACGCGACCGGTCGACTCGGAGAACAGGGCGGATGCGGCATCCACGCCGTTGCTCTCGATGATCTCGTTCAGCCAGACGCGGGCGCCGACGCCGAAGCGCATGACGCCCTCGGCGAGTGCCTGCGCGAGGCCGCCTTCGGAGAGGTCGTGCGCCGAGGAGATGAGCCACTCGTCGCGGGCGGCCGAGAGCAGACCCGCGAGGCGCTTCTCGCCCGCGAGGTCGACCTTCGGCGGCAGTCCGCCGAGGTGGTCATGCACGACGTCGGCCCAGGCCGAACCCGAGAGCTCGGTCGAGGTGGTGCCGAGGAGGTAGATGTTCTGACCCTCGTCCTGCCATCCGGAGGGGATGCGGCGCGAGACGTCGTCGATGATGCCGAGCACGCCCACGAGCGGGGTCGGGTGGATCGGCACGTCGCCGGTCTGGTTGTAGAACGAGACGTTGCCGCCGGTGACCGGGGTGCCCAGCTCGTAGCATCCGTCGGCCAGACCGTCGACCGTCTGACCGAACTGCCACATGACCTCGGGGTTCTCGGGAGAGCCGAAGTTGAGGCAGTCGGTGATGGCCGTGGGCACGGCGCCGGTGACGGCGACGTTGCGGTACGCCTCGGCGAGGGCCAGCTGCGCGCCCGCGTACGGGTCGAGCTGGCAGTAGCGGCCGTTGGCGTCGGTCGAGATCGCGAAGCCGAGACCCGACTCCTCGTCGACGCGGATCATGCCGGCGTCGTCGGGGAAGCTCAGTGCCGTGTTGCCGAGCACGTAGTAGTCGTACTGGTTGGTGATCCAGCTCGTGTCGGCCAGGTTCGGCGAGGCGACGAGGGCGAGGAACTGCTCGCGCAGCGTCTCCGGGTCGTTCGCACGCGGCAGGTTCTCGGCGGCATCCGCCTGCAGGGCGTCGATCCACGTCGGGTAGGCGACCGGACGGTCGTAGACGGGGCCGTCGACCGCGACGGTCGAGGGGTCGACGTCGACGATGCGCTCGCCCTGCCAGTCGATGATGAGGCGTCCGTCGCCGGTGACCTCGCCGAGCACGGAGGTCTCGACCTCCCACTTGTTCACGACCTCGAGGAAAGCGTCGAGCTTCTCGGGAGCGACGATCGCCATCATGCGCTCCTGCGACTCCGACATGAGGATCTCCTCGGCCGTGAGCGTGGGGTCGCGCAGCAGCACGTTGTCGAGCGAGACCTTCATGCCGCTGTTGCCGTTGGCCGCGAGCTCGCTGGTCGCGCACGAGATGCCGGCGGCGCCGAGGTCTTGGATCGCCTCGACGAGCTCGCCGCGGTACAGCTCGAGGCAGCACTCGATGAGCACCTTCTCGGCGAACGGGTCGCCCACCTGCACCGCGGGGCGCTTGGTCGGGCCGGTGGAGTCGAACGAGTCGGAGGCCAGGATGCTCGCGCCGCCGATGCCGTCGCCACCCGTGCGGGCGCCGAACAGGACGACCTTGTTGCCGACGCCGGTCGCGTTGGCGAGCTTGAGGTCTTCGTGGCGCAGCACGCCCACCGCGAGCGCGTTCACGAGCGGGTTGGCCTGGTAGACGGAGTCGAAGACCGTCTCGCCGCCGATGTTCGGCAGGCCCAGGCAGTTGCCGTAGAAGCTGATGCCGCTGGTCACGCCGTGCACGACGCGGGCGGTGTCGGGATGGTCGACCGCACCGAAGCGCAGGGCGTCCATGACCGCGACCGGGCGTGCGCCCATCGAGATGATGTCGCGGACGATGCCGCCGACGCCGGTCGCCGCACCCTGGAAGGGCTCGATGAACGAGGGGTGGTTATGCGACTCGGCCTTGAAGGTGACGGCCCAGCCCTCGCCGACATCGACGACGCCCGCGTTCTGGCCCATGCCCACCATGAGGCGTTCCTTCATCTCGTCGGAGACCTTCTGGCCGAAGCGGCGCAGGTAGTTCTTCGACGACTTGTACGAGCAGTGCTCGCTCCACATGACGGAGTACATCGCCAGCTCGCCCGAGGTGGGGCGGCGGCCGAGGATCTCCTTGATGCGCTCGTACTCGTCGGGCTTGAGTCCGAGGGCCGCGTACGGCTGCTCCTTCTCGGGCGTCGCGATCGCGTTCTCGACGGAGTCGGGGACGTGCTGGGGGGAAGGTGCAGGGGCGGTGGTCACGCGCACTCCAAAGGAAGGGGCCGGCGGGGCATGCTCAGTCTACCGGCGCGGGTGAGGCGCCTCTCCCGCGGGTGCGGGAGGTCAGATGCGGTCGGCGCGGATGGCGTCGAGGATCTGTGCGGATGTCTCGTCCTGTTGCTGCGGTGGGTGCGACAGGGCGCCCTTCTTCGTGGGGAGGGTGACCCTTCCGGTGCGCACGAGTCGCGACCACGCGGTGCCACGATCGCTCTCGGTGAGGGCGGCAGCGATGTCTCTCCTCGTGTGAAGCACGCGATGGACTCGCACGGCGTCCGGATCATCGGTGTAGATGACGAGGTACGGATGGTTTCGAAGAGGGAAGGCGCGGATGTCGGGAATCTCGGTCACCAGCTCGAAGCGCACCGATCCCAGCGAGGGAAACGCAGCGAGCCGGCTCATCGCATGCTGGAGGTCGTCGATGAACGCGATCGCGACCGGCGGCCCTGCTTCGCCGAGGTAGCGCGTGACCGCGCCGTCGATGTCCTCATCCGCCCGCCTGGTGGTGACGACTCGCCCCGCAGTCACGCGTCGGCGGCGTCTGCGTGGACGCGGTCTCGGAGGCGATCGAAGTACGCCTGGTCCACTTCGGAACCCGGCCCCGACGTCATCCCGTCGACAACCAGGGATCGCAGCTGCTCGCGGGCCTGCTCATGGCGGATCAATTCACGCATGAACTCGCTGCTGTTGCTGTAGCCGCGCTCGGCCACCTGCGTTTCGACGAAGTCCTTCAGCGCGTCCGGAAGAGAGATGTTCATCGTGGCCATACCTCCACGCTAATACCGATGGCAAAGTTTGTCATAGCACTAGTGAACGTCATCGCCTGCAGTGATTCCGTCCCGTGGCGGCGCAGCTGCAGAGAATGGGAGAAGCTCGTAAGAACTCCTGGATCAGGAGGAAGAGTCCCCCGCCGCAAACCGCGCCGCGAGAACCCCCGCGGCCTCTCGCAGCGGCGCCGGACCCACCACCGTGAAGGGCGCATCGAACCGGGCGACCGCGGCGAGCACCCCGACCCACGACCAGGAGCCGACCGTGATGCGGCATGTGCCGTCGCCGAGGTCTTCCAGCTCGCCCTCGCCTAGCCAGGGTGCGACCTCGCGGGCAGGGAGCTCGATCACGACCTCGCCGACGCAGGGCCACCGATCCTCGGTCGCCGACCCCTTCGCCCGAGCCGCGAGATACGTCGCAGCATCCGCCGCCGGCAGCGGACGCGGGCTGAACGTGGGTCCGGTAGGGGTGCGCGGCTGCATCCGGTCCAGCCGGAAGGTACGCCAATCCGCAACCTCCAGATCCCATGCGAGCAGATACCAGCGGCCCTCACGGGCGACCACCGCGTGCGGCTCGGTGCGACGGGCAGGTCGGTCGCGGTCGGAGCCGTAGTCGAAGCGCAGCACCTGGCGGTCGCGCACGGCCGCGCTCGCCGCTTCGAGCACCGCCGGATCGACGCGCACATCGGCAGTGGCACCCGTGAAGCGGATGCCGTCGACACGGTGCCGCAGTCGTGAGGGCATCACCTGCCGCACGGTCGCGAGCGCCCGCGCCGCGCCCTCCTCGATGTCGATGCCGCTGGAGGGGACGGCCTGCAGCGCCACCGCGATAGCGACGGCCTGGTCATCGTCGAACAGCAGCGGCGGCAGCTCGGATCCGGCTTCGAGGCGGTAGCCGCCGTACGGACCCTTGACCGCAGCGATCCGGTAGCCGAGCTCTCGCAGGCGATCGACATCGCGACGCACCGTGCGCGGGCTGACCTCCAGTCGCTCGGCGAGCACGTGGCCGGGCCAGTCGCGCGGTGTCTGCAGCAGCGACAGCAGCGCGAGCATTCGTGACGAGCTTGAGGCCATGCGATTCAGTCTGCCCGCAGTAGAGGACAGAAACCGACCGCTACCCCTGTGATCGTTCTCTCAGGCGGTTCCGAACGGCGGGCCGCACAAGAAGGAGAGACCGATGACCATCAACACCACGACCCACCTGAACTTCCGCGGCACGGCTCGACAGGCGCTCGATTTCTACCGGTCCGTGTTCGGCGGCGAGGTCACCGCCGCGACATACGGCCAGTTCGGCATGCCGGAGGGAGTGCCCGGGTTCGACAAGATCGTGTTCGGACAGCTCGAAGCCGCGACGGGGATCCGGCTGATGGCGTACGACATCCCGGGGCAAGACGACCCGGACCCGACGGCGACCGCCGGCACCACGCACCGGGAGAACGGCGCGACCATCACCGACCGCACGTTCTTCCAGTCGCTGCGGGCGGAATCGCTCGACGAGCTGCGGGGGTACTGGGACGGTCTGGCCGAGGGCGCGACGGTTGTCGAGCCGCTGGCAGCCTCGGCCTGGTCGGCCGGCTTCGGCATGCTCACCGACCGTTTCGGCGTGACCTGGGTGCTCGACGTGCAGGCCGGCTGACCCGCGACGTACCCTTTCCCGGGACGGATGCAGGGAGTTCGGACGGATGCAGGAGGGTTCGCGGCGTTTCGCTCCTGCATCCGTCCGAACTCCCGACAGGTGTACCGCCCCACCCGGCACGCCGCCCCGCGCGAACCCGGCACGCCGCGCGTCACGCGGGTGGCCACTGCGGATGCCGCGCCAGCGCCACCCGCGCCGCGAGATCCGCGAGCACGGGCGAGCCGGCACCGCCGATCTCGACCACCTCGGCCCACCCGAGTGCGAGCAGGGCATGCCCCGCGGCGCTCGGGTGGAACGCGTCGTCGAGCAGCCCCCACGGCATGCCCTCGTTGCCCGGACCGGTTCCCGCCGAGAACTCCGCGAACGCGGCGTACTGATCCACCAGAACCACACCGTCCCGCGCGGCCACATCGCGGATCGCCTGCGCGAACTCGCCGATGCGTGCGCGGTCGGGCGCATGCAGCAGATCGACGGTCGGCGGTGTCTGCAGCACCGGCACCGCACCGAGCGCTCGCACCCGCCGCACGAACTCCGCGATCGACTCCGCGAACGCCGACACCTCGATCACGGGGTCGAGCCACTCGGTGGTGCAGTCGTTCGTGCCGATCATGAGCGTCGCCACGTCGGGCCGCCAGTGCGCCACGCGACGGTCGAAGTCGCCCAGGATCAGATCGGCCCGCCACCCCGTGATCGCCGTGTTGATCACGGCATCCTGCACCCGCCCGGCATCGCCGCGGATCAGCTCGTGCAGGTGGTCGACGTAGTTGCGAGTCCCTCGGGTGTGGATCAGGCCGTGCGTGATCGAGTCGCCCGTGAACACCCAGGTGACCGGCGCTCCGGAGGCGAGGAGCCCCCGGAGCGCCGCGCGGTCATCCGTCAACGGCTCACCTGAAGCTGCACGTCGATGAACCGCGGACGGTAGATCGAGGCGTCGTCGTACACGTCACCCACGTTGTCGAAGGTGTTCACGTTGTAGGAGACGAGGATGCGGTTGCCCTGACGCAGATTCGGATGCTCGTGCGCGTTGTAGGTGAACACGTCGGGGTCTCCGTAGCTGCCGAGCGCCCCGGTCTCGGGCGTGCGGTACAGCTCGACCGGGTCGGTGAACGGACCGGTCGGCGAGCACGAGGTGCGCGCGACGATGCGGGTGCTGAACAGCTCCGAGGTGTCCTGCGTCACGAGCAGGTAGCCGTCGCGGAAGGGGGCGACGCTGAACTCGTTGGCCACGTAGGGCACCACGGGCACGGCATCCGCCTCGTTCGCCACCCAGCTCGTGCCGTTCCAGTACGTCCACGTGCCCTTCAGGCCGTCCTTGCCCTGCACCTTGGCGACGTAGGCCGAGCGCACTCCGCCGGGGTCGGCGATGCCGTAGATGTAGGTCGTGCCGCGTTCTTCGAGGGTCCACGAGCCCCAGTTGATGCCGGTCGCCGAGGGGAGATCCACGATGCCCTCGAGCTGCAGCGTCTGACCGTCGAGCGTGGCGAGCCGGTTCGCGGTCCACGCGAAGTCCCACTGCCCCGTGCCGGTTCGGGCGAACTGCAGCAGCGGCACCTGCACCGTGCCGTGACGGCCGGGCGTCGGGTCGCCGATCCAGTACCACTTGCCGTCGGGCTCGGGCGGGATGATGCCGGCCGGGTCGTCGGGGGTGCCGCCGGTGATGGTCGTGAGGTCGCCGCGGCGGTCCTGCACCACGACGGAGTTGTTCACGAACGGAGAGTCGGTCGGCCGCGAGCCGTCGGGGTTCACGGTGCCGAGGAAAGTGTCCGAGAAGAACCAGCCGGTCTTCCCCTTGCCGAGCGGCATCGAGTAGGTGCTGTCGCCCCCGGTCCATTCGCCGCCGGTGTTCCCGTAGGTCGTGAACGTCTCGGTCAGGTTCTGGTTCACGCTCGATGTGGCCGTGAGCGTCTTGTCGACCAGCGAGCACTGGCCGTGTCCGTGCCCGTTGCCGTGCCCGCCGCCGGCCGGAACCGCCGCGCTCGCCGGGGCCGCGAACAGCGCGCCCGCGCACAGGGATGCGGCGGCGAGACCCGCCGCGATCATGCGTCTTCTCATCTCGATCACTCCTTCGTGTTCGTGTGGGTACAGCTGGTCGTGCTCAGCGCCCGGGGGTTTCGGTGATCCCTCCCGAGGCGTCGATGTCGTAGGTCTTCTCGCCCACGCGCAACCCGAGCAGCACCGCGTGCGGGTCGAGTGCGGCGACGCAGCCGGACGCGCGCACCGTGCCGTCGGCCGCGACCGAGACGCCGAACAGGGCCTCGATCACGAGCTCGACCCAGGCGCCCGACGACGAGCACGACCAGTCGATGATGTACGGCAGCTGCGGCGGAGCCTTGCGGGCGCCGCCGTTGATCCCGGGCAGCGCCTCCTCCACGAAGTGCGCCTGCCCCATCGGTCCCTGGTTCGCCGTGCGCGACAGCCCCTCGACCCACGACGTGAGCACCTCGGGAGCGCCTAGGGCGGCCAGGGCGCGTCCGGCATCCGCGGGCCAGGCGGGGTAGGCACCGTTCCACTGATGGTCGGGTCGGGGGCTGTAGCTGGCGTCGGGGTCCCACGGCGAGAGCGCGCGCATCCAGTTGTCGGTCTGCAGTTCGCGCTGGAAGAACGAGACCATCTCGTCGCGGATGCCGGGGGCGAGGTCGTCGGCGATCGTGGTGCCCACCACGCTGAAGTCGTAGCAGTGCCGCACCGGCAGCTGCGTGCCGTCCGGCTGTCCCGCGGCGAAGATACCCTCGCCGGGAAGGTAGCGCTCGATCACGGCGGGAAGCAGGGCGTCGGCCTCCGCGCGCAGCTCGCCGCCGCCGGCGGAGTCACCCCGCAGCTCGGCGAGCGCGGCGGCCGTCCGCATGCTCCAGACGTTCGCGGCGTTGAGGCTCGCGACCTCGTGCGTGTACGAGCTGACGCACTCCAGCAGGTTGTCGATCTCGCCGTAATCGGCGAGGGCCGTGCCTGCGCGTAACTTCTTCCACGCCATTGCCCACTGCCGTACCGACTCGGCGACCGTCTGATCGCCGACGATCTCGTCGAGGAACGCGGTGTCGCCGGTGAAGCGCACGTAGTCGTGCACGAGCCGGGTCATGGCGTAGTCGTTCACGGAGTACCAGCGGCCGACCGGTCCGCCGGTGAGCGACGAGGTGCCGAAGTGCGAGTGGATGTCGAGCGAGATCCAGTGCCGCACCTGGTTGCGCATCTCGGCGGGGTCGAGCAGCGCGTGGCTGACCGAGCTCAGACTGTAGTCCCAGATGAACGTGGTGGTGCCCCAGTAGTTGGGCATGAGGGTGTCGTACGAGCGGCCGAGCACGTTGCCCGCGAAGTCGCGGCGGAACCAGATCACTCCGAGCACCGCCCACCAGTACAGGCGACGGAGCGGCGCGGATGCCGTCTCGAGCACGGGCAGCGCCCCGGAGAACTCCCCGTCGTCGGGGTCGAAGGCGGCGTGCAGCTGTCGGTTCCAGAACTCCTCGGCCGCGGCGACGGCACCGGGCACGTCGGCCATCACGGCGTCGTACGTCCGCGCCGCATCCGCCGCCGAGATCCCGACCGCCTGCACATACGCGGTGCGCGCGGTGCCCCCGGCCGGCACGTCGAGCGCCACCGACAGCTCGCCGCCACGACCGTTCCCGCCGATGCCGGTGTCGAACGCCTCGGGGAGCGAGGCCACTCCGCTCAGCGCCGCCGATCCGCCCGCCAGTCCCTGCGCGCTCCAGGCCGCGGCATCCGCCGACGAGAACAGCAGGCGCTCGCCGTCGACGGTCGCGGTGTCGCGCTCCGAGGGCGACTCGGCGTCGAGCCACGCCTCCTGCGATTGGGTGACCCGGGCAGCTGCCGAGAGCCCGATCCGCACCTCCCGATCCTGCGATCCGGTGTTGCGCACCGCGATGTCGATCGCCACCGCCGTCTTCCCCGGCACGCACACCGTGGTCGTCTCGATCTCGAGTTCACCGACTGTCGCCCGCCGCACCACCCGGTCCGCCCGCCACTCGTGCGTGACGGGCACGCCGTACGAGGCGAACAGCCGGCCGTCGACGAACAGCACCGCGGTCTGGGTGAGCCCCTGCGACACGGGCGGGAACTGCACGGCGCTGATCGCGGTCAGGTCGTGGTCGACGCGCACGGTGCCGAACATGTTCGTGAGGCCGGTCGGCGCGATCATGTCGTCGTAGTGGTGGGTGACCGCATCGGCGGCGAGGTCCTCGACGGTGGGGATGAGCGGATGCATGATGCCTTTCGAGGGGCGGGGCGAGGGGCGGGAGAGGGGTCAGTACTGGCCGAGCGCGAGGCCCTTGGCGAAGAACCGCTGCGTGCAGAGGAACAGGATCACGGTGGGGAGCGAGACGAGCACGGCCGCGGCGAGCACGACCGACATCTGCGCGCCGCCATAGGTGCTCTGCATGCCGGACAGGGTCGTGATGATGGGGCGGATGTCGTCGGACTGGCTGAGCGTGAGGCCGAGCAGCAGGTCGTTCCACACGAAGGTCGCCTGCAGGATGAAGATCGCGACCAGCGCGCTCGACGCCATCGGCAGGTACAGCCGCACGAAGATGCGCCAGGTGGTGGCGCCGTCGAGCACCGCGGCTTCGAACACGTTGTGCGCGACGCCGGTGAAGAAGTTGCGCATCACGAAGGCCGAGAACGGGATCGAGATCACCGTGTAGATGATCACCATGCCCACGCGGGTGTCGAAGAGTCCGATGCGCGAGTAGGCGTCGAAAAGCGGCAGCAGCACCATCTGCAGCGGGAACACCGTGCCGCCGAAGATCACGACGAACCACAGGAAGCCGCGCTTGAGCCGCAGTGCCACGATCGCGTACCCGGCCGCGGCGCCCACGAGCACGGCGATGGTCGGCGAGACGATCGAGTAGATGAGGGTGCTGAGGATGCTGTCGCCGAGGCCCGAGAGCTCGAACGCGTCGGCGAAGTTCTCGAACAGGTGGAACTCGGTGGGGATCCACGACTCCTTCGAGGTGAAGGTCATCGGGTCCTTCATCGCGTTCACGACGAGGAGGTACGCGGGCAGCAGCCACACGATTCCGAGGATGACGAGGACGGCGGTGCGGATGATCTTCGACATCACATCTCCTTCTTCGGGGAGAGCTGCTGACGCAGGTACAGCACCGACGCGACCAGGGTGATGACGGTGAGGAACACCGCGATCGCCGAGCCGAGTCCGTAGTCGCTGTTCACGAACGTCTCCTTGTACATCGTCAGCGCGAGGGTCTCCGAGACGGTGCCCGGTCCGCCCTTGGTCATGCCCCAGACGATGTCGAAGGTCTTGAGGCTCGCGACGATCGAGAGCCCGACGACCACCGCCGTGAGCGGGCGGAGCATCGGCCAGAGGATGCTGGTGAACAGACGCACGCCGCCGGCACCGTCGATGCGGGCGGCCTCGAGCGGCTCCTTCGGGATGGCCTGCAGGCCGATCGTGAACAGCAGCGCGTTCACGCCGACGCCCTGCCACGACGAGGCGATGATCATGACGATCGTGTTGAGCGGAGCATCCAGCAGCCACCGCGGCGGGTCGGTCACGCCGAACGCGGCCAGGGCCTGGTCGAGCGCTCCGCCCGAGGAGAGGATGAACGACCACACCACGCCGACGCCGATGCCGGAGAGGGCGTAGGGGATGAGGAAGGGGAGGCGCAGCCAGATGCCGCCGCCGAGGTTCCAGGTGAGCAGGGCGATCGCCAGGCCGATGCCGACCGGGATGATCAGGGTGCCGATCACCCAGAGCACGGTGTTCATCGCCGAGCCCACGAAGTCGCCGTCGGTGAACATCTCGACGTAGTTGTCGAGCCCGATCCAGTCGGGGCTGCCGAGACCGTTGTACTTCGTGAAGCTGAGGAACACCGTCCACAGCAGGGGGAGGTAGAGCAGGATCGCGACCAGGATCACGCCCGGGGCGATGAAGCCCCGGGCGGACCACTGGTACGGCGACTTCTGATGCGCCATCCGACGCTTACTCCTGCTCTGCCCAGTACTTGTCAGCCGTGGCCTGGATCTTCTCCAGGAACGGCATCGGGTCGCCGGGGTTGGCGTTGAAGGCGCCGAACTGCTCGATCGCGGTGGTCACGATCTCGGTCGGCATGGCCTCGAAGAACCGGTCGTACAGCATGTAGTCGTCACCGGCGATGGTGGTGCCGAGTTCGGCGAGAGCGGGGTCTGCGACCTTCGCCTTCGGGTTGAACGCCACGTCTCCGTGAGCGTCGTTCCAGGCAGTCTGCGCGTCGGGCGACATCCACCACTCGGCGTAGGCGAGACCGAGGTCGCGCTGCTTGGAGTTCTCGGCCGTGCAGATCGGGCCCGATTCGACGGCCACCGGGGTGGCGTCGAGGTCATCGTTGACGGCCGGGATCGCGAACATCCCGTAGTCGTCGGTAGTCATGCCCGCGCCCTCGAGGTTGCCCGCGAAGAACGTGCCGAAGTTGATCATGGCGTAGTCGCCCTGCTTGAGGCCGACCGCGGGATCGGTGGTGCTGCCCGCGTCACTGAACCAGCCGGCCTCCTGCTCTTCGAGCCACACGTTCATGACGTCGACGATCTCGGGGTCGGTGTACTTCACGTCGCCCGTGGTGAGCCCGGCGTACAGGTCGGGGTCGGTCGAGGCGACCAGGTGCTGGAACCACTGGAAGGTGAAGAGCACGCTGGTCTGGTAGTACGGGGTGACCCCGGCATCCTTCAGCGTCTCGGCGGCGTCGTTCAGCTCGTCCCAGCTGGTGGGAACCTCGATGCCGTTGTCGGCGAAGGCGGCCTTGTTGTAGAACATGATCCAGTAGGCGATGTTCATCGGCACGCAGTACTGCTTGTCGTCGTAGGTGTAGCTGTCGCGCAGGTCTTCGCTCACCCAGCCCTCGTCGACGGCCTTGGTCCAGATGTCGGTGGTCTCGGCGACCAGACCCTCGTCGACCAGCTGCTTGAGCGAGTCGCCGGTGTGCCAGGTGAACAGGCCGGGCGACTTGTCGGTGCGGAACGACTGCTTGATGAAGGCGTCGTACTGGTTCGCGTCCGAGTAGCCGGTGGTCTTGAGGGTGATGTCGACGGCCTCGCCGCTGACCTCGTTGAGCGACTCGAAGTCGGGCTTCCACGCCGCCTTGTCGGTGTAGAAGTTGAGCGTGCCGGTCACCTCTCCGGCGTCTCCGGATCCGGAGTCGCCGGAGCACCCGGCGAGGGCCAGGGTGCCGAGGAGGAGACCGGCCGCGGCAGCGGCGATCGTGCGTCGCGAAATCATTCAGAACTCCCTTGTTCGTTTGGTATCGTTACCAGAAATCTGGTTTCACGGTACCAAGGTGATGAGTGCGGTGCAAGGGATTCCCGCGGGAATCCGTCGCGATGGGTGCTGCATTCGGGTTGCTGTGTGCGGTTTCCGTGTTCAGTTGTCGCTCGTGCGCGAGCCGCGCACGTACGCCTTGACGGTCGCGAAGCGGGCGCTGCGCGAGTTCTCCGTGCGCTCGATCCGGTACGCCCCCACCGCGGCCGGCACGATGAACGTCTCGGCGTAGTGGATGACGAAGGGCTCGAAGGCACCTGTCGGGCTGACGACCCGCACCTCATCCCCCTCGACGAGGTTGAGCACGTTGACCGTGCCCTCGGTGTCGTGGTCGGCGCCGCCGGTGAACCAGTGCCGGCGCACCTCGATGAACTCGAGCTCGTGCAGGCCCGTGCTCTCCTCGGTCACGTCGCCCTCGGTGCGGATGGTCTTCACCTGGCCGAGGAGGTTGTCGCCGACCCACGTGGTGTCGCGGTCCCACTGGATGTTGCGGGCGCCGTGGTCGAGGTGCACGGGGCGGGGGATGCCGTCGAGGCCGACGCGGCCCCAGTCCCAGAGCTTGAAGGTGAAGATGAACGGCGTCGCCGAGATCTCCAGCACCATCGAGTTCGCGCCCGAGCAGTGCACGGTGCCGGCCGGGATCGCGAAGTGGTCGTGCTTGCGGGCCGGGAACGAGTTGACGTACTTGTCGGCGGGGAACGGATGCTCGCCGTCCTGCGCCGTCGCCAGATCCTGCAGCATCTCGGTGCGGTCGATGCCCTCCTTGGTGCCCAGGTACACCACCGCGTCGTCGCCGACGTCGAGCATGTAGTAGCTCTCGTCCTGCGTGTAGTGCATGCCGAAGGTGTTCTGGATGTAGTCGGTCAGCGGGTGCACCTGCAGGCTGAGGTTGCCGCCGTCCATCGTGTCGAGGAAGTCGAAGCGGATCGGGAACTCGGCGCCGAAGCGCGAGAACGTCTTCGCGCCGAGCAGGTCGACCGGGCGGCGGAAGACCAGGTCGAGGGCGGGGATCTCGATCACGCCGCCCTCTCCCTCCAACAGCAGCGAGTTCTCCTCGGGCACGCAGTCGAAGCACCACGCGTAGTTGTCCTTCGAGGGGTCGAGGCCGATGAGGTTCTTCATCCACTGGCCGCCCCAGACTCCGGGGTCGAAGAACGGCACGACGCGGAACGGCCGATGCGCGGCATCCTTCAGTGCCTGGCGGAATGCGGTGCCGGTGATCATGCCGGCTTCGGGGGAGTCCGGATGCTGTTCGGCCGGCGCGATCGCGTTGCCGTCGAGCACGAAGTCGACCGTGTCGAACAGGCTGCGCTTGTGCCGGTCGGCGACGCGCCACTCGACGAAGAAGCCGCGCTTGTACTTGCGCAGGTTGTCTTCCGAGGCGTTGTCGGCGCGCCAGTTCGTGGCGCCCTTGCGCTGGCGCAGCTGGATCTCCCAGCGGGCCATGTCGACGAGCACGGTCGCGGAGGCGCCGTCGAGGCGCGGGGCGAGGAGCGCGGCACCCCAGCCGATCACGACGGTGGGGCTTTGGGTGATGCCGCCGGCGAGGGCGTCGAGCTTCGCGGCGTCGTAGAAGTCGGTCAGGGTGAAGTGGCTCATCACGCCGAAGACGCGGTCGTCGGTGAGGTTCGGGGCGATCAGCTGCTCGACCTCGGCGACCGGGCGGGCGGCGGTCTCGACGTCGACGACGGTCCACTCCGGCAGGGCGTCGCGCACCGCGGTCGTGAGGGCGGGGATGTCGACTCCCGGGTAGGCATCCACCAGCAGCACGGGGGCGGTACCGGTCACGCGGGCGCAGGCCTCGGCGAGCTCGGCGGCGTCGGTCCAGCCCTCGGTGCCGCGGAGAATGCGCTCGCCCGGGGGGAGCGCCACGGTGGGCTGGGTGTCGTAGCGACCTCGGGTCGTGTGCCCTTCGTGCATGTCGCTGATCGGGGTGGTCACTGTTCCTCCTGCGGTGTGGCGGTGTGAATGGTCGTGGCGCGGGCGAGGACGCTGAGTCCGCGGGCGACGGAGAGTTCGGGCTCGGGCGGGACGACGAAGTGCGGCGGCGTCATCGAGGGCCAGAGGTGTGCGCGCACGTGGGCCTCGATCGGGGCGCGGACCGCGTCGCCCGCGCGCAGGATCCCGCCGGACAGGATCACCACCGCCGGGTCGTACGAGTGCACGAGCGAGGTGACGACCGCGCCCCACACGTGCAGGAAGCGGCCGCGGATCTCGGGGTGAGCGTCGGTCGTGAAGACCTCGGTCATGGTGGTGCCGGAGGGGAGCGCCCAGGTGCTCGCCAGCGCCTCGCCGCATCCGATGTTCCCGCACGGGCATATCGGTCCGTCGAGGTCGACCGTGAGGTGTCCGCCGAGGATGCCGGCGTGCCCGGTGCGTCCGCGCAGGGGCATGCCGTCGATCATGGCCGCGGTGCCGATGCCGGTGCCGAGGGTCACGAGCACGGCGTCGCGCTCGCCGGCTGCGCTGCCCGTCGAGGTCTCGCCGATCAGGGCCGCCCTGGCGTCGTTCTCGACCACCGCGGAGAGGCCGAACTCGGTGAGCGCCCAGACGTTCAGGTCGAGCCCCTCGAGGAAGTCGTACTTGGCGTTGGCGTGCAGCATCCGTCCGCTGGTCGGGTCGACGACCCCCGGGACGGCGATGCCCACGGCATCCGCGGGGCTGGTGGTCTCGGTCAGGAGCCGGCGGGCTTCGGTGGCGGCGGCGGCCAGGTCGGCCGGGCTGCCGAGCACGGGGATGCTGCCCGAGGCGACGACACGGGTGCCGTCGATCACGGCGAGCTTGATCTCGGTGCCCCCGAAATCGATGCACAGCTCCATCCGGCCTCCTCGTCGCCTCGTCCGACCGCCTCGTCGATGATTGGTAACGTTATCAATGAGGTGTGGGGGTGTCAACACCCGGCCAGATATGGGGAGTTCCGGACTCAGCGCACGGAGCGGAGCGACACCGGGAGTTCGACCTCGCGCGGCGCCGCATCCCGGTCCCCGCCGTCGAGGCGGTCGAGCAGCAGGCGGGTGACCGTGCGGCCCAGTTCGCGGGGGTCGTGGTCGATCACGCTGATCGGCACGGGCGACAGCTCGGCGAGCTCGAAGTCGTCGAAGCTCATGATCTCGGGGAAGTCGGCCGCGGCGCGGGATCCGGCATTGAGCTGGGCGCTGATCTCCTTGAGCGCACCGATGGCGTTGCGGTTGTTGGCGCAGAAGATCGCGGTGGGCGGATGCTCGGCGCCGAGCAGTGCCCGCGTGGCTTCGCGGGCCTGGTCGACGGTCTGCTGGTTGGCGGCGACGATGCTCGGGTCGACGGCGAGCCCGCGCTCTTCGAGTGCACGCACGAACCCGGCGTACCGACGCTCGCCGGTGAAGATCGACAGCGCGTTGCCGAGGTAGCCGATGCGGGTGTGGCCGTGGTCGATGAGTGCGATCGTTCCGCGGTAGGCCCCGTCGTCGTCGGCGAGCACGACGCTGTCGACCGCGAGTCCGTCGATGCGACGGGAGGCGAGGACGACGGGCACGCCCTGGCTCTGCGAGTGCGCGAGGTGGGCCGAAGTGGGGCCGGCGGGCACGACGATGAGTCCGTCGACGCGGCGGCCGAGGAAGTCGCCGACGAGGTCGGCTTCGCGCGCGGCATCCTCCGACGTGTTGCCGAGCAGAATGCGGCGGCCGGTGAGTGCGGCCTCCTCTTCGACGCCGAGCGCGAAGGTGCTGTAGTACGGGTTGGCGATGTTCGTGATCGCGACGCCGATGAGTCCGCTGCTGTGGCCGGGGCGGATGCTGCGCGCGTTCTCGTTGCGGTGGTAGCCGAGTTCGGCGACGGCTTCCATGACGCGCTGCTGCACGTCGGGCTTGACGTTGAGTCCGCCCGAGAGCGTGCGCGAGACGGTCATGGGGCTGACGCCCGCTCGGGTCGCGACCTCTTTCACGGTCGGGCGGCGCGCTCGTTCGCTCATCACTGCCCTCCGGATGTCGTGCGTGCGATCTAGGGAACGTTACCAGCGGGCTCCGGGATCCGCGGGGCCGTCGCGGGATGCCGCGCCCGTCGTCACGGATGGAAACGCGAAGTGCGACCGGGGCGGGGCGTCCGTAGATTGGTCGGACCCCGCTGTGAATGGAGTTTCCCGTGCCCGAGATCTGTGCCCCGCACCTGTCCTGTACGGACGCTGTCGGCTGAGCCGGCGCGAACCCACGACCATGACCGCACACGCCTCCCCGCATCCGTTCGACGAACGCACCCGCCTGTTCCTCGACAGGCCGCAAAGCCGCAAGTGGAGTCTGCACCCCGGTCGTATCGGGGCATGGGTGGCGGAGATGGACTTCGGGATCGCGCCCGAGATCGCGGCGGCGCTGCACCGGGCGGTCGACGACGAGAACCTCGGGTACCTCTCACCGCCGCAGGCCGCGGAGCTGGGGGAGGCAACTGCGGGATGGATGCGGAGCGAGTACGACTGGGCTGTCGACCCGGAGCGCGTGCATCCGGTCTCGGATGTGATGGCCGCGCTCGGGGTCGCGGTGCAGGAGTATGCACCCGCTGGCTCGCCGGTGATCGTGCCGACTCCGGCATATATGCCGTTCCTGACATATCTGCCGGCGATCGGGCATCCGGTGATCGAGGTCCCCGGAGTCGAGGTCGACGGACGCTGGCAGCACGACCTGCAGCGTATCGACGAGGCGTTCGCCGCGGGGGCGCGGACGCTCGTGCTCTGCAACCCGCACAACCCGACCGGCACCATCGTCGGGCGCGATGAGCTCGAGGCCATCGCCGCGATCGTCGAGCGGCATGGCGGCCGGGTGTTCGCGGACGAGATCCACGCGCCGCTGCGCTACGACGGGGCGCCGTTCGTGCCGTACGCGTCGGTGTCGGAGGCGACGGCCGCGCACACGGTCACCGGCACGAGCGCGTCGAAGGCGTGGAACATCCCGGGGCTGAAGACCGCGCAGCTGATCACCTCGAACGAGGCGGATCAGCAGCTGTACAAGCGGTTCGGGTTCGCGGTGCAGCACGGGGCGTCGACCCTTGGCGTCGTGGCCTCGACGGCCGCGTATCGCGAGGGCAAACCCTGGCTGTCGGACGTGCTCGAGTACCTCGACGGGTCGCGGCGGAAGCTCACCTCACTCGTGGCGGAGCATCTGCCCGGAGCCGTGTACCGGGTGCCCGATGCCACCTACATCGGCTGGATCGACACCCGCGCGCTCGGCATCCCCGGTCCGCCGGCGGAGTTCTTCCGCGAGCAGGCTGGGGTCGTGCTCACCGAGGGACGGCTGCTCGGACGTGGTGCGGAGGGCTTCGTCCGGGTCGTGTTCGCAACCCCGCGCCCGATCCTCGAAGAGGCGTTCGCGGCGATGGGCGATGCGGTGCGGCGGGCCGGCGTCGGCGGCTGAGGCGACCGGGTCGGACACCTCTGCGGAGGGTGTCAAGGGGCTCTGCCGTTGTCGGCCGTGTGCCGTAGAAAGGGAGTCGAGAGAAGGGATCCCGCATGGCCGCAGGTGATATCGAGACGTTCCATCGCAATGGCATCTGGTTCAACCGCATCGAGGGCGAATCGCAGACGTTGGGCGCGAGCTTCGAGACCGAGGCCGAGGCGGTGAAGGCCGGTCGCGGCGCGGCGATGGCGCGCCAGGTCGCGCACACGGTGCGCACCGAGGAGGGCCCCTCGAAGGATGAGAGCGCGTACGAGCGTCACCCGCGCGACCTGATCGGATGAGCGTGCCGTCCGAGGGTGCGCGCGCGGCCGGTTCCGAGCGACGGATGCTGTTGCAGGCATGCGTCAACGGTGCCAGGGATCCGGCGGAGCATCCGTGGTTGAGTCTCGACCCGGCCGTGGTCGCCGACGATGCCGCACGGGCGGTGGCCGCTGGCGCCCGCGAGGTGCATGTGCACCCGAAGGATGCGGCCGGACGCGACAGCCTGGCCGCCGATGATGTGGCGCGGTGGGTGTGGGCTGTCCGTCAAGCTGCGCCTGGCGTGCCGGTCGGAGTGACGACCGGGGAGTGGGCCGAGCCCGATGTCGAGCGTCGTCTCGCGGCGATCGAGGCGTGGACGGAGCTGCCCGACCACGCATCCGTCAACTGGCATGAATCCGGTGCCGACGAGGTGGCGGCCCTGTTGCTGCGGCGCGGGGTGGCGGTCGAGGCGGGGTTGTGGGATGCGGCGGGCTTCGAGGTGTGGAAGCGTTCGCCCGTGCGCGACCGGAGCCTGCGGGTGCTGATCGAGTTGCCGGATGAGCCGGCCGAGACCGTGCGCGAGCACGCCGAGGGGATGATCGCGCACGTGTCGCTCGAGGAGCCCGACCTGCCCGTCCTGCTGCACGGTGAGGAGGGTTCGACGTGGCCGGTGTTCGACCTCGCGGTCGAGCTCGGCCTGGATTCGCGGATCGGCTTGGAAGACACTCTGCTGCTCCCTGACGGCAGCAGTGCGCCGGGG
This sequence comes from Microbacterium sp. B19(2022), assembly GCF_012030385.1. NCBI lineage: Bacteria > Bacillati > Actinomycetota > Actinomycetes > Micrococcales > Microbacteriaceae > Microbacterium > Microbacterium sp. B19(2022). The sequence continues at coordinate 66,172 of NZ_JAAUVO010000007.1, forward strand.
AATGCGGCGCTGGTGCGGGCGGCTGTGCAGCGGATGCGGGGAGTCTGACGCCCGGGGCGGCGTGACTGCGGCATCCTGAGGCCATGTTCGGCGACTCGCTCCTCCCCTTCCTCCTCATGAACCTCGCGTTCATCCTCATCGGCATCCTCGTCACGTGGCTGGTGATCTACTCGGCCGTGCGTGCCGCGCTCACCTCGCATCGACAGGCGATGGCGCGAGACGGACGACCCGGCCAGGTCTGACCGTCGGCCGAATCGACGGGCGACGGGCGTCGTCGTCTGCTCGCGGATTTCGTCGCGCCTTCCACGGCCGTCGGCATCCGTATGCCAACGTCTCCCCATGACCGAAATATCGCCACCCGTCGATGCGCGCGCTCGCGCCCTGCCTTTCGCGATCGGCGTCGGCGGGGGTGTGCTGGGGATTCTGCCCTGGCTGATCGGCGGCGGCATCCTTCCGCTGCAGAACCTGTGGGCGTCGGCGACGATGCCGGAGGACATGCCGATCGTGTTGCTGCCGCTGAGTCAGTACTTCGCGACGCTGCTCTTCTCGGTGCTGCTGCTCGGCGGGGTCTTCGCCGGGTTTGCGGTGCATTTCGTGGCGCGCCGTCGCGCGGTCGCCGTGTGGCCGGCGGCGCTCGGGGTGCTGCTCGTGCACGTGATCGCGGTGGTGCAGAGTTTCGCTGTGCTGGCAGGAGGGCTCGGGCTCGGTCGCGGGGGTGACAGTCGAGTGACGCTCTACTTCGCCGGGCTCCTCGGCGGTGTCATCGCGGCGGTGCTCCTGGCGCAGCTCGGCTTCTGGATGACGTCGAGGCGCTCGGTCGGAGTGGTCGCTCTCGGTGTCGTGCTCGCGGCGGTGCCGTTCGCCAACTGGGTGGGCCGCTGTTTCCTGGCCGTCACGGGCGACGCGTTCCCGCCGGTGTTCCTGCCCTATCTGTCGCCCTGGCTGCCGGCGATCGTCGTCGGTGCGGCGCTGGTGTGGTGCGGGGTGCGGCCGGCGTGGCGGATCGTGGTCTGGGTCGCAGGTCTCCTTGCGGTGTGGGTCGTACCGGCGCTGTTTACGGCGATCCAGTACGGACTCGGCATGCGGGTGCTCGACGGCGACGTTCCCGAGATGATGAGGGCGTCGGTGGGGGTGTTCCCGATGGTGCTCGCCGAGGTGTGGCAGCCGGTGATCGTGGCGCTCGTGATCGGCGTGGTCGGCACGGTGGTGCGGATGGTCGTGGAACGGGATCGGACGCCGGCACAGTCAGCGCGCATCCAGTGACTGCCAGAACTCCACGATGCCTGCCGCGAGCTCCGCGGGCTGCTCGACCGGCACGAGGGTGCGCGCGCTTTCGATGACGAGGGTCCTGGCGTCGGGGATCCGGCTGGCTGCGGCATCCATCACCTCGGGCGTCCATTCGCCGCGGTCGTCGCCGGTGATGAGCAGTGTGGGCGCGGTGATCCGCGGCAGGCGGTGCGAGGCGTCGCCGCGGTTGATGATGAACGAGGTGACGGTGGCGGCGATGCTGCGCCGCGGTGCGCGCCTCAAGGCGCGGTCGATCACGTCGGTCATCGACCGGTCCTTCGCGTGCGGCGGGATCAGCTGGGCATCGTGGATCACGTGCCGGAGGTGGGCGATGGGTCCGAAGTGGGCCAGGATCTGGTTGGCGATGATGAGCTTGATCCGGAACACCGGGTCGATCGGCTCCACCGGCGAGCTCACCGCGACCAGTGAGCGGACGGTGTCCGGGAAGAGCGCGGCCATGGTCATCCCCACGTGACCACCCCAGGCCGCACCCACCCAGTCGACGCGTCCGTCTCCCCCGAGCTGCTCGATGATCTGCGCGCCGGCTTCCGCGCACTCCTCGATCGAACTCACCCGTGACAACGGGGTGCTCGCGCCGTAACCGGGGCCGTCGAGCACGACGAGCGTCCGGTGCGGAGCGAGTGCCTCGACGACCGAACCCCAGGAGTCGCCGTCGACGAACATGCCGTGCCAGAGAACCGCATAGGGGCCACTGCCCATGACGGTCGCTGCGATGTCGCCGAGCGAGGTGCGGAACCGGGTCTGAACAGGGGCATCTGTGTGATTCATGTCTCCAGCCTGGGGGTCGCACCCGTCCGCGATCCGGGGTCTCGACCGATTGCAACGTTCGTGCAATGATCGGCTGTGGCCACCGCGCGCGTGCAGCTTCTCGACCGGATCGACGTATCCGTCGACGGCACCCGAATCGAGATTGGCGGGCCGCTTCCTCGCGGCCTGATCGCTCGGCTCGCTCTCGAGCGCGGCGCGCCGGTCGCTCTGGACGACCTGATCGATGACCTGTGGGCCGAGCCGCCCGCGCAGGCGCGGATGACCGCGAGGGCGTACATGTCGCGCCTGCGTTCGACGCCTCTCGGCCTGTGGCTCGAGGGCGGGCGGGGCGGCTATCGTCTCGTCGACGATCTTGGGATGGATGTCGACCTCTGGGCGTTGGGGAATGTCCTGGCCGGGGCCTCCCCGCCCGACTCCGAAGAGGTGCGATCGCTGCTGCTGCGGTGGCGGGACGCGCCGCTGCAGGGGATCGGCGATCCGCCCTTCGCCGCTCTCGCTCGCGCGCGGGTGCGGAGTGTCGTCGACAGGGTTCGGCTGCTCGGTGTTCGTGCCGACCTGGCTGCCGGCGACAACGCGCGTGCGCTGGTGACGCTGCAGGGTCTGCGCGCGGCGCATCCCGATGACGACGACGTTCTGGCGTTGCTGCACACGGCGCGGGCGCGGGCCGACGCGGGGGATCGAGCGCTGGCGCGCCTGGGCGGAGGTGCCGTGTCGGAGCGTGATCGCAGCCGTGGAGCTCACCCGGTGTCGAATGCCGCGGTGCCCGCAGGCCGTATGTTCGGTGTGCCGGCGCCGATCGCGCCGATGGTGGGGCGTCGGGAGGAGCGTGCGGCGCTGACGGCCGCGCTCGATGTCGCGCGCCTCGTCACGCTGACGGGCGCAGCGGGCGTGGGCAAGACGAGGCTCGCGGTCGACTGGCTGGGCAGTGATGCGGTCGCCGGCGAGGACCACATCTGGTTCGTGAACGTCGGCGTTGGTGTCGATGTCGGAGGCGAACCGGATGCGACCGTCGCCGAGGTGATCGCGTCTGCCGTCGGTGCCCCGGATGCGGCGCCGGAGGCGATCGCTGAGCATCTGGCCGACCGGCGCGGCATCCTCGTGATCGACGGGGCGGAGGGGGCAAGCGCCGAGGTGGCAGCCGTCGCTGTGGCCGTACTCGCGCGGGCGCGCGGACTCGCCGTGCTGTCGACGTCGCGGCGGACACTCGGCGTTCCCGGCGAGAGTGTGTTGCGGGTCGATCCTCTGCCCGCGGCGGACGCGCACGAGCTGTTCGAGACGAGGCTCCCTCCGGCGGCGCGCGCGGCGGATGCCGTCACGATCGTCCGGCTCGTCGACATGCTGGGCCGGCTGCCGCTGGCGATCGAGCTGGCGGCCGCGCGGACCGCCGTGATGCCGCTCGCCGAGGTCGGCGATTCGATGCTGCGCGAGATCGACCGGTCGGAGGAGGCCGGCGAACCGCGGTTGGCCGCGGCCCTGCGGTCGTCACTGGCGCTCCTGACGAGCGAGCAGCACGACACTCTGCGCTGCCTCGCCGGGTTCGCGGCGCCGTTCACCCGCGGTGCCGCCGCGGCCGTGTGCGGGGAGAGGCCGCGTGATCGCGACCTCGATCAGCTCGTGGCCTTCTCGCTCGTCTCGGCGGAGGAGGGAGAGGCGGAGCCGGTCTTCCGCGTGTCTCCGCTCATCCGGCGGGCCGCCGTGGGCGGGGAGCCTCTGGACGAGGAGTGGCATCGGCGGCATCGCGCATGGTTCGCGTCGCAGGCTGCGGAGGCATCCGTCGCTCTGACGGCCGAGGGATCCGGGGCGGTGATCTCTCGGCTGCGGATCGAGTGGCCGGATGTCGTGGCCGCGTTCGACTCCGCGGTGCTCGCCGACGACGGGGAGACCGCGGCGACCATTGCCGGGGGTCTGCTCTGGTTCGGCGTGCGGGCGGGGAGGCAGCAGGAGCTGCTCGAGATGGTGCGCCGGGCGTCGGCGCTGTCAGCCGCTCCTTCCCTCGAGGCGGCGCTGAGTCTCACGAGGGGGTTCCTCGCGTATCAACTGGGTCAGATGTCCGAGGCGGCGACGTGGATCTCGGCTGCGCGGATCCCGGCGGAAGCTTCCGGAGATCGTGCGCTGCGGGGACTCGCCGCGGCGTTCTCCGCCTACCTCTTCACGCTCAGTCCGGAGCCAGCGGGTGACCCGGTGGCCCAGGTGGCGGTCGCGCTCGCCGACGTCGATGAGATGCCGGATGCGGCGGCGGCGATGATCCTGCTCATCACCGGTCAAGTGCAGCGGGCGTCGGGGCGATCGCGGGAGGCGATCGAGTTGCTGGGTCGTGCCGGGGCGCTCGCGTCGCGATGCGGTCACGAGTGGGTCATGCTCATGGCTCCGGTGGTGGCCGCGAAGGTTCAGCTCGACCTGCGTCAGGGGGCGGCGGCGATGGCCACGCTATTGCCCGCGGTGCGGCGGAGCGCGACCGGTGGTGATCCGGTGTCGCTCCTGATCGCCGTGTCGGTTGCTGCGGGGGCGGCGGCCGCGCTCGGTGCAGATGCGACGGGAGCCCGCATCATCGGAGCGGTCGATGCCATCGGCAGGCGTTATGGCTTCGACCCGCGGGCGAACGAGCCTGCCGACTTCGAGCTGTATCGCCGCCGGGTGCGCGAGGGACTCACGGCGGAGGAGTGGCGGCGGGCGTATGCCTCGGGGCTGCTCTGCGAGATGGACGAGTTGGTCGAGATGGCGGAGACGCTCGTCCGGGTGTGAGGCAGTGAGCGGCTGTCAGTCGCGCGCGCGTTCCCATCCCGACCAGTCGGGGCGGTCGACGATGCAGAACCGGTTGCCTTCCGGGTCTTCCATGATCACGTAGTCCGCGTCGACCGGCAGGTTGTCCCAGTGCACCTCGCGGGCGCCCAGCTCAGTGAGGCGGCGCACTTCAGCCGCCTGATCCTCGGCGTAGATGTCGAGGTGGATGCGCGGCGGCAGCACGCGTTCGGAGTGGTGCGCGTCGAGGGCGATGCAGGGAGCGTCGGCGTCGCGGGGTTTCAGCACGACCCAGTCGTCTTCCGCCGGGTCGCGTTCGACGTAGTCGAGGGCGGCCTTCCAGAAGCGGGATTGTGCGGGGAGATCGTTCACGCGGATCACGATCGATGCGAGCTTCAGCATGCGGTCGAGTGTAGGGGCGCCGAGTGCGGGCCTCAGTCCCCTTGTATCCGGGTCGATAGGGTGCGGAGTCCTCGGCGTCCCACCATGACCGCCTGTTGCCACCGCGCCGACGACATGGGATCCTGGCCGCGTCGATTGTCAGGCTGATGGGGGGAGCGAGCATGAGCGTCTCAGGGCAGAGGAGTGGGGTCATCCGCACCCGACCGCACGTGGTGAGTCGCCTCGTGGTCCCTGCGGTCGCCGCCGTTCTCGCACTTCTTGCGGGCATCGCGACAGCGGCGGCACTGCCGGATCTCACCATCCGCTACCTGAGTTTCGCGACGATGATCGCTGCGGTCCTCTCCGGTGTGGTCGCCGTGCGCCGCGGAACGGCGTGGGTGAGAGCCGTCAGCGCGATCGTCGCCGTCCTGACCCTCATGCTCGGGTCCACCTTCTTCGGCTTGACCTACTCGTAGACATCGCTCCGCCGCGAGGCGGGCACGGCAGTCGTCGGGGCGTGCCGAAAGAGCCTGCCTCGGAACGCGAAACGCCCCCGCCGTTCGGGTCGGCGGGGGCGTTGGTTTCGCGGGTGCGGGTTACTGCACCGACCATCCGCCGTCGGAGGCGAGGATGGCGCCGTTGATGTTCACGGCATCGTCCGACAGCAGGAACGTGATGGATGCCGCCAGGTGCTCGGCCGTCGCGACGGTCGGGATCGCCTGCTGGAACGGAGCCAGGCGGCCGGAGCCGTACTCGGACATGTTCGGGGGCATCGGGATGCCGGTGGCGACGCCGCCCGGGGCGACGGAGTTCACGCGGATACCCTTCGGCCCGTACATGAAGGCGGCCGACTTGGTGACGCCGATGATGCCGTGCTTGCTGGCCGTGTAGGCGTTGCCGGAGGAGTTTCCGCGCAGGCCCGCTTCGCTCGAGACGTTGAGGATAGCGCCGCGACCGGCGGCCTCCATGACGGGGATGACCGCGCGCATGAGCTTGAACGGGGCGGTGAGGTTGATCGCGATGACGCGGTCCCAGACGGCATCCGGGGTCTCGCCCGCGGGGGAGAAGTCGTCGTTGATGCCGGCGACGTTCGCGAGGCCGTCGATGCGGTCGCCCGCGGCGGCGATGACGGCGTCGATCGCGTCCTGCTTCGTGAGGTCGCCGGCGACCGTGACGATGTCGGCATCCGGGAGCTCGGCCTTGAGGGCGTCGAGCTTCTCGGCGGCGATGTCGCTGGCGATCACGCGTCCGCCTTCGCGGGCGATGCGCGAGGCGGTGGCCTTGCCGATGCCGGAGGCGGCGCCCGTGACGATGACGGTCTTGCCGGCGAAGCGGCCGGAGGTGACCTTCTCGTTCCAGCCCGCGGACTCGTCGTCTTCGGGGATCTCGCCGCCGTTGGCCGCGCGCACCAGGTCGTCGACCACCGACTGCGGGAGCTGGCCCTGGCTCATCGCGACGAGCTGCTGCAGGGGCAGGCCCAGCACGGGGGTGAGGAGTTCGGGGTCGGCGCCGGTCTGCTCGAAGAGTGCGCGGATGAGGGGCCCGCCGGTCGGGTCGTTCATCCAGTCGCCGATGGTGGAGTGTGCGGTGAGGGCCATGCTCATTCTCCTTGTTCGAGTTTCGCAACGGTGCGTCTACTTATATTCCAGTGTACGCCTGAGTACGCTCGAAAGGTGCCCCGTCCTCGTAGTGAAAAAGCCCGTCAATCCGTGCTGGAGGCGATGCGGCGCGCGCTCGCCGCAGACGGGTACGAGGCCGTGACGATCGAGGGTCTCGCCGAGTCTGCGGAGGTGTCGAAGCAGACGATCTACCGGTGGTGGCCGTCGAAGGCCGCGATCCTTGGCGAGGCGCTGCTCGAGGGATCAGTGCCAGGGGCGGATGTCGCGGTGCCGATGACGGCCGACCTCGGGGCGGATCTGCGGGCGTGGTTCTCGGCGATGTCCGCCGGGTTGGCTCGGCCCGAGGGAGTGGCGCTGGCGCGGGCGCTCATCGAGGTGACGGCGGCCGATCCCGAGTTGGGGTTGATCTTGAACGAGCGGCTGGCCGCGCCGATCCGCGAGTGGGTCGCCGAGCGAGTGTCGCGCGGGCGTGCCGACGGGGATGTGCGGGCGGACGTGGACGCTGCCGCTATCGCGGACCAGTTCATCGCGATGGCGTCGTACTTCGCGTTGATCGGACAGCCGTTGAGTGCAGAGCGGGTCGAGGAGACGGTGGTGCGGTTGTTGCGGGGGATTGCGGGGTAGGCGGACGGTGACCCGCCCCGCCACTGAGTGAGTGGGCGGGACGGGTTCTGGGATCCGGAATTAGGATTCGCGGGAGCGTCGTTCGCGCCAGATGATGCGCAGCACCAGAGTCAGCGCGCCGAGCATGAGCACGAGGCCTGCGAGCCAGAACACCCACACGACGTCCTGGAACAGGGGCGCGTTGGCGGCGACTGGCAGCGCCCCGCCGACGAGGATCATTGCCACGACGACCGCACGCTCACGCGCCGTGCCGCGGACGCGCTGAGTCATCACGAGACCATCGCCTTCGCTGCGCATTCCCCGGTCGTGGAAGGTTCGAAAATCGTCATTGCTACTCCTTCGTTGATCGACCCCGCCCTAACCGTTAAGACGTTATCGCTGTCCCGAGTGCTCAGCGACGCGATGGTGGTGCCCCTGGATCCGCCGCAGACGAAGCATATCGGACTGTCCTCATATGTATGCTTTGATTGGTCGCATGAAGGTGAGCAGGCGACTTCGGAGCCCGCGGATGCATTTCGGTCCAGTGCGCGGTCGGCGTCGGTGGGCCGTCCGGGTACGGAACTGCTGAGCCCGAAGCCATGCTCTACGTCGCGGTAGGAGTAGCTCTTCTCCTCTGGGGAGCCTTGGCTGGACGAGCGGGGCGGAGGGCAGGCACTGTTCTCGCACTCATCCCCATTGCGGTGTGGTTCGGCTTCCTGGCGTGGTTCGGATGGACAGGAGGCCTTGATGCCCCAGCCGCAGATGCGCTTCCCGCGTACCTTGTGATCGGGCTGCTTGCTTTCTTTGTCGGATCGAACCTCGCTAGCGGGGCCGGAGCTTCGCGGAGCGCCCGTAGGGAGCAATGACCTGCTGATGGATTGGGGGACGATCGTGACGATGAGTATCGAAGGCGCGATTCTGACGTACGTGTTGACTGCTGCTCTGGCCGTGAGCGCGGGCCTTGTGCTCGGAGGGGCGCCACTGACGACCTATAAGAGGACGGGCTTCATCCCAGGTCTTCTGATCATGGGAGTGGTCGTCGTGGTGGGCTTCGCTCTCGGGGCGCGCGCACCGTGGATGGGCCCGATCTTCGCCATGGTTTCCTTGCTGACCAGCACGCTCGCGGCTGCGGCTGAGAAGAGGAACGAGTCGGCGTTCGCAAACGAGACCTTCTGGAACCGCGTGATCGCGGTGCTCAATGTGCGGCGCGGCGTGCCCCTTGACGAAGTCGGCCGCAATGTGCGGGATCCTGAACTGTGAACGAATCTGCCGTTGCGTATTCGGCCTTTCCTGAGGGGCGCGAACTATGACCGGGTCGATGTTCAGCTGGTGGGGTCTCCTCATCAGCGTGGTCGTTCTCGTCGTGATCCTGGCGATCGTGTTCTTCGTCGTGCGGGGGATCGTTCGGTTCTTCCTGCGGCGCAGGCCGGAGCAGCCGGGGCCGCCCAGTTCCTCTCCGGAATGAGCAGGCGGCGGGTCTGGGGAGACGGTGGTTGAGTATCCCGTTCGTCGAGCGAGCAGCGGGAGACGAACCCTCGCGCTCGATGCGGCTCAGGCGATTCGGTGAAGGAGGACCAGAACTCCTGCGGCGGTGTGGATCGAATCGTCGTCGACCGTCTTGCCGCTGATGAGTGCGAGAAGCATCCTCTCGATGGCCCGCAGGATGGCGTCGATCTCGGCGGCGCGGTGGGGGTCTTCCACGGCGCGGTCGTCCCACCGTCCCCGGAATCGTCGGAGGAGTTCGAGGATGAGGCCCTCGAAACTCGCGGTGTAGCCGCTGACGCCGAACTCGAGAGCGTCAGGCCACCACGGTTCGCCGATCATGTCGTGCAGTTCGCTGATGGCCGCGTCGAGCTCGTCGGGGCCGGATAGTCCGCGGCACGCGTTCAGGAAGTTGTTGCGGTCGAACTGGTCCCAGCGTGGTGAAGGCGTCAACTGTGACGCGCTGGTCCGTGGGGGTGCGGTCTCGCGGCCCCATCCGCTTTCGCTCAGGCGGGTCAGGTTCGATTGGATGAGGGAGAGGCGTGCGCGGACGTCGCCGCCCTGACTGTCGACGGTGGAACTCAGGCTCTCCAGGCGCGACTTGGTCTCGGTCGTCGTCCCGTCAATATGGGTCGCCTTGTCGCGCGTATCCGTGATCTTCTCGTCGACCTTCTGAACCAGCTTCTTCAGCGTGACTCCGAAGGCGCTGAACTCCGAGAGGTCGGGCCAGAGGAGCAGCAACACGAAGATGACGGCTGCGAGCACGCCGGCGCTCGTGAGGTCTGGTCCCGAACAGGTGCGGGTGAGTCCTTCCTTCTCCGATTCGACGACCTCGCAGACCTGGAACCATCCCGCGAGGGAGAAGTACACGGCGGCCCCGACGATGACCAGCACGAGGATGTACCGGATGAGTCGTCCACCCGGGCTCGTCAGCCCGTCGTGGAGCTTCTCGAGCGTCGTCCGTTCGCCTTTGGGTGGCACTGCGGGCGGAGCATCGTTGGGGGTCATGGCCCTCATGGTGGCAGAGCGCGGGGTGCCCGGGTAGACCTTTTCCGGGCGCGTTCACTCCCCGTCAGCCCGCGGTGGTCGGATGTGGCTGCGCCTTCGTAGGTCCTTCCGCGAACCGCGCCTGCGCCCGGTCCTGACGCCTCCCCACCTCGACGAGCTCCGTCGCCTTCGGCAGCCCCATCGGTTTCGTCGAGACGTACACGCTCTCGGCGGTGTCGACGCGGAAGGTCTCGTGCCACACACCGACCGCTCCGGGAGCCTTGCGGGCTGCGCGGTTGAAGGCGGTCCAGGCGGGGCGGTGCTGCTGGTTCGGGCTGGATGCGTAGGCGTAGAGCTTGTCGACGGATGACCAGTACTGCACGACGTAGGGTCCGCCCGAGCCGAAGAGCAGGTGGTAGCCGAGCATGCCCGAATCGGGGTCGGTGCTGAGTTCGCGCAGCATCCCCGGCATGGCGAAGAAGGCCGGCATCCACAGGTCGGGGCGCCACCAGCGGTTGATCTGCATCCCGATGTGGAACACGACGAGCTCGCCCTCGTGGCGGTGGGTCATGCGGCCCGTGACGACTTTCGACATGATGACTCCTTGGTTAGATAGCGACACTATCCATAATGGATAGCGCTACTATCGAAGTCAAGAGGTGGCCATGAGAATTTCCGAACTGTCAGCCCAGACCGGCGTGACCGTGCCGACGATCAAGTACTACCTGCGCGAAGGGCTGCTGCCCGAGGGCGAGCGCAGTGCTCCGACTCAGGCCGCGTACGGCGAGAAGCATGTGGAGCGGCTGCGGGTGATCCGGGCGCTGCTCGATGCGGGGGTGAGCATCGCCGAGACGCGGCGGGTGCTGGCCGCGCTCGATGAGCCGCCGGAGAACGCGCACAACCTGCTCGGGATGGCGCATGCGGCGATCACTCCGCCGGTGGACGATTCCTTGGACTTGACGGACGCTGGGGCTCTTGTGGCAGGGCTCGGGTGGAAGCCGGGGATGTGTGACCAGGCAGTGTTGTACGCGGTCGCGCGGGCGCTGCAGGGGTTGGAGCGGGTCGGGTTCACCGTGCCGGATGCGGCGATGGCGGAGTACCTCGCGAGCATGCGGCGGATCGCGGATGCGGAGATCGCGGGGGTGCCGGAGGAGTCTGCGGAAGCGGCGGTGCGGTACGTGGTGTTGGGGTCGGTGTTGGTCGAGCCGTTGTTGCTGGCGTTGCGGCGGGTGGCGCAGCAGGTTAGTTCGGGGGAGAGGTTTGGGGGAGGCTGAGGAACTAGGCTCCCATCCTTCGCTTCGCGGGACCAGGGCTTCACCCAACGCGAACGCGGAGTGAAGCCCCGGGCGGAGTCGCGCGGTCCTTCTCTGCAACGCCGGTGTGTGGCCCGCAAGCGCGGGCTGCTACCGCTGGGCGCATCTATCAATATACGTCGCCACCGCGCTTGCGCTGCAACGAGTCGTAGTAGTCGTCGACCTCCCATTGGAAGAAGCGAGTCCACGGTGTCGAGCCACCCGGCCGGAAGTTTGAGGGGAGCCGAAGTTTGCGCGCCAGGTCACGCTTTCGCTGCCGTAACAAGAAGGGCGAGTCCAGAAGGGCGCAAGCAAGAAGGGTAGCCCCGGTCTCGGGCGTCCCATCCTCCGTGGCAAAACTAGCCGACTCGATGGCTAGATCTTCGAGTTCAGCGCGAAGGTCGTCGAGATCCGGTCGTCGTCGACAATAGCGAAGCGTCGTCAGAAGCGCGATCGCGTCTGGCGAGCTCTCCTTCAAGTTGAGCAACTTCCGTAGTTCCGGCGCTGAAACACCACCGTCTTCGTGCATGGACGCGAGGGCATCGAGGAGGATGAGAGAGTGCATCGGTGCGCCTGAAGTGGCGGGCGGTCGATGTATCTGACGAGAGAGCTCCTCGGCGATCTTAGATTCCACGACCGCACGCATCGCCCTCGGCATTCCGGCGACAGACATGAAGCGGAGCGCTGTGTGGGCGATGCGAGCCAGTTTGACGCTGTGAGACGCAGCAACGCCCCCGGCGAACAGCGAGACCGCAACATCGATCGTGTTGGTGAGAAAGCGTGCGACGCCGATCCAGTCCGCCTGCCGGGGTCGGTGTTCTGGGGCGTCTTCGTCCGTTGCTATCGACTGCCAGCGGCGCAGCGCGCGTTCGAAAGCGAACTCGACCTGTACAAGGGCATAGTTTGCTAGATCGCCGTGGCTCAGTCCCGTGCTGAGGAGGGCATCCTTATACTCCAGCAGTAGTGCCTCGGTGGACGTGACGAGGATGGGGAGGTTTCCCGGATCGCCATCTCCGACCTCCGCCGTGATGAGTCTACGAATCGACAACTTGAACTTGTACTTTGCTATGGAGCGTTCGGACACTAGGGGTGTTAATTGGTCCTTTCGCTTGGCGTCATTAAGGTAAAGTCGGAACTTCCGTAGCTCCTCGCTTAGAACGTTCACTATTCGAGCTGCGTCTTCATCTGAGGCGCAGAATATGAAGAAATCGTCTACGAATCTACGGATCTCGTAGTCGCGACGATGAAGCAAAGGATCGTTACTTAAACGGAGGGCTCGTTCGGCGCGCACGTCGACCTCTTGCAGCATGACTTCTGCAAAAATCCGGGAGACTTCCGGGCCGATGAGAATACCGTGAGTTTCCAAGTCATTGGCGCTCTGCATCAGTTTGTCAAAGCGTCCGCCAAATGTCGAGGTGGTACTGTTCGTCCGTGTCTTGCTGTCCTCCAGGCCATTCGTCACCCAAGATATGGCATGGGTATAAATGCTGTCGAAACATCTCGTCACGTCCACATGAACGAGGCGCGCGTATTTCCGCTCGAGAGTTCTCATTTCCGGCGATTCGTGGAACTTATAGATATGTGAATATCCCCCATATGTGAAGAAGGAACGGAGTCTCTCATATTCCCTATCGTCTTCCTCGACGCCGGTGGGCTCGTGATCCAAATTGCTCGAAAAGACGGCGTCCCTGAACACTGAGAATCTCGCAACATCGGAGGCGTGCCGGATCGAGAAGGGACTTCTCTTTGTATAGTGCAGAATCGAGTCGGCGTGTCGCGCATAAAAATCGACGACAGCGAGCTGGGATCGCGGGTGCATCATCGACACTGAACGTATGCCGCTCGCATTTTTGCCAATGTTGAAGGAAAGCGACTTTGTTCGCGGGAACTCTTGCTCACGACCGAGGCGCGGATCGCAAAATGTAACGGACGTACCCTGAGCGGGGCGCGATACGGATACAACTCCCCCGAAGATCAATGAGAGGACCGAGGACGTCGACTCACCGATCCACTGAGCAGTAACAGTTCTGCCGCTGATTCGAATCTTCAGCTCGGAAAGTAGGGCAACGAAACCTGCGTTGTCGAACGAGACCGGAAGTTCGTAAGGCAGCACGTCTGAAAGTAGAGCCCTTTCAGCCCGCGACGAGACCTTGTTCTTGTTGGTCCTAACCACGCCACACCGCCACTAGTCGCTTCAATTGATGCTGATTGTATCGATTAAAGATCTTCTCATTGAATCCACTCACGAAAGACATCCCGCTCAGCCGGTTGTGGACGCGGGTCGGGAGCATGGATCGATATGTATCGACCAGCTGATTCAGCGCGGTATCGAGGTCCGCAAGCGAGACAGAGTCCGGTGATAGGTGCGGGTAGTTGAAGTAGATGCCGGTAACTGCCCGACCTTTACTGTTCGCAAGCTTGGTGTTGCTGGTGAGGAAACGGACGCGATCCGTCAGGAGTCCCTCATGTCCGGCGTTAGCGAAAGAAGTCGAACCCCACCTCTTGAAAGATGCGTCCAATCGGTGCAGGTATCGATCTATCGCTCGCTGTGACATCTCCGTGCGAACGGCGCCTCCATTCTTGGTCAACGCGTAGCCGAGAAAATCGATTGGAGTCGAAATATCGAAGGGATCCTTCTTTGGAACTGCATGGGGCACTGGGTCGATCCGCTGGGTCTTTGAATTGCTCAAGGACAGGCCGAGTTGCGCGATCGACTCGTTAATCAGAATTTCAACTCTGTCTCTGTCTTGGCTGTTCCGCGCGACAATGACAATGTCGTCGACATAGCGACCGTAGAAATGCACTCCGTGGTCGCCAATAATTGAGGCATCAATTTGGCGCGCGTAGATCTCTGCAAGGTACGCAGAGACCCCGACCCCCGTAGGGATACCGACTGTTCGTGATGTGAGTTTGGACCATTCTCTGAGGAGCTGTTCGATGAGGTCGATGGACGTTCTGGACAGCCCGCGTGTCTCACGAAGGTGACTCATCAGTCGGGTGTGCTCGATCGACTCGTAGAACGCTTGAATATCGACTCGTAGAATATGGCGTGGCAGCTTGCCTGCGAGCGCGTCTTTGAGCTGCGCTATCAATCGATTTCGATTAGGGGCGGACAGGCCGTGCGCGGTCTTTAGATTCGACTCCAATTGTTTCATGGCAAAGTAGCGCAATGGGTCTGAGGTCGTGGCGTAAGTCTGGCGAGTGCCGACAACCGCGCCCGCACTTAGCTGCCAACTAAAACTTGATTCATCCAAAATGGCCGACAGCTCGTCGCTCAGGACAGAGAGCTCCGCCTGGAGAGCGTCACGCTTGGCCTTTTGCTTCTCGGCGATCGCTGGCCTGAAACTTGCGTATTCGGTTAGAGCAAGTTCCGGATTGGACTTCCATAGCGGAGCGCATGTCTTCTTCCGAATCGAATGAAGTGTGCGTAGCTCGTTGATGATCTTGCTGACTGAGGCGAACATGCGACCGGGGTCCGAGTGCCCACGCCGTGCCTCCAGCGTCGCAATTCTGAAGAAGCTGGCCGCGGTATATTCAAGGTGACGTGCCATGTGTCTTCTCTTCATCCTCAGTCTGACTCGTGTCTCGCGCCATTCGACTGGCAACCTCAGTCTCGTGGTTCTTCAATTGCCCTCATCGGCCAAAGTCGAAGCCAGTCGAGCTCGAAGAGCTGGATCACACACATAGACGGACGTGCCGCGCATCCCACGTGTTAGCAGCACCCCATAGATGTTCCGGATGAACGTCAACAGATCGTCGTCCCCGAACGCATCCTTCAGGTGCCCGGTGTTCTCCTTGCCCTTCTTGTCCCGATAGCTTTCACGATCCGCGATGATTCGCCCGGTTGCCGGGTCGAGGCGGAGGTCCGGTCCGATGATGACGCCGGCATAGTTCAGGTCGTACCCCTGCACGGTGTGGATCGAGCCGACCTCTTCGAGCGACCCCTTCGAGTTGATCCAGTCCTTATCCGTGCCGTTCCACCGCATTCGCTCGCCATCGAGCTCGATGTCGAATGCGTCCGGGTTCTTCTTCGAGACCCAATCCCACGCGTAGCCTGCGACGAGGCGGGAAAGACCGACCTCGGCATCCTTCTGGCGGATGGCATCGCGCATCTCTCCGAGGTCGTCGAAGAGGCGGAGTTCATACTCACCGAGGTCGGGGAGCGATGGCGCTTCATCCCGCAAGAGGGCGCGGACGAACTCGACATAGTCGGCGCCAGCCTGCACGCGCATCTGGGTCGTCAGACGGAAGAAACGATGCGCTTCCTTTGCCCCGCTGATCTCCGCGCTGAGTGCCGCCGGAGAAAGGTCGTGAGGCCGCACGCTCTGCTCCCCGTCGACGAGTAGGAGCTGATGCTTGCTGCGAGCCTTGATCCAGTCGAGCTGGGTGTAGCGAGGGTCATCGCTCCCGAACAGAGCCTCGTTGATCTCGCGGAACTTCTTGTTCTGCACCCCCGACGCCTGATTGGCTCGCTGCCCGAGTCGGTGCGTCTCGTCGACGAGAACGAGGTCGTAAGCCTCGTCCGATTCACCGAGTTGGAAGGGCGACATCACCATCCCAGCATCGAGCTTGGGCGTCTTCTTGAAGACCTTCTTCACCGACATCCGGAGAGACTGCTGCGGGATCACGAGCGCCATACGGAGTGACTTGAGCAGCTCGCGATTCTCGGGGACGAAGAACTCCGAGAACATCGAGTCCGGCTCAGCCCCGTCGCGGTCGTCGTAATCGCGGATGTCGGCGAGCAACTTCATCAGGAAGATCGCGATGATCGTCTTCCCTGTTCCCGGGTTGCCCTGGACCACGAGCGTGGACTGAGCGCCGGGGTCCTGGAGGTCTTCGAGCAACCCCTCCAGGATGTCCATGATCGCGATGCCTTGGTCGTCGGTAAGAGCTTTGAAGGGCGACAGCTTGAAGAGGTCGGAATTCTCGATCTGTGGGATGCTGCGCGAGAAGAGCCCCTCTGCTCGCAGCGCTTCAAATACATCGCGGAACGACTCGCGGTAGAGGGCGCGGTCGTAGTACTGAGCATCTGTCAGACCGTCGTTGCCATTGAGGATGCGGTATTGGCCGTCGCCCGAGAACCAGCGAATGAGATGCGATTCAAGGTCGAGACAGACTGACTTGTTGAACGTGTGATCCACGACGACGCGGATCGATTCAAGGGACTCGTTCTTCTTCGAGCCGGCGAGGTGCTGACGCATCCGTGTAGCGGCGCTCACCGTCTCACCTACGTAGAGCCCGGGCGAACTGCGCTTGGCGTCGCCTTCGATCACATAGACAACCGGCCAGTTGGTGTGCCGGGTGTCGCCGCGCGCCCACGTATCAACAGCGTCACGGCGGAAAGGAAGGCGTTGGATGCTGAAATCTGTCACTCCGGCGCCTCGGAAAGCTTGGTGTACTTCGTCATCCGGCCCTTGGCGAGCTCCACCGGATACTTCGCCTTCGTCGACTCCAACTTCTTCATGACGATCTCGTCGAGATCAACGCCGATCTTGTTCGCGAGGTGGATGCAGTAGGTGACAACATCTGCGAGCTCCGCTTCGACCTGTTCTTGGTCGAAGTCAGCGGACCACTGGAAGCACTCGAGGAGTTCGCCGGCCTCGATCGAGATGCTCTTGGCGAGGTTCTCCGGCGAGTGGAACTGGTCCCAGTCCCGTTCGGCTACGAAGGCGCGAAGGGCGGCGAGAGTCTGCGGCGACGGCATGATGCGACGCTAGCAGGGTCGGGGTAGGGGCCCCGAGGACACTCCCTGTTAGCTTGCTCTCGGAGGCATAGTGAGCGAGAGCCGCGTTATCGAGGTCGTTGCAGCCGTCATCGAGCATGAAGGCATGATCCTTGCGTGCCGCCGTCGACCTGAGAAGGCGGCAGGGGGAAAGTGGGAGTTCCCCGGGGGCAAACTCGAAATGGGTGAGACGCACAGCGAGGCTTTGGTACGAGAGATACGCGAAGAGCTCAGCACCTCAATCGAGGTCACCGCCCCGCTTCGAACGGATGACACCGTGGTCGGCGAAAGCACCATCCGCCTCATTTGTCTTCGCGCCAGGTTGCTCGGAGAGCCACCGACCCAGAGCCTCGATCATGATGAATTGCGCTGGGTTCGTCGTAGCGATCTGCCGGATCTCGATTGGGCCGCCCCGGACCTGCCAGCTGTCACGGAACTTGCGGCCGGATCGCCTACTCGATGACCAAGAACCCCTCGTCGTCGCGGACGATCAGGAGGATTCCTAATTCGGACAACAAGGCCTCGAGATGTGCGATCGGTCGACTGGGAAGCAAGACGACGGGAATCGCGGGCCTGCCGGATTTCCGAGCGAGTAGCGAGTAGTCGAGGACCTGCCCAATCGCGGTGCGGACATATTCACGAGCGGGCGACTTCTTCGCTTCGACGATCCAGCCAGACTCCGAGACATAGAGATCCGGCTCGATCGTGGCGCCTGCGGAGCCCAGGCGAAGGCGCTGAGGAGTCTCACCACGGGACTTAATCCACTGCCCGAAGTCCTTCTGCAACTCCAACTCGATTCGGGAGACGACGCGCTCACCAGGGATGAGTGGTGCTCCGACGATGTACGACGAGGACTCGGGAGGTGTCCACGATGAGGCCTGTGCGCTTTCCGTGAGGGGCGCGGATGGCGCATCGAGTGCTTCCACATCGGCGTCAACTGGCACGAGTTTGAAGATGATTCCTTCTCGAAGATTCCCGTCGGAGTCCGGGATCGTCTCGATGCTGAACGCTGGCTCGCCTGTCGTGAACTCCCCCACATAGGTGACGTAGGTGCCTTGTTTCGTGAGCAGGCGGATAGGACGCCCATTCTTGGCCGCGTCTCGAAGCGCTGTGTTTCCACGCGCGAATATCTGAGGGCCGCGCTGGCCTTCGCCCGTGTAGAGAAAAGAGCCATCTTCCTGCAGTCCTTCAAACGCGTCATATCCGTGCCTCGCTCCGCTTTCCGGACTGGTGATGACGAGGATGTCGGGAATCGACCTGGGCGTGATGATTCCCCCCTGTTCCTGGCCTCCGTAAGCGGCGTGAATCTCTCGTCGCAGCACGGTGTCGCCGATCTCGAGAGTCCAGAGCGCCGGATCGGTGGGTCGGAGCTGCCGGGCGAACCGAGTCCGCACGGCGTCGGCCTGACTATCCTCGAGCTCCCATCGGTCAACGCCTTCGGGCAGCCTGCCGTA
This sequence comes from Microbacterium sp. B19(2022), assembly GCF_012030385.1. Lineage (NCBI taxonomy): Bacteria > Bacillati > Actinomycetota > Actinomycetes > Micrococcales > Microbacteriaceae > Microbacterium > Microbacterium sp. B19(2022). The sequence goes on from NZ_JAAUVO010000007.1 coordinate 84,527, forward strand.
CTGCTCCCGGAGGAAGCCGCGGATGCGCTTCTGGTTGACGTTCAGTTCGAGCGAGAGTCGGGCCGGCGTCGTAGTGCTCACGCGACGCAGCATATCGATATGCTGCACCACCCATGCTCCGCTCCCATGTCCGCTATCGTCTGGATCAAAGCGTGTTCAAGGACGAACGGAGTAACGGTGGAGTTTTCAGAGCGTCTCGATTCCCTCGCAACGAAGGTGAAGAACCAGGCGACGGCGATCGGGACCGAGGAGGCGACGAAGAATGCGTTCGTCATGCCGTTCATCTCGACGATTCTTGGTTACGACGTCTTCGACCCGCTGGAGGTCGTCCCTGAGTTCACGGCCGACGTGGGGACCAAGAAGGGCGAGAAGATTGACTACGCCATCATGCGCGACAGCGAGGTTCAGATCCTCATCGAGTGCAAGCCGTCGATGGGTTCGCTCAAGATCGAGCACGCTTCTCAGCTCTTCCGCTACTTCGCCGTAACCAACGCGCGCATCGCCGTTCTGACTAACGGCGTCGTCTGGCACTTCTACACAGACCTCGATGCTCCGAACCGGATGGATGCGAAGCCGTTCCTCGTCCTTGACTTGCTCGACATCGACGAGACCCTGATCCCCGAGATTCAGAAACTGAGCAAGGAGAGTTTCGACCTCGACTCGATCATCAGCGCGGCCGAGGAACTCAAGTACATCGGCGCCCTCAAGCGAGAGATCGCGAGCCAGTTCCGCGAGCCGACTGACGAGTGGATCAAGTTCTTCGCGACGCGTGTCTACGACGGTTCGTACACGCAGAAAGTGCGGCAGCAGTTCACGGGGCTGGTCGGCAAGGCTGCGCACCAGTTCCTGAACGAGCGCGTGAATGATCGCCTGAAGACTGCTCTCGGCGTGAGCGGAATCACGCACGCATCGGACCCGTCGCCGGCCACGAGCGCAGAGGTCGCGGAAGCAGACCTCGATCGCGACACCGAGATTGAGACCACTCTTGAAGAGCTCGAGGGTTACCAGATCGTGAAGGCGATCGCCTGTGGCGAGGTTAAGCCGCAGCGCGTCACGCACCGTGATGCAAAGAGCTACTTCGCTGTGCTGCTCGATGACAACAATCGGAAGCCTGTAGCGCGTCTTCACTTCAACGGCAAGCAGAAGTACTTGGGGCTGTTGGACGAGGACAAGGTCGAGACGCGGCACGCGATCGAAGAGCTTGACGAGATCTACGCGCACGCCGACGGGATTCGCGAGGCGGTTCGCAGGTATAAGGACTAACGCATGCAAACGGGCAGCAGCCCCGCTTTGCCGGTTGACGCGGAGCGCAAGGGATTTCTCTTGTGCTCCGCTGTCTTTTGAGGACGAGTACCTGAGGCCCTACTACTGCGTCAGCTTCACAAAGTACTCATACCGGTCACCCGGCGATGAGCTCGACACGTACTCCACCGGCCGTCCAGACGTATCGCTCGTCCACCGGTTGATCGTCAACAGCGGGAACCCCTCCGCGACTCCCAGCGCAGATGCCTGCTCCGACGTCGCGGCCTCGGCGCGGATCTTCTCGCTCGCCTCTTTCAAATAGATCCCGAGCTCCGCGAACAGCGCATACAGCGACTGGGTCCGCTCCAGCTCCGAGGCCTTGAGTCGCGCACCGATCTCGTCGGGCACCCACGACACCATGAGGCAGAACGGGCGGTCGTCGTTCATGCGCACGCGGGAGATGCGCCAGAGGTGTGCTCCGGGCAGGAAGTCGGTGGCGTTGAGAGGCGGCGAGGGGTCGGGCTCGATCACGATGTCGCGGATGCCGGGCCGCAGGCCGAGGTCGCGCATCACGTCAGTGAAGCTGCGCAGGTCGCCGAGTGTGTGCGTCATGCCCTGCTCGCTGACGTAGGTGCCTGACCCGCGCTGACGACGCAGCAGGTTCACCTGCGTGAGCACGTTGAGGGCCTGGCGAACCGTGTTGCGGCTAACACCGAAGAGCTCGCCCAGCTCCAGCTCGCCGGGGAGGCGTTCACCGGACTTCCACCGGCCGTCCGCGATCTCCTGTCGCAGTTGGTCGGCGATCTGCTGGTAGGCCGGCTTCGTCACCCTGTCACTGTGCCACACCGAAGATGTACCTACACATATTTTCAAATGTACCTACACCTATTGAAGTTGTACCCACAACTTGGTATCGTCGCTTTCACGCTCGCACCCGACGTCACCATACAAGCCAGGCGAGCCACCCCTCGATCAACGAAGAGAAGAGATCATGCAACGACGCACCCACTTCCGCCGCACCGCAGCGACGGCCGCCGCTCTGCTCGCCGCTCTCGGCCTCCTCGCCGCCTGCACGGCCCCCGATTCGTCCACGTCGCCCGGCGCGACCTCCGGCAGCGGCGACGGCGACACCCGCATCGCCTTCGTCTCGCAGGTCGAGGGCATCCCCTACTTCTCCGGCTTCAAGACCGGCGCCGAGAAGGCCGCCGAGGAGTTCGGCGTCTCGTACACGCAGTCCGGGCCCGCCAAGGCCGACTCCGCCGAGCAGAAGCGCATCGTCGACGGACTCGTCGCCCAGGGCTACGACGGCATCGCGATCTCGCCGCTCGACCCCACCTCGATGGACGGATCGATCGCCGCGGCATCCTCCGCCGGCCTCGCCGTGATCACCTCGGATGCGGACGCCCCGAACAGCAAGCGCAGCGTCTTCGTCTCGCAGGCGAGCGACGAGGAACTCGGCCAGACCGCCATGGACCAGATCGCCGAGCAGGCCGGCAGCAAGGGCCAGTATGCGATCGTCTCCGGCGCAGCGGATGTCGCGACCTTCAACTCCTGGTCGCAGGCGGCCGTCGATCGCCAGGAATCCGAGTACCCCGACATGGAGCTCGTGGGCGGCATCCGCCACACCGCCGACAGCGCCGAAGCCCTGCGCGAGGCCCAGGACCTGCTGACCGCCTACCCCGACCTCGCCGGCATCATCGCCGTCCCTTCGACTGCGGTTCCGGGTGTCGCCCAGGCCGTGCAGAACGCGGGCAAGGCCGGCGACGTGGCCGTGACCGGATTCGGCAGTCCCAAGACCGTCGCCCCCTTCATCGCCTCGGGCGTCATGAAGTCCAGCGTGCTGTGGAACGTCGAAGACCTCGGCTACCTCACCGTCTGGGCGCTCACGCAGGTCATCGAGGGCAAGGACTTCGCCGCCGAGAACGACGTGCCGGGACTCGATGAGCCCGTCCGCTACGACGAAGCCACCCAGACCCTGCTGCTCGGCCAGCCGACCGTGTTCACCAAGGAGAATGTCGATGACTTCGACTTCTGACCCCACCCCGCTCCTCGCGGTCAGCGGCCTCTCGAAGAGGTTCGGCGCGGTCGTCGCGCTGGAAGACGTCTCCCTCGAGGTGCGCCGCGCCGAACGCCTCGCGATCATGGGTGAGAACGGTGCCGGCAAGTCCACGCTCATGAAGCTCCTCGCCGGGGTCTACAGCCCCGACGAGGGCACCATGACCCTCGACGGCGAGACCTACGCCCCCGCCGACCCGCACGCCGCCCTCGCCCTCGGCGTCTCGACGGTGTACCAGGAGCCGGCCTTCTTCGCCCACCTCTCGGTGATCGAGAACCTGTTCATGGGCAACCTGCCCCGCACCCGACTCGGCTCCGTCGACGCCAGGGCGATGCGCCGCGAGGCCACCGCGCTGCTCCGGCGACTCCACCTGCCGGAGAAGCTCCTCGACCGCAAGATGGGGGAGCTGTCGCTCGGCGAGCAGCAGCAGGTGCTCATCGCCCGCGCTGTGCGGGTCGACGCGCGCATCCTCATCCTCGACGAGCCGACCTCGATCCTCACCCGAGCCGAGTCGGAGCGCCTGTTCGACATCGTCGACACGCTGATCGCCGCAGGCACCTCGGTCGTCTCGATCACCCACCGCTTCGACGAACTCGAGCGCCTGGGCGACCGGTTCATCGTGCTCCGCGACGGCCGGTACGTCGGCGAGACCGACGACCCCGCACAGGAGCCGCTCCTGAAGATGATGGGCGGACGCTCGGGTGCGGCCCTGGCCCCGCTCGCCGCCGAAGAGCGCCCGCCCCTTCCCGAGGGCACCGCGCCCACGCTGACCGTGGACGGTCTGACCGTCGACGGGCAGTTCGCCGACATCTCGTTCGAGGTGTTCCCCGGACGCATCACGGGTCTGTACGGACTCGTCGGCGCCGGCCGCAGCGAGGTCGCCCTCACGATCTTCGGCGCGACCGGCGTCACCTCCGGCGCGATGACCCTCGGCGGACGCCCGTTCACCCCGCGGAGCACCCGCGACGCGCTGAACCACGGCGTCGCCTACGTCCCGGAAGACCGCAAGACTCAGGGCGTCTTCCCGTTCATGAACGTCACCGAGAACCTCACGGCGTCCACGCACGAGAAGATCACCACGACCGGCGTCATCCGCGTCGCCAAGGAGCAGGGGTTCGTCTCGTCCTGGATCACGAAGTTCTCGATCAAGACCGCGACCAGCCGCGCCGGCATCCTCACCCTCTCGGGCGGAAACCAGCAGAAGACGCTCCTCGCCCGCGCCGTCGCCACCGAGCCGCGGCTGCTGATCCTCGACGAGCCGACCCGCGGCATCGACGTCGCCACCAAGGCGGAGATCCACCGCGACATCCGCGAGCTCGCCGCGACCGGAGTCGCCGTGCTCGTGATCAGCAGTGAGCTGCCCGAGCTGATCGCTCTGTCCGACCACGTCCACGTCCTGAGAGAGGGGCACATGACCGCCTCGTTCACCCGCGAGCAGGCGACAGAGGATGCCGTGCTGCGCGCCGCCGTCGGAGCGGGGGTGAGCGCAGGTGGCTGACTCCCGCACCCTCCGGCGCGTGCAGCTCGCGCTGCTCCCCGTGCTCCTCGTCGTCGAGTTCATCGTCTTCTCGCTGCTGTCGCCGCGCTTCTTCACCCCGGAGAACCTCGCGAACATCGCCTACAACTCCGCCGACCTCGCCTTGGTCGCCGCCGGCGTCACGCTCGTCGTGATCCTGGGCGGCATCGACGTCTCCACCGGCTTCGCGGTCGGCATCGTCGCCTGGACCGTCGCGAAGCTGAGCGGCGCAGGCCTCCCCGCCTTCGTGGTGGTCTTCGCGGCCCTCGTCGTCGGCGCCCTGCTCGGCGCGATCAACGGCAGCCTCGTCACGTTCGGCAAGGTGCCGCCCATCATCGCGACGCTCGGCACTGCCGCGATCTTCCAGACCGCACTCTTCGCGCTCTGGAACAGCAACGACCTGTTCGCCAGCCCGATCGCCCCGATCTTCTCTGGCGAACGCGTGCTGGGCGTGCCCATGGTCGTCGGCCTGGTGATCGTCGTCTACGCCTTCCTCGCCTGGTTCATGCACAAGCGCCCCTCGGGCCGCGAGCTGTATGCGACCGGCTCGAACCCCGAGGCCGCCCGCCTCGCCGGCATCCGGGTCAACCGCCTCACCTTCCTCAGCTACCTCACGATCGGTGTGCTCGTCGGACTCGCGGGCCTGATCTACGTCGGCCGGGTCGGCGTGGTGCAGGCCTCGAGCGGCAACGAGCTGACGCTCCTCGCGATCGCCGCGGTCGTCGTCGGCGGCACCTCGATCCTCGGCGGCGAAGGATCCGTCCTCCGCACGCTCGGCGGCCTCGTCTTCATCGTCGTGCTGCAGAACGGGATCGTTCTCGCCGGCGTCCCGCCGCTGTGGAACGGACTCATGGTCGGCACCACGATCATCCTCGCCGTGGCCATCGACGTCCTCGCGGCCCGCAAGGCCAACCGCCCCCTCCTGAGAGGTCTCGCATGAACCGCGTGATGAGGTCTGTTCCGTGGAGTGACCGCCGCGTCTCGCTGGCGCTGCTCATCGTCATCGCCGTCGTCGTGATGAGCCTGCTGTCGCCGTACTTCCTGCGCCCCGACAACCTGCTCTCCATGACGCAGTACGGCGCCGTGCTCGGCCTGCTCGCCCTCGGGCAGAGCATCGTCATCCTCGGTGGAGGCGGTGGCATCGACCTGTCGGTCGGCTCGACAATGAGCCTGTCGGGCGTGGTCTTCGGACTCCTCGCAGTCAACGTCGGACTCGACCCGTGGGTCGCAGCGCTCGGCGCGATCGCGGCCGGAGCCCTCTTGGGGGGCGTCAACGCGGCGCTCATCACCCTGCTCCGCATCCCGCCGCTGATCGCGACGATCGCCACGCTGTACCTGTTCGCCTCCGCGGCGCTGGTGCTCACGAACGGCATCGACATCAACGGCTTCGACCGCTCCGGCTTCGCGTTCCTCGGCCAGAGCAAGATCGCCGGCTTCCCGACGCAGGTCATCCTGGTGCTCCTGCCCGCCTACGTCATCGCCGCGATCATCCTGTCGCGGACGCCCACCGGACGCCGGATCTACGAGACCGGCAACAACGCGCAGGCAGCTCTCCTCACCGGAGTGAACGTGCGCGCCACCCGCGCCGGGCTCTACATCACCTCCGGTGCGCTCGCCGGTCTCGCGGCCGTCGTCAACGCCTCGTGGCTGCTGAACGCGAAAGCGGCGGCGGGCGCGGGGATGGAGCTGCAGTCGATCACCATCGCGGTCCTCGGCGGCATCGTCATCACCGGCGGCATCGGCCGGGTGTCGGGAACACTGCTGGGCCTCGTGCTGGTCGTGATCCTGAACTCGGGTCTGCAATTGGCGGGTGTGAGCAACACCTGGCAGATCGGGCTCCTCGGCGCCGTCCTCATCGTCAGCGTCCTGATCGACACCCTGCGAGTACGGAGGCAGCGCACATGAGCGAGCTCAGCACCCTCATCCCCTCGACCCCGGCGCGGGGCGAGCGGGCGATCGACCTGCTCGTGGTCGGAGATACCGGCATCGACCTCATGGTCGACGTCGACACCCTCCCCGGTCGCGACGCGAAGTCCATCGGCCGGAGCCTCGGCATCCACCCCGGCGGCATGGGCGCGAACTTCGCGGTCGCCGCGGGGCTGGCCGAACCTCTGCTGCGCGTCTCGCTGTTCTCGAGGGTCGGCGACGACCCGTTCGGCATCGGGTGCATCCGCGCCCTCGCCAGCGCGGGGATCGCGACCGACCACGTCGAGGTGATGGCCGACGAACTCACCTGGTGGTGCGCCGTCGCGGTCGCCGCCGACGGGGAGAAGAGCCTCCTCGGCGGTCGCACGCCCGCTTCGCTGCCGGACGCTTCACGCGTCGGGGCGGACGTGCTGGCCGCGACCCGCTGGCTGCACGTGCTCGCCGACGTGCCCGGCTCGGACGACCTGATCCAGCGCGCGCGAGCGGCCGGAGCGGGGACCAGCGTCGACGTCGAAGGCAGTTTCGTCGCCGAGGATGCCGACCGGGCCAGAGCACTCATCGCGCTGGCCGACCTGGCCATCGTGAACACCGGCGCCGCCCAGACGCTGACGGGCACCACCGATGACGAAGCCGCGCTCCGTGCTCTGTTACACGACACGGCGCACCGCGTGGTCGTGCTCACCCGCGGCGCCGGAGGATCCCTGCTCGGGGCATCCGGCGGCGACGGCTCGATCACGATCTGGTCGCAGCCCAGCGTGCAGGTACCCCGCGTGGTCGACACCACCGGAGCGGGCGATGCCTTCGCCGGCACGGTGATCGCGGCACTGCTCGCGGACCGCGGCGTCGACCACGCCCTCACGGCCGCGGCCGCCCACGCGGCCCGCGCCATCAGCCACCTCGGCTCCCGCTCCGGCGGGTTACCCGGGTGGCCGCATTCCCACGACTCACAAGAAAGAGGAGACATCCATGACTGAACCGACCGCCACGACCCCGCAGACCGACCCGACGCGGTTCACCCGCCTCGAGGACAAGATCCTCGGATCGCTCGCGACCGCGGTGATCGGTGATGCGCTCGGCGCGCCGACCGAGACGCGGAGCATCCCGCAGATCCGCGCGCTCTTCGGCGGACCGGTGACCGAGTTCCACAAGCCGCTGGCCGACTCGCCCTACTCCAAGGGGCGTCACGCCGCGCAGATCACGGACGACAGCAGCCAGCTGCTCATGCTCGCCGAGGTCTTCATTCGAACGGGCACCGCGATCACTTCGCGCGACGTCGCCGACATGATCCTCGAGTGGTCGACGAACACCGACTACTTCCCGCACTTCGCCGGCCCCACGACCCGTCGTGCCGTGGCCGCGCTCAAGGAAGGGGCCGACCCCGAAACGATCGGCGCTGCGGGTGACGAGGCCACGACCGGGGCGAGCAACGGTGCCGCGATGCGCGCCGGTGCGGCCGGACTCGCCCACCCGGGCGACGTGAACGGAGCGGTGCAGGCGGCGCTGATCACGGCCCGCCCCAGTCACTTCACCTCAGTCGGTGTCGCCGGAGCCGCGGCCGTCGCGGGTGCGGTCTCCGCGGCGCTCGTCGACGACGCGACCGTGACCGATGTCGTGGATGCCTTCCTCTGGGCCGCCTTGGAAGGCGAGCGCCTCGGCCGCGAGCTCGGCCGGGAGGTCCCGGCCCCCAGCGTCTACGAGCGGGCCAAGCGCGCCGCTGAGATCGCGATCACCGAGCGCGACCAGGACCGACTCGTCACGCGCATCGCCGCCGAGATCGGCACGGGTCTGCCGGCCGCCGAAGCGGTTCCCGCCGCACTCGGCTTCTTCGTCGCCGCTGCGGGCGACCCATGGCTCACGGTGCAGGCCGCCGCGAACGCGGGCGACGACACCGACACGGTCGCGTGCATGGCCGGATCGATCGCCGGCGCGTTCTCGGGCTTCGCCGCAGTGCCGCGCGACAAGTACGCGCAGGTGCTGGAGGCCAACCCGATCGACATCGCCGACGTCGCCAAGCGACTGTACGAGACCGTTCGCTGACCTGCAGCGGACAGAGAGGGGTCGGGCCGCTGCGGTCCGGCCCCTTCTTTGTCGGCCTACTCGAACCCACCCGTCAACCGCCCGCGCATCCGCGAACTGCTCTCATTCATCCCGACGATCTCCACCGTCTTCCCCAACGCCTGATACTTCGTCTCGATCGCATCCAACGCGGCAACGGTCGACGCATCCCACACATGCGACCCCGAAAGATCAATCACGACCCGAGATGGATCGTCTGAGTACGAGAACAACGTCGTCAGGTCATTGCTCGACGCGAAGAACAGCTCCCCTTCCACGACGTACGTCACCACGTCTCCCGCCTTACCGAGAACGCGCGTGACTGACACGAAGTGCGCCACCCGCCGCACGAACAGCACCGACGCGACCAGCACCCCGCCGACGACTCCGACGGCAAGGTTGTGCGTCAGCAAGACAAGAACGACTGTCGCCACCATCACGAAGGTCTCGCTCTTCGGCATCCGCTTCAACGTCGATGGACGCACGCTGTGCCAGTCGAATGCTCCGATCGCCACCATGATCATCACGGCCACGAGGGCTGCCATCGGGATCGTCCCGACGAAGTCGCCGAACACGACCACCAGCAGGAACAGGAAGATGCCGGCGCAGAACGTCGAGATGCGGGTCCGCGCGCCCGAGGCCTTCACGTTGATCATGGTCTGACCGATCACGGCGCAGCCACCCATGCCGCCGAAGATCCCCGACAGCACGTTCGAGACGCCCTGCCCCCACGCCTCACGACTCTTGCGCGAGTGGGTGTCGGTGATCTCGTCGACGAGCTTCGCGGTGAGCAGCGACTCCATCAGCCCGACCAGCGCGACCCCGAGCGCGAACGGCGCGATGATCGTGAACGTCTCCCACGTCAGCGGAACGTTCGGGATGAACAGCTCTGGCAGGCTCTTCGGCAGCTCGCCCTGATCGCCGACGGTGGGCACGGTGATGCCGAACGCGAGCACGACACCCGTCACGATGACGACCGACACGAGCGGCGCCGGCACGATCTTGGTGATCTTCGGCATCAGGATCATCACGACTATCCCGAGCGCGACCAGCGGATACACCAGCCACGGCACGTCGATCAGCTGCGGGAACTGCGAGCTGAACACGAAGATCGCCAGCGCGTTCACGAACCCGACCATGACGCTGCGGGGGATGAACCGCATCAGCTTCGCGACGCCGATCACCCCGAGGATCACCTGGAAGATGCCGGCGAGGATGACTGTCGCGATGAAGTAGTCGAGCCCATAAGTCGGCGCGACGGGTGCGATCACGAGAGCCACGGCCCCGGTCGCCGCGGTGACCATCGCCGGACGCCCGCCGAGGAACGCGATCGACACCGCCATGATGAACGACGAGAACAGCCCCACCTTCGGGTCGACGCCCGCGATCACCGAGAACGCGATCGCCTCGGGGATCAGCGCGAGCCCCACGACAAGCCCGGCCAGCACCTCGCGGGTCAGCATCCGCGGATTCTTCAGCGCCTGAAGGACCGAGGGGTTCGCCCGGTACCGGGCACGATCGTCGATCGTCGTTGCAGACATGGATGCTCCAGGGGAAGGCGCCTCGAGATGAGGCAGACGTTCCAGCGTAGAGCCGTCATGGAGCGGCGCGTCACCTCCACTAGTCTCAGAGTCGATCGGGCGCGGGGCTCGGCGACGCGGCAAGGGGAGAACCGTGGAAGAGACGAACGCACCGGATCGACGCACCGTGCTGCGAGCGGCCGTATGGGCCGCGCCGGTCATCGCCGTCGCCGCCGCGACCCCGCTGGCCGCAGCGAGCACGCAGGCCCTGACGTGGACATGGACGGCCCAGATGGCCACGACCCGACAGGCGGAGACCTACTTCACCGCGACGAACTCCAGCGACGACCCCATCGACGTCGTCTTCGTCGCCCCCAGGTCGCAAGGCTCGGTGGAACTCTACGGATACGGGTTCGGCTCCTGGGCGGTCTCGCTCACGTCGACCACCGTCGTGTGCACGGCGACCATCCCCGCGCAGGGATCGCTGACCACCCCGTTCCTCGGCTACTTCACGCGCACGCCGCCCGCGACCGAGGTGCTCGTCGCTTCGCTGACGCCCCGTGCGTCGTCCGTGCCGACCCTCACCCTCACCTTCACCTGACGGCCGCTCAGCGCCCCTGACCGCACCCGCATGCCGCGGGGGGTGGGGGCTGCTCAGGGCAGCGTCACCAGTCGCCGGAGCCAGTCGTCGCGGTGGGCTGCCCCATCCGCGTCAGTCGCAGGCGATCCCGTCCCCGTCGCGGTCGAGGTCGTACACATCCGGTCCGACAACCTGCAGCGGACCGCGAGCGCACGCCGGACCATTGCCGCTGCCACCCTCGCAGTCCACGTCTGACGCGATCGGAACGCACACGCCGGCGTAGCTCGAGTGGCAGTCGTTGGCCGGTTGGACGAGGGGCACCGGTGCGGGAGCGGGCGGCCGCGTGCCGTTCGAGGTGACCTCGTTCACCGGAGCGACGGTGACTGCTTCGCTGACCGACTCGCGCGCGACCTCCACTCCGTCGACGTAGGTCACTCGGTACGTGGTGACTTTGGTTCCGTCGGCACCGGTCGTGACAGCTGTCTTGCCGACGTCCAACTGTGGGTCGTCGACCGTGGTCCGCTCGAAGGGAACGACCGTCGTCACGTCGACTTCCTCGTATGTCGTCGGCTTCGGAGAGGGCGTCGGCTTCTCTGTCGGAGTTGAGACGAAGGGCTTGGCCTCGGTCGACGCTTGCTCCGAGCCGGTGGTGTTCGATCCCGGTCCGCCTAGCGCGGCATTCGCTCCCGTACCAATGAACATGAGCACGAAGGCGATCCCGAGTGCGGCCCAGGCGGCACCGCGGGAGCGTACGCGAAACACTTTGGCCGAGCCCCGAACGAGCGCATAGATCGCGATGAAGAACAAGAACAGCCCCGCGAACATCACGATCACACCGAAGCTGCGAGTGAGCAACGTCACCGCCAGGATCACGGCGCCGACGATGATGATGACCTTCATCCGCGACGACTTCGCTTCTGTCGGAGTCGCCGCGACGGCCGCTGCGGGCGCCTGCCCCAGAGGGGCGGTGTGGGTCGTCCACTGCACTCCGTCCCACCAACGCTGCTGCGCAGGTTGATGCGGGTCGGGGTACCAACCTTGAGGTGTTTCGGGCATCGTCGCCGTCTTTCTCTTCGGGCTCTCTCGCCGAACCCTACCGATATTCCGGAGGCTGCGCGCACCGAGTTTGCGTCTCTTCATGGATGTATCAGAAGCGTCGCTCAAAGCTCCTGTAGTACAGGCGCCGGAGGCGTTTCGGCGACATGAATGCTGCGGATGCGGGGCTCCTCCGCCCTTCCTTCCCGCGGCCTCCTCCGACATGATGAAGAGGACCGACCTCGAAGGAGCCCTCCGTGTCACTCACACCGCCCCCGGCGCCGCAGGCCGACACCGCCGTCACCGGGCTCCCCTTCGCCGCGGTGATCGCGGGCATCCGTCGAACGCTCATCTGGACGATCGTCGCGGGACTCGTGTACGCCACCTTCATGACCGGCAGCAAGGGCCTCTGCCCGGGCGGCATCGACGCCAACGGCGGCTTCATTGACGCCGACGGCCGGTCGGTCGACCAGGCTCCGCTCTGCGTCACGCTGACGATCCGCCCCAGCGTGTTCGTCTACGCAGGCATCGCGCTGATCGTCCTGCTCGCGATCGGCCGCGTCGCCAAGGCATCCGACGAGCGCGCGGCCCTGCGGACCCTGGAGCGTGCGATCCAAGGAGCCGGCCTGCTCGTCGCCATCGCCCTCGTCGTGTCGCACGTGTGGTTCCAGCTGACCCCGCTCGAGCACTTCTCCTCCGGCTCGTGGTCTTACTTCAGTCCGTTCCCGCTCGGGGTCATCGACGTCTCGACCGACCCGATAACGGGGCCCTGACGGACGAACCACAGGGGTAGCGGGAGCCGATCAACCCGGGTTGATCGGCTCGCCCCTACCGCCCGGCCCGCACCCGCAGCCCGAACGCGACCCCCGCCAGCGCGATCACCACGATCCCGTACCCGACGCACACGGCCTCGAGCCCGACCACCCCGACCAGCGCTCCGGCGATCACCGCCGGCACCCCGAACGCCAGGTAAGCCAGCAGGTAGATCACGGCGAAGGTGTCGGCGCGCTGCGTCGCCGGGATCCGCGGGGCGAGCGACGCCACCACTCCCGAGAACGCGGTGCCGAAGCCCATTCCGGTGACGGCGGCCGCGACGAGGTAGAACGGCAGCGACCCGACGCCCAGCGCGATCAGTGACAGCAGAGTCCCGACCGCGAGCGCCGACGTGCCGAACAGCACCATCGACCGCGCGGCGATCTTCCGCAGTACGAACGCCGTGACGGCGCCGACCCCGGCGAGCAGCACGACTCCGAGCCCCTGCCAGACGTGCGCCTCGCCGCCGAGCTCGCCCCGCACGATGTTCGCGCCCAGCGACAGGAACAGTCCGCCCGTCGCCCATCCGGCGATCACGGCCGGAGCCCCACGCCAGAAGTCCGCCCGGATCGCGGGCGGGATCGACAGCCGGAAGCTCAGCGACGCCCACACCCCCGGCTTGCGCGGAGCCGTCTCGGGCACCAGGAAGAACAGCGCCGCGAGCAGGATGTACGCCGAGCTCAAGGGTGCGAACACATCGAGCAGCGCCTCGCCGCTGACGTCGAGCACCACGGCCGACACGAGGGCACCGAGCGCGAGTCCGATCCCCGGGCTCAGCGCGTTCCACAGCGCGGCGACCCCCGCGCGCCCAACCGGCGCGAAGTCGAGCACCGTCGCCGACAGCGCCGAGATCAGCAGACCGCTCGCGACCCCCTGCAGGATGCGCGCGAGGAACAGCATCGCGACGGCATCCGCGTGCCAGAACAGGAACATGCTCCCCGCCAGCAGTAGGAACCCCGCGATCGCGACCGGACGACGGCCGACGTGGTCCGAGAGCGAACCGGCGGTGAGGAGCGTGAGCAGCAGCGCCACCGCATAGACCGCGAACACGGCGCTGATCACGATCGCCTCGAACCCGATGCTCTGTGCGAGCACCGGGTAGAACGGCGACGGCGCACTCGCCCCGACCATCATCAGGATCTGCGCCACGATCGCGAGCACGAACCCGAACCGTGCGCGAGGAACGACGGTGCTCCCGCCGAGTCCGTGGGCCCGTCGAAGGGGCGCCGACGGGCGGACGATCGGCTCGGTGCTGGTCATGGCGACTCCTCTTATGGTTCGAGAATCATCGAACTATCGGAGCGTACTCGCCATCTGTCGATTGTTCAACTATTCTCGAACCATGCCTGGCGATCTTCCGCACCCGGAGCGCTCCGAGATCCAACTCACCGACGTGCTCTTCGCGCTCAGCGACCCCGAGCGCCTCGCCATCACGCGCCAGCTCGCCGACGGCCCCCTCGACATGGCCGCCTGCCACTCCACCGACCCGAACCTCCCGAAGTCGACCAAGTCGCACTTCATGAAGGTGCTGCGCGAAGCCGGCATCATCCGCAACGAGCCCAACGGCCGGCGACGGATGCTGACGCTGCGCCGCGACGACCTCGACGCGCTCTTCCCCGGGCTGTTGGACTCGGTGCTGCGCTGAGAGACGAGATCCGTCGCCTCAGTGCCGGACGTGATCAGCTCTTCCTCCGACCTCGGCGCCGACTTCGGTCCATCTCTGGCAGCGCAAGGTAGAGCGTTAGTACGTTGGTGTCCGGGGATGAGCAGACCAGGAGGGGCATGATGCGTATCAAGGAACCGGCCGCCAAGCTCGGTTATGTCGTCGCCGTCGCCATCGGGCTCACGCTCACGACCGTTCCGCTCGCGGCCGTCAACCTTGACCTCGGGTTCGCGTGGGGAGTCCTGGCCCTCGTGGCAGCTGTCGTCGTGGCAGCTCGAACCTTCCGCGGCGCAGGAGAATCCGACGCTCCTCGACCCTGGTGGAAGATGACGAGCACGCGAGGAAGCGGAATCCTCCTCGCCGCGCTGTTCTTCATTCAGGGCGTCACCACATCCGTCGGCGTCTTCACCCTGTCGAACCCGCCACTCGCCCTCGTCGGTGCTGTCGTGGCGCTGACGCTGTCGGCCTTCTCCCTGAACTCTGCGATCAGGACTCGACCGGTCCCGGCATCGGCCTGACTGGCCTGCCCGGCCTCGGCATCGATCTGATGGCATCCCCCTTGCGACTATCGGAAGAGTGAGTGTACAGTCACTCATATGCCCGCCACCCGCAGTTCCATCCTCTCCACGGCCGATGCCCGCCGGCCTGTCGTGGCCGCGGCGGCGCTGGCGGCGTTCGCGCGCAGCGGCTATCACGGCACGACCGTCGCCGACGTGGCGCGCGAGGCCAAGATCTCCCCGGCCTACGTCTTCAAGCTGTACTCCGGCAAGGAGGCACTGTTCGTCGTGGCCCTCGAGGCCTGCTTCGACGCGATCGTCTCCGCCCTCGAAGAAGGGGCGGATGCTGCCGCCGACACCTCGCCCGAAGGCGTGCTCGACGCGATGGGGGACGCCTACGCGCACCTCATCTCCGACCGGAAGCTGCTGATGCTGCAGGTGCACGCGCAGTCGGTCGCCGAGATCCCCGCGATCGGGGAGGCGCTGCGCGCAGGGCTCGAACGCGTCACGACGTTCGCGAAGACCCGTTCGCGGGCGGGCGACGACGACGTGCAGCGCTTCATCGCCTACGGGCAGCTGTGCCACCTGATCGTCACCACGCAGCTCGACGGACGGCCGGGGGACTGGGTCGCCCTGTTGACCACGGGGATCACGCACCCCGACTGATCCACCCTCCCGGGGTGTCGGCACTTCTTCATGCCCGTCAGAGTGAGTGAGTAGTCACTCATCCAATCGGCCTCGAAGCAGCACGGACAAGAACACAGAAAAGGAGCACGTCATGACCACCCTCACCTCCCTCCCGGCCCTCGCCGCACCGCGCAGTACGCGCCGGTGGCTCGCCCTCAGCGTCCTCGCGCTCGCGCAGTTCCTCGTGGTGCTCGACGCCTCGATCGTGAACATCGCCCTCCCCGTCCTCGGCCGGCAGCTCGGCATGGATACCGCCGCCCTCGCCTGGGTCATCACCGCCTACGTGCTCGCGTTCGGCGGCTTGCTCCTCCTCGGCGGACGCCTCGCCGACCGCTACGGACACCGCCGGGTGTTCCTGATCGGAACGGCTGGATTCGTGGCGGCATCCGCCCTCGCCGGGCTCTCGGTGTCGAGCGAGATGCTCCTCGCCGCCCGCGCCCTGCAGGGCGTCTCGGCTGCGCTCCTCGCTCCGGCCGCCCTCGCGCTGCTGACCCAGCTGTTCCCGAACGACGCCGAGCGCACCAAGGCGCTGGGTGTGTGGGGAGCCGTCGCCGGCATCGGATCGGCCGCGGGGGTACTGCTCGGCGGGGTGCTCACGGCGACCCTCGGCTGGCAGTCGGTGTTCTTCGTGAACGTGCCCGTCGGCGCGCTCGTGCTCATCGCGATTCCGCTGCTCATCACCCGTGACGGCATGCGAACCCCCGGGCGCCTGGATGCCGCCGGCGCCGTGACCGTCACCGCCGCACTGGTCGCGCTCGTCGGCGCCCTCAGCGCAGTCGAGCAGGTCGGCTTCGTGCACCCGCTCCCGCTGGGCCTGCTCGCCCTCGCGCTGGTCCTCGGCGTCGCCTTCGTGGCGACCGAGCGCCGCGCTGCCGAGCCCCTCGTCCCGCTCCGCGTGTTCAGCAACAGCAACCTCGCCCTCGGCAACATCGTCATGCTGCTCGGCGGCGCCACCATGGTCGCGCTCTTCTTCGCCCTCTCGGTCTACATGCAGGCCGTGCTCGGCTACGACGCCCTCACCGCGGGCCTCACGCAGCTGCCCCTCGCCGGTGTGCTCGTGATCGTCGCCGGCGGTGTGCCCGCACTGATCGCCCGTGTCGGCACGCGGCCGGTGCTGATCGGGGCGCTGCTCATCCTGGCCGCGGGGCTCCTCTGGCTCGCCGCATCCCCGGCGGATGCCGCGTTCCTCACGCACCTGCTCGGCCCGACCATCCTGATCGGGGTCGGACTCGGCGGCGCGGTCGTGGCGACCACCCAGCTCGCGGTCGACGGCGTCGAAGGTGCAGAGGCCGGACTCGCCGGCGGACTCGTCAACACCAGCCAGCAGATCGGCGGCGCGATCGGACTGGCGGTGCTCGGCACCGTCGCCGGTCTGCGCACGGCGGCACTGTCGGCAGAGGGCGCCTCGTCTGCGGAGGCGCTCACCGGCGGATTCTCCTGGCTCTTCCTCGGGGCAGCGGGACTGGCGGTCGTCGGCGCGGGGATCGTCGCGGTCTGGCGTCGCGACTGAGGTCCCTGATGTGCGGGCCCGTGGAGTGCGTCGTGCTGCGCTCCGCGGGCCCGTCCGTTTTGGAGTGAGAGCGATATGCCATCTCCTGACTGCTGATTATCACGCTAATGACAAATGACTGACGGCAACGGATTGTCGTTCTGCTCCCAGATTTGGAGCGGATGCCGCGATGGGCGGATACTTCTCGCATTCGGACCGCCCACACTCGGCCGGTGAATCGACATGCAGACCTCCTCTTCGCTCCCGCCAGGACCGACCATCGCCATCGTCGGCGCCGGTCGGCTCGGGCGCGTGCTCGCGCGGTCGCTGCGCACGGCAGGACTCGACGTCCTCGGCCCCCTCCGCCGCGATCAGTCGATGCCGACGGTCGACATCGCGCTGCTCTGCGTCCCGGACTCCGCCATCCCGGCCGTCGCGTTCGTCGCGCGACCGCATGTGCGGCTCGTCGGACACGTCTCGGGTGCCACGCCGCTCGACGACGTCGACTTCAGCCTCCACCCGCTGCAGACCTTCACGGGTGCGGAGACTCCCGATGTGTTCCACGGCATCGGCGCCGCGGTCGCCGGGCGCACCGACGACGCCCGCGCCGTGGCCGAGCAGCTGGCCCACGCACTCGGTGCCCGCCCGTTCACGGTCGAGGACGAGCACCGCGCGGGCTATCACGCGGCGGCCTCCTTCGCCTCGAACTTCGTGCTGACGGTGCTCGATGCGGCCGAGCAGCTCGCTTCGGCCGCCGGCATCCCGGAGGCTGAGGCTCGCGAACTCCTCGCCCCGCTCGTCCGGCGGTCGGTCGAGAACTGGGCGGATGCCGGCGCGCAGGAAGCCCTCACCGGACCGATCGCCCGTGGCGACGCGAAGACGGTCGCCCGTCAGAGGTCGGCCGCCGCGGAACTCGACCTTCAGGAACTGTTCGACGCCCTCGCCGCCGCCACCCGGGCGATCACCTCCCGCGCCGACGACCCGGTACGGATGTCGGGAGAAGGGACGGATGCAGGGAGAAACGCGGCCGATCCGCCCGACATCCGCCCCGTCTCCCCACAAGTGAACGGCGAAGCGACCGGCGAAGTGGCCGCCGCCCCGAAGGAGCCTTCCGCATGAGAATCCTCCGCACGATCCCCGAGGTGCGCGCGGCCGTCCGCGAGGCTCGGCTCGCGAACCACACGGTCGGCCTCGTTCCGACGATGGGCGCCTTCCACGACGGGCACCTCTCTCTCATGCGGGCCGCGCGTGCGGCATCCGATCTCGTCGTCGTCTCGCTCTTCGTCAACCCGACCCAGTTCGGCGCGAACGAAGACCTCAGCTCCTACCCGCGCGATGAAGCCCGCGACGCGGAGCTCGCCGAGGCCGAGGGCGTCGACATCCTCTTCGCGCCCGCGGCATCCGAGATCTACCCCGACGGGTTCGCGACGAACATCCACGTCGCCGGCCTCACCGACGTGCTCGACGGCGCGAGCCGCGGCGCGCACCACTTCGACGGCGTCGCCACGGTCGTCACGAAGCTGTTCGGGATCGTCCGGCCGGATTCCGCGTACTTCGGGCGGAAGGATGCGCAGCAGGTGCTCGTCGTCCGCCGCGTCGTGCGCGATCTCGACCTCGACGTGCGCATCGTCGCGTGCCCGATCGTGCGAGAGGCCGACGGGCTCGCCATGAGCTCGCGCAACGTCTATCTCGACGATGCCGCGCGGCTGCAGGCGACCGCGCTGAACCGGGCGCTGGATGCGGCGGCCGAGGTTTTCGCGGCGGGGGAGCGCGAGGGGGCGAGCATCCTGTCGGCGGCACGGCGCGTGCTCGAAGACGCCCGGATCGCTGTGGAGTACCTGGAGCTCCGCGATGCCGAGACGTTGGACCCGGTCGTCCGCGTCGAGCGGGACGCGCTGCTCGCGGTCGCCGCACGCGTCGGCGCCGCCCGGCTGATCGACAACCATGTGCTGACCGTCGGCGATACGGATGCCGACCTGCAGGCCACCGACCCGAAGGGCGACGCCTGATGCGACGCACGATGCTGAAGTCGAAGATCCACCGCGCGACCGTCACCGCCAGCGATCTGCACTACGTCGGCTCGATCACGATCGACCCCATTCTGCTCGAGGCCGCCGACATCCTCCCGCACGAGCAGGTGCACGTCGTCGACGTCGACAACGGCGCCCGCTTCGAGACCTACACGCTGACCGGCGTGCGCGGATCCGGCGTCATCCAGGTCAACGGCGCTGCGGCCCGCCTCGTGCACACCGGCGACACGATCATCGTCATCTCCTATGCCGACTATGCGCGCGAAGACCTCGAGAGGTACGAGCCGGTGGTGGTGCATGTCGACCGGGACAACGCGATCATCCAGGTCGATGACGCCGTCGACCGCCTGCTGACGGAGGCCCGCGCATGAGTGCCCACGCCGCCCCGCGTAAGCGCGTCACGCTCGCTTCTCTCGCCGCGAAGAAGGAAGCCGGCGAGCCGATCGTCATGGTCACCGCCTACGATCACCCCAGCGCGCAGATCGTCGAGGCTGCCGGTGTCGACATCGTGCTCGTGGGAGATTCCGCCGCGATGACCGTGCTCGGCTACGACAGCACCGTGCCCGTCACGATCGACGAGATGCTGATGCTGACGAAGGCCGTGCGCCGCGGGCTGACGGTGCCGCTGCTGGTCGGCGACCTGCCGTTCGGGTCGTACGAGGCCTCGGACGAGCTCGCCATCGCGACTGCACAGCGCTTCGTCAAGGAAGCCGGCTGCGACCTGGTGAAGATCGAGCGCGGCGGCACGACCGTCGACCGCGCGCGGGCGCTCGTGCAGTCCGGCATCCCCGTGGTCGGACACGTCGGACTCACCCCGCAGACGGCCACGGCGCTCGGCGGCTACCGTGCCCAGGGCCGCACCGCCGAAGCGGCGCTCGCCGTGATCGACGACGCCCTCGCCCTGCAGGCCGCCGGGTGCTCGATGCTCGTGATCGAGGCG
The DNA here is from genome assembly GCF_012030385.1 of Microbacterium sp. B19(2022). NCBI lineage: Bacteria > Bacillati > Actinomycetota > Actinomycetes > Micrococcales > Microbacteriaceae > Microbacterium > Microbacterium sp. B19(2022). The sequence goes on from NZ_JAAUVO010000007.1 coordinate 104,576, forward strand.
GTGCCGTCAGAGGTCACCGCCGCGCTGGTTCCGCTGCTCGACATTCCCGTGATCGGCATCGGAGCCGGAGCGGATGCCGACGGGCAGGTGCTCGTGTTCCACGACCTGCTCGGGCTGTATGACGGCGGCACGGCCAAGTTCGTCAAGCGGTACGCGGAGTTGCGCACGGCTGCGGTGGCCGGCGTGGGAGCCTATGCGGCGGAGGTGCGCGGTGGTGTGTATCCCGCGGTCGAGCACGGGTATGCGATGCCGGAGGGTGAGGCGGCGCGGCTCGGGGAGTTGCTCGCGGGGCGCTGAGGGCCGAAACGGAGACGCTCACGGCATCCGACGGCGTGTCGGCTCGCGGCGCGCCGCGTGTAGCGCGAGGCGTCTCCGTTTTCGCTCAACGCCACCGGGGCTTCGTGCGTCAGCCGGCGTCGGGCTCCCAGCGCAGCAGATCGCCGGGCTGGCACTCCAGCACCGCGCAGAGGGCATCGAGTGTCGTGAAGCGCACGGCCTTCGCGCGCCCGTTCTTCAAGACGGCGAGGTTGGTCGGCGTGATGCCGATCCGCTCGGCCAGCTCGCCGACGCTCATCTTCCTCCGCGCCATCATCACGTCGATGTCGACCACCACGGGCATCAGATCACCTCGTCGTCCAGCTCGGAGCGCAGCGCTCGCGCCTCGGCCTCGCGGTCGATCGCCTGCCGCAGCAGCGCCTTCATGACGACCACGAGCAGCGCCATCCCGGCGAGCACGACCCCGGCGCCGCCGATCAGCGCCACGACACCCGGCGCCGTCGACCCCGGCGCGAGCAGCGCGGCCAGGATCCAGGTGAGCGCAGCCGCCACCAGGATCGCCCCGATGATCACGTTCACGTACCGGAACGACGACTCCGCGAAGATCGACCCGCGCCGCACTCGCGTGAGCAGCATCCACACGCACACGCCGAACACCTGCAGCGTTCCGACGCCCAGCACCACGATCGACACCAGCACGATCCGGCCCCACAGCTCGTCCTCGGCGAGGTCGAGCCACAGCAGCGGCACGATGAGTGCCTGCACCACCAGCGAACCCAGCAGCGCCACCGCGATCACGATGCGCAGAACGACGATCGTCGTCTTCCCCATTGCCCACTCCTTCATCGAAGAACAACAGGAATCTATCGTTATTCGTTCGATTGGGCAAGCGCGGTCAGGCGCCCGACGGCTGCGCCGGAGCGGTCAGTGCCTCCGGAGGAGACGGCGGATGCTGCGCACCGTGCGTCCCGCGGCATCCTTGAGCCCGCCGCCCGGCCACTCCCGCTGCAGCTCCACCGTGCTGCCCTCGCCCACCGTGAGCTTGCATGTGCGTCCCGCCAGGATCGGCGAGCGACCGGCGCGAGCGAGTACGGCGGGATCGGCTTCGAGAGGAACCTCGAACGTCCAGCCCGCCCGGCGGACCTTGACGGAGAGCGGCCCGCCTCGGGAATCGTCCGTGCGCTCGAACGAGCGGACGGGATCGATCGACAGGGCGACGGCGGAGAGATCGCGGGGCCGACGGCCGGAGAGGATGCGCTCGGTGTCCGACCTGTCGCGGAGGATCAGCTCGATGCGATCGTTGCGCAGCTCGCGATCCACCGCCAGGAGATTCGCCGGCAGCCCCTCGAGCGAAGAGAGCGGCAGCGACGTCAGCCGAATCGTCTTCTTGGCGCCGGAGGGCTTCGCGCCGCCTGCAGGCCCGGCGGCATCCGGCGCGGCGGGGTTCGACGGCTCCGCAGCGAACGTCTCGAACACCAGCGCATCCTTCCCGTCGTGCGTGATGTCGACGCGAACGGTGAGATGCAGGCCCCCGCCCCGCGACCAGTGCGCGGCTGTCACGGTGGCGCGGCACTCAAGCCCTGACTCGAACGCGGCCAGGCGCACCAGGTCGTCACGCCGATCGGCGCGCAGCAGCGCCGCGCGGATGCGGTGCGCGAAGCCGAGGCCGGCATCCACGCCAGGACCGAACCGTCTCTGCGTCAGCGGGACGACCACGTCCAGCAGGCGGTCGCGATACTCGTCGGGGTACTTGACCATGCGCGGCCCCGCGATGCGCTTGAGGATCTTGCCGCGGAACCAGTGCCGCAGGAGTCGGTCGCGCAGCCGCCCCGGCTCAGTGTGCGCCTCGACGATGTCGAGCACGGTCTCCAAATGCGGGAAATACGTCTCCGGCTCGATCCGCGCAGAGCTGGCGCTGCCCGGCTGCTTCACCCACGCGTAGCAGGGCTCGCTCGCGAGGATCGAGATCGTCGACGCGGCGAAGTAGGCCTGCATCACGAACAGGTGATCCTCCAGCCGCACGCGCCCCTCCGGGAAGCGGATGCCGTTCGCCCGCAGGAACTCCGTGCGGAACATCTTGTGCGGCGTGAGCATCTCGAGCAGCGGGTCGGTGCCCAGCGTCGCCCGGGGGATGTCGTGGCGGAAGATCTTGCTCGGAAGCGGGCGGCCGATCCCCACCTCCTTGCCGACGACGACGTCGGACGCGTTCGCATCCGCGTAGTCGCACAGCTTCTCGAGCGCAGCGTCGAACAGGTAGTCGTCTTGATCGACGAACTGCACGTACGTGCCGCGGGCGGCATCGACGCCGTGGTTGCGCGGCATGCCCGGCCATCCGGAGTGCTTCAGCGACAGCACCCGCACGTTCGGACGGTCGCGGGCGACGGCGGCCAGGCGCTCACCGGTCGGCTCGCCCGAGCCGTCGTCGCACAGGAGCACCTCGAACGCGGCGGGGTCGAGGGTCTGACGATCGAGCGATGCGATGAGGTCATCGAACGAGGGCCCCGGCCGGAACACCGGCACCACCACGCTCACGCGGATGCTGTTCCCGCTGCTGTTGCTGCTCTCCGGCTGAATGCTCTGCGACAAAACGTCTCCCCCACGTCGACTGTTCCTCGAGCTAAACACGCCTTCCTGTGGGGGTCACCAGGCTTGCGTTTCGGCCGGGCGTGTGCAGAAGTTCGCACGGCGCGCAGGCAGAGCGGGGCGAGACGCTCCTCGAATTCAGGAGGCGATGCGTCGAGCCGTGGTCTCGGCCGTGTGTGGGTCGACCTCGGCCCACACCGCATCCAGCGAGAGCTCGAGCACGCCGGCGATCGCCGCGATCGTCGAGAACGCGGGGGTGGCGACGCGTCCCGACTCGATCTTGCGCAGGGTCTCGGGCGAGATGCCCGCGTCCAGCGCGACGCTCAGCATCGACCGTTCCCCGCGCGCGCGACGCAGCAGGGCGCCCAGGCGCTCGCCGCGTTCGACCTCGGCGGGGGTGAGCGGCATCCGGACCATCATGATACCCATACTAATACCGGGATAGTATTACCGGGATAGTTATTGGTCACGACGGAAGAGAACCCATGATCGAGATCCTGAACGCCGACGAGCTCACGCGGGCGCGGGCCACCGGCGCGCTCGTCGGCGACATCCTGCAGGCGCTGAAAGCGCGTGCCACGGTCGGCGTGAATCTGCTCGACCTCGACCGGTGGGCGAAGCAGCTGATCGAGGATGCCGGGGCCGAGTCCTGCTACGTCGACTACGCCCCCTCGTTCGGCCGCGGCCCGTTCGGCCACTACGTCTGCACGGCCGTGAACGACGCCGTGCTGCACGGCATGCCCCACGACTATGCGCTGCGGCCGGGAGACCTGCTCACGCTCGACCTGGCCGTCACACTGCGCGGCATCTCGGCCGATGCGGCCATCAGCTTCGTGGTCGGCGGCGCCGCGGCCGCGGAAGACCTCGCCATGATCGAGGCGACCGAGCGGGCGCTCGCCGCCGGCATCGCCGCCGCTCGACCCGGGGCCCGCATCGGCGACCTGTCGCACGCGATCGGCACGGTGCTCCACGACGCTGGCTACCCCATCAACCTCGAATTCGGCGGCCACGGCATCGGCTCGACCATGCACCAGGACCCGCACATCGCGAACGACGGGCGACCCGGCCGTGGGTACAAACTGCGCCCCGGACTCCTGCTCGCGCTCGAGCCCTGGGTCATGGCCGACACCGACGTGCTGCGCACCGACGACGACGGCTGGACCCTGCGGAGCGCGACCGGATGCCGCACGGCGCACACCGAGCACACGATCGCGATCACTGCGGACGGGGCCGAGATCCTGACACTGCCGACGGCGTGACGCTGCCGACCGTTGGCGCCGCCGATCCGCTCGGCTAACTCAGCACGAGCCCGATCTCGAACGATCGTCGCCAGGGCAGGGTCAGCTCCTGGATGCGCACGTCCTCCGCGGGGAGTGTTGACTCCAGCAGCGCCGTCAACTCCTCACGGATTACTCGCTCCGCCGTCGCAACCCGGGCGTCGTCGGCCATCGGGTAGACATCCGGGAACAGGGCTGGCCCGGAGTCGGTGCGCACGACCGCCTGGTACGCGAAGTCGTCGAGCAGTCGCGTGAGCAGGGCGATGCGGGCGGCGCGGTCATCGAACGTGCCCGTCGCCCGGCCCACCACTCCGGCCGCCGCGACGGCGACCACGCTGCCGAGTGTGTTGCCGGCCGTGTTCCACCCGCCGAAAGCCTCGAGTCGCCCGAGCAGCCCCGCCTCGGCGAGCGCCCGCACGAGTGCCTCGTCGGCGCCGTTCGGGTAGCGGACGTCGGCGAGGGCCACGTGCTCGCCCGCGTCCAGCCGCTCCGTGATCAGCGCGACCGTGCCGGCCACGGCATCCGCATCCACCCGATCCGGCCGGCCGCGGAACATGTCGTGCCGCTCGGGGTCGGGGGCGTGCAGCACCAGGGTCACGTCGCCGCCGTCGGCGACCTCCACAGCACCGGCCGCGCGGATCTGCCGGCTCGCGGATGCCGCGAGCGACATGTTCTCGTACGGCGGGATGCGGGTCATGCCCTCGGCGTCCGCACACGCGACCGAGAACGAGGCGGTCACGCCGGCGTTCGCGGCCAGCGCCCTGGCGACCAGCGCCGCGCCCACCTCGTCGGCACCCGGGTACATCAGCACGTCGCGGCCCGACGGCAGCATCCGCATCCAGTGCCGCAGCCACACCTGCTCGGCGCTGCCCGCGGCGAAGGGCGCGGTGTCGTCGGCGGTGATCGCCAGGAAGTCGAGCGTCGCATCCTCGACGAGCGCGAGCGTCGACAGGTTCACGATGTGATTGCGCAGCCGCCGTGCCGAGTAGTCGGACACGATCTCGGCCGGCACCGGCGTCAGCTCCGACAGCGGCAGCACGTCGGCCTCGTCGAGCAGCCGGTGCGCGTCGCCGCCGAGCGCATGGATCTCCTTGCCGTGCTCCCGCCAGTACTCCGGCTCCTCGGCCGCCGAGTACGAGTTGCTCGCCCGCGTCACGAGTGAGACGGCCGAGATGGGCAACTCCGGCCGACGGCGGCGCACCTCGCGCAGCACGTCGAGACGCTCCAGCACCTCGCGCGTTGTATCGGCGCTCGTGCGGCTGGCGATCAGCCCGCCGTAGAGCAGCATGTCGACCGACACCACCACATGCACCGTGGCCGGGTCGGCGACGCGGTCGAGCAGCCAGGCGCCGAGCGCGGTCGCGTCTCCGGCGACGCGGTACGAGGGCAGGATCTCGGCCGGCGGCACGTCGAGGATCACTCCGGCGACCGCGGCGACGTCGCCGGGAAGCCGCACGTTCACCGGTCGGTCGTCGAGCGGGAGCAGAGCGATGCGCGGACGCAGAGTCGTGTCGGACACGGGGGAGTGCCTTTCGTCGGGGGACTTCGGGGAGTTCGGGGGCGATTCGGGAAAGGGTTCAGGGGCGCGAGATCGAGACCAGGTACGAGTAGCGGTCGCCCCGGTATACCGACTCGGCGTACTCGATCGGGCGGCTGCGCGCGTCGTAGGTGGTGCGCTTGACGAGGAAGGCGGGCGAGAACGGCGGTGTCTGCAGTGCGTCGGCCTGCTCCTCGTCGAGCACGACCGCGTGGATCTCCTGGTCGGCGCGGACCGCGGAGATACCGAACCGCGAGCGCAGATCCTCGTACAGCGAGTCTCCGACGATGCCGTCTTCGAGGCCCGGCACCGCGTCGGCGGCGATCGAGCAGACCTCGAGGCAGATCGGGATGTCGTCGGCCGTGCGCACCCGGCGGATGCGGACGACGGGTGACTGCGGGCTGAGGTTCAGCGCGTACCCGGCGGTCTGTCCCGCGGATGCGGTGCCGACGTCGACCGACAGCGAACCCGGTCGCATGTTGCGCGTGTGCATGTCTTCCGAGAACGAGGTGAGCTCGAAGGTCTTGCTGATGCGGGAGGCGCTCACGAACGTGCCGGCCCCCTGCAGGCGGTAGACCAGCCCGTCGCGCTCCAACTCGTCGAGGGCGCGCCGCACGGTCTGCCGGTTCACCTCGAGCGACTCGGCGAGGTCGCGCTCGGTCGGCAGCTTCTCGTGCGGGGCGAGCCCCTGCTGGATGACGTCTTCCAGATGCCGTCGCACCCGCTCGTGCTTCGTCACGCCTTCGATCGACGACATGCCCACCCCTCCGGTCTGCCCATTTGGACTAACCCAATCTTGACGATCACCCGCGGATGTGTCAATGTCTGTTCTCAGCGGTTCCGAATTGGTCTATTCCAATCCTTTTGCAAGGTCAATGATGAGCGGAGAACTCCCATGCACACGAAGCAGCACATGCGCCGGCGCGCCCTGATCGCCGGTGCCCTGACCACAGCCACTGTCGTCGCCCTCACCGGATGCGGTGCAGGCGGCGGCGACGCCGACGGCCCGACCGAGATCACGTTCTCGTACCTCTGGGGCGGTGAAGAGGCGAAGGCGCTCGAAGAGATCATCGCCGACTTCAACGGCAGCCAGGACGAGATCGTGGTCAAGGGCGTCTCCAGCCCCGACACGCAGAAGCAGCTGACCTCGATGTCGTCATCGAACGGATCGTTCGACATCTCCGACAACTTCGGCAACACGGTCGGCGCCTGGGCCTCGAAGGGCATCCTCGCTCCGCTGGACGACGCGATCGCGGCCGAGGGCATCGAGATCGACGACTTCATCCCCAGTGCCATGGAGCAGATGACGTACGACGGCAAGATCTACTCGCTGCCGATCGCCACCCACAGCTTCCAGCTGCTCTACAACGCGCAGCTGCTGGAGGAAGCCGGCGTCACGCCGCCGACCACCATGGACGAGCTCGCGGCCGCGATCGAGAAGCTCACCGTCGTCGACGGCTCAGGCAAGATCACGCAGCTCGGTCTCGGCTCGGCCAACGACAGCACGACCCTGACCACCCTCGGCTACGCGTTCGGCGGCAGCTGGGACGGCGAAGACGGTCCGACCCCGGCCGAAGACGGCAACCTCGAGGCCCTGCAGTGGTACCAGGACAACGTGATCGAGCCGGTCGGCGCCCAGGCCATGGCGACCTTCGTCTCCGGTCAGGGAGAGTACCTCTCGGCGCAGGACCCGTTCTTCAGCGGCAAGGTCGCGATGATCATCGACGGTGAATGGCGTTCGGCCTCGGCCGCCAAGATCGCCCCGGACTTCGAGTGGGGCGTCACCGCGATCCCGGCCGCCTCGCCCGAGCTCGAGAACAGCACGCAGGTCACAGCCAGCACGCTCTTCATCCCCGCGAACTCGAAGCACAAGGAGGAGGCGGCCACGTTCCTCGCCTACCTCGTCAGCGAGGAGCCGATGGAGAAGTTCGCCGTCGCGCTCGGCAACCTGCCCGGACGCACGTCGCTCGCCGGCAGCGCCGCCTTCGACAGCCTGCAGGACTTCGGTGTGTGGGCCGACGCGGCATCCTCCCCGAACGCGAAGGCACTCGCGAGCCTTCCGTACAGCGCCGAGTACGCCACCGACCTCGCCACCGCCTTCGATGAGGTCGTCCGTCTCACGGCGACCCCCGAAGAGGCGATCGCGACGGTCGAGGAGCGCATGGCCAACTACTCCACGAAGTGATCGAGGCTCCGTGACCACTGCAACAGCGCGCCGGGTCCGGCAGGAGAATGCTCCTGCCGGACCCGGCGGGCGCGCCCCGCGGCGGCGTCGCACCCGCCGGTCGACCCTGATCGGCCTCGCGTTCGCGTCGCCGTTCATCGTCGGGTTCCTGTTCCTCTTCGCCTACCCGATCGCGGCGTCCGCGTACTACAGCTTCACCGACTTCAACCTGTTCCAGTCCCCGGAGTGGGTGGGGCTGGCGAACTACGTGCAGATGTTCAACGACGGCGTCTTCTGGAAGTCGCTCGCGAATACCGCCGTCCTCACGGTCTTCGGCGTTCCGCTCGCGATCGGCATCGCCCTCGCGGGTGCGCACCTGCTGAACACCCCGGTGCGGGGCCAGCCGCTCTACCGCGCGCTCGTCTACCTGCCCTCGATCGTGCCCGTCGTCGTCGGCGGCTACCTGTGGCGCTGGCTGCTCAACGCCCAGTACGGCTTCGTGAACTACTTCCTGTCCTGGTTCGGCATCGAGGGACCGGCCTGGCTGCAGGAGCCCGAGTGGACCAAGCCCGCCATCATCCTGATGTCGCTGTGGACCGTCGGCGGCACCATGATCATCTACCTCGCCGCTCTCCAGGAGGTGCCGAAGGAGCTGTACGAGGCGGCCGAACTGGATGGCGCGGGCATGTGGCGCCGCTTCACCAGCGTGACCTGGCCGACCGTCTCGCCGGTCACCCTGTTCCAGGTGATCGTGAGCATCATCGGATTCCTGCAGATCTTCACGCAGCCGTACATCCTCTCCCAGGAACGGCTGAATCAGGCCGGCTCCGGGCCGGGGCAGTCGATGCTGTCGTACGCGATGTACCTGTATCAGAACGCGTTCGTGTTCCTGAAGATGGGCTACGCGTCGGCCATGGCCTGGACCCTGTTCATCATCACGCTGGTCGTGAGCCTGATCGTGCTCGCGACCTCGAGGAAGTGGGTGCACGATGGCACACGCTGACGTCGCCGTCACCCGCAAGCGTCCCCGGCGGGTACGCCGGACGATGCGCCGTGTCCGGCAGCAGGTCTCGGTCGCGCTGCTCGCGCTGCTGTTCCTGTTCCCGCTGCTCGTGATGCTGTCGACCGCGTTCAAGACCCCGGGCGACGTGTTCTCCTCGCCGCCCTCGCTGCTGCCGACCGACTGGACGCTGGACAACTTCGCCGAGGCGTTCGACCAGATCCCGGTGTGGCGCTATCTCGGGAACACCCTGTTCGTGTCGGGGATGAGCATCCTCGGCACGGTCATCTCGTGCCCGCTCGTGGCGTATGCGCTGGCCAAGGTGCGCTGGCGTGGTTCCCGCCCACTGCTCATCCTGGTGCTGGCCACCATGATGCTCCCGCCGCAGGTCACCCTCATCCCGCTGTTCCTGGTGTGGAACGGGTTGGAGGCGACCAACACCTACCTGCCTCTGATCGTCCCCGCGTTCCTCGGCACGCCGTTCTTCATCTTCATGATCCGGCAGTTCCTGCTCGCGGTGCCGGACGAGCTGATCGAGGCCGCCCGCCTGGACGGCGCCTCCGAGTTCCGCACCTACGCGACGATCGTGCTGCCGTTGGCGCGGCCCGCCATCGTGACGGCGGCGATCTTCCAGTTCGTGTGGGCGTGGACCGACTTCCTCAACCCGCTCATCTATCTGAACGACGAGTCCACCTATACGCTTTCGATCGGTCTGTACGCCTTCTTCGGTGAGAACGACGTGGCCTGGGGTCCGCTGATGGCCGCCTGCGTCATGTTCACCCTTCCGGCCGTGGTGATCTTCCTCATCGGTCAGAAGTTCTTCATCGGCGGCGCCAGCGCAGGAGCTCTCAAATGATCCACGACCCCCTCGAACTCATCACCGGCCGTCTGATCGCCTCGGTGCAGGCGCAGTCGGGAAGCCCGGTGCGCGACACGGAGGTGATCGCCGCGCTCGCCGAATCCGCGCTGCTCGGAGGCGCCAGCGGCCTGCGCCTGAACGGTCCCGACGACATCCGCCGGCTGCGGTCGGCGACGGATGCGCCGATCATCGGCCTGCACAAGGTGCACAACGGGGTCCGCAACGTGATCACCCCCGACGTCGCGCTGGCGCTCGGCCTCGCGGAGGCGGGAGCCGACATCATCGCGGTGGACGCCACCGTCGAGCAGCTCGGCGACAGGTTCGACCTGCTGCGCGAGATCGCGGCGGCGACCGGGCGTCCGGTGATGGCCGACGTCTCGACCCTCGACGAGGGGCTGCGCGCCCGGGAGGCCGGAGCGGCCGTGGTCGGTACGACCCTGTCGGGATACACGCCGCACTCGGTGCGCGGGGAGGGGCCGGATCTGCAGCTGGTCGCGGACCTCGTCGCCGCCGGCATCCCCACCATCGCCGAGGGGCGGTACCAGACACCCGAGCAGGTGCGCCAGGCGTTCGATGCCGGCGCGCTCGCCGTGGTGGTCGGCGGAGCGATCACCGACCCGATCGCGATCACCCGGCGCTTCGTCGCGGTGACGCCGGCGGTGCGGAGCCCGGCATGATCATCGGCATCGACATCGGCGGCACGAAGATCGCGGTCGCCGGGTTCGCGCGCGACGGCGACCGGCTCGAGAGGGCCACCGAGGTGCGCACCCTCGCGACCCCGTCCCGCGCGGGTGGTCCGGCCATCGTGCAGGCGGTGGCGGATGCCGTGCGCGACGTGCGCGGTGGCGACCCGGTGGAGGCGGTCGGAGTCGGCACCGCGGGTGTGGTCGGGCCCGACGGCACGATCACCTCGGCCACGGATGCGATCGCCGGATGGGTCGGATTCCCCCTGCGGAGTGCCCTCGCGGATGCGGTCGGCGCCCCGGTCGCGGTGGTCAACGACGTGCACGCGGCCGCGGTGGCCGAGGCCGAGCGGGGCGCCGGAGCGGGCGCGCAGGCGATGCTCATGGTGGCGGTCGGCACCGGGATCGGGGGAGCCGTCGTTCTCGCGGACGGACTGCGTCGCGGCGTCACCGGCACCGCGGGCTCGATCGGGCACATGGAGATCTCGCTGCCCCCGAACCTCGCCGAGCGCCGCTGCCCCTGTGGTGGCTTCGGCCATGTGGAGGCCGTGGCCTCCGGTCCGGGTCTGGAGCAGACTTACCTCGAGGGGACCGGGGTGCGCCTTCCGCTGCGCGAGGTGCATGCGGCGGCTCTGCGCGGAGACGCCCGGGCGGAAGGGGTGATCCGCGACGGTGCCCGCTACCTCGGGCGCGCTCTCGCGAGCGCCAATGCGGCGCTCGATGTCGAGGTGATCGTCGTCGGCGGCGGGGTCGCCGAGATCGGCGAGACCTATCTGGCCGAGGTGCGGCGGGCCTATCGCGAGGCGGCGATGGCTGGGCCAGCGGCGGCTCGTGTGGTCCCGGCGGAGCTCGGAGTCGATGCGGCTCTCACTGGTGCCGCGCTCCTCGGGGCGCGCCTGGTTGAGCGCTCGGACTGAATCAGGAGCGCCGCCCTCCCTCCGGAAACTCCCACCCCATCCTCAGGATGAACGATATATCGTTGAGTATCGTTCACCCCAGCAGGAGGTCATCATGAACAACGCATTCCCCTCCAACCCGTTCGGCGGCAACAGCGGCTCCGGGAACAACGGCGGCCCCGGCGGGCTCTTCGGCGGCGCCGGCTTCGGCACGGGCCCCGGCGGTCCGGCATCCGCGATCTTCGAGGCGATGGACCAGCTCCGCAAGTCGTTCGAGCCCCGCCCGTCCGGCGGCTCGCGCATGGCCCGCGGCGATGTCCGCACCGCCGTGCTCTCCCTGCTCGCCGAGAAGCCGATGCACGGCTACCAGATCATCAACGAGATCGCCGAGCGCAGCGGCGGCACCTGGAAGCCCAGCGCCGGCTCCGTGTACCCGACGCTGCAGCTGCTCGCCGATGAAGGACTCATCGAGGCCGAGGAGCAGAACGGCCGCAAGACCTACTCGCTCACCGAGGCCGGCCGCGCCGTCGCCGACGAGAGCTCCGAGACTCCGGCTCCGTGGGAGTCGTCCGGCAAGGACAGCAACCGCGACAGCGCCCGCTTCAGCGCGCTGCCCAAGGCGGGCGTCGACCTCGCCGCCGCCGCAGCCCAGGTCGGTCGCAGCGGTTCGCCCGAGCAGGTGCAGCAGACCATCGAGATCCTCGACGAAGCCCGCCGTAGGCTGTACTCGATCCTCGCGCAGGACTGACCGCGCAGTGCGGCATCGGGTGAGGGCCTGCGAGAGGACCACACGATGACGGATGCCGCGGCACAGGGCGCCCACCGCGCCAGGTACCGCCGCATCGTGTCGTTCGCGGGCCGGGAGTTCCTGAAGATCTGGTGGTTCGAGCTGGTGCTCCCGCGGCTCGGCATGAGCCGGGTCGCCGAGCGCACACGAGGGCAGCGGATGCAGACGTTCGCGCGTCGCTTCCATGTGCTCGCGGTCGAACTCGGCGGTCTCATGATCAAGGTCGGACAGTTCATGTCGTCGCGCCTCGACGTGCTGCCGCCCGAGATCACGAAAGAGCTCGAGGGGCTGCAGGACGAGGTTCCGGCGGTGCCCACCGCGGCCATCCGCGCGCTCGCCGAGGCCGAACTCGGCATCCCGCTCGAGCGCGCCTACGCGTGGTTCGACGACACTCCGGTCGCGGCGGCATCCCTCGGTCAGGTGCACCGGGCCCGGCTCTCGGCACTCGACGCGGCCGACACCGGACTCGGCCACGTCGTCGTCAAGGTGCAGCGGCCGGGCATCGACGGCATCGTCGCGGTCGACCTCGCCGCGCTCCGCCGGGTTGCCCGCTGGCTGACCCGCGTGCGCCTCGTCGCCGACCGGGTCGATGCGCCCGCGCTCGTCGAGGAGTTCGCCGCGACCAGCCTCGAGGAGATCGACTACCTGCACGAAGCCGCGAGCGCCGAGCGGTTCCGCGAGAACTTCGCCGACGACCCGCGCGTGGCCGCCCCCGAGATCGTGTGGGAGCGGTCGACCCGTCGGGTGCTCACGCTCTCCGACGTCACCGCGATCAAGATCAATGACACGGATGCGCTGCGCGCCGCCGGCATCGACCCGTCCGAGGTCGCCGCGGTGTTCGCCGAGGTCATGTTCGACCAGGTGTTCACGCACAGCTTCGTGCACGCCGACCCGCACCCCGGCAACATCTTCGTGACACCGGTCCCCGCGGGCGCAGGCGAGTCGGGGCGGAACTTCCAGCTCACGTTCATCGACTTCGGGATGATGGCCGAGGTTCCCGACAGCCTCCGCGACGGGCTGCGCACACTCCTGATCGCGGTCGCCGGGCGCGACAGTCGCGGTCTCGTGGCGGCCGCCCAGGAGATCGGCGTCCTGCTGCCGTCGGCCGACACCAACGAGCTCGAACGTGCTCTGAGCGCGCTGTTCGCCCGCTTCGGCGGCATGGGCTTCGCCGAGCTCAGCAAGGTCGACCCCCGGGAGTTCCGCGACTTCGCCGAGGAGTTCGGCGACATGGTGCGCTCGCTCCCGCTGCAGCTGCCCGAGAACATGCTGCTGCTCATCCGCGCGGTCTCGCTGACGTCGGGCATGTGCAGCGGACTCGACCCGGCGTTCAACGTGTGGGATGCCGCCGAGCCCTACGCCGGACGCCTGCTGCGCGACGAGAGCGGCAACATCGTGCAGGCCTTCGCGGGCCAGGCGATGGACACGATGGCGACGACCTGGCGTCTGCCCGGCCGCATCGACCGGATCATCACCCGCATCGACGACGGCAACGTGTCGTTCGACACCTCGCGGCTCGAACGCCGCCTCGATCGGCTCGAGGGCATCGCGCGCCGCATCGCCTCGGGAGTGCTGTTCGCGGCACTGCTCGTCGGCGGTGCCCTGCTCGTCCCCTCGCTGCCTCCGCTGGGCATCACGCTGATCTGCGTCTCGGCTCTGCCGCTGCTGCACTCCGTATTCGCCGGCGTCGGTCGCCGCGGCCCGCGGTAGGCGCGGCCCGCGGTAGCTGCGGGGCACGCGATCGGTATATCGCGTGACAGGATGGTGTGCCATGGAGACCCCTGACGAGAAGCCGCCCGCACGCTCCGCAGGAAGCACCCCGCCGCGCCCCCGCACGGATGTCGTCGGCACGGGCGTGAACCGCCTCCCGGCCAAGGCCACCGAGGCCGCGAAGAAGATCGTCCGCGACATCGCGGCCGTCCCGCCGCGCAGCGTGCATCCGGCCCTCGTGCCCGGCGTCTCGGTCGAGGAGACCGGCCGCACCTACCGCACCGACGCACTCGTGTTCGGCGTCGCGGTGGCGCTCACGGTCGCCTTCATCGCGTGGGGCGTCTTCGCCGGCGACAACCTCTCGGGTACGACATCGGCCGTGCTCGCCTGGGTGGTGGAGTACTTCGGGTTCTTCTTCACGACCATCGCCACGATCATCCTCGTGTTCATGCTGTTCGTCGGCTTCAGCCGCTATGGACGCATCCCGCTCGGCCGCGACGACGAAGAGCCCGAGTACTCGATGTTCTCGTGGATCTCGATGCTGTTCGCCGCCGGGATGGGCATCGGCCTGGTGTTCTGGGGCGCGGCCGAGCCGCTCACCTTCTTCGAGAGCCCGCCGCCCGGCACGGTCGAGGCGAGCACCCTCGACGCGATGCACACCGCGCAGACGCAGGTGCTCTACCACTGGGGTCCCCAGGCCTGGGCGTTCTACGCGCTCGTCGGCGGCGCGATCGCCTACGGCGCCTACCGTCGCGGACGCACCCCGCTGATCTCGTCGATCTTCGCGCCGCTGCTGGGCGAGGGCCGCACGGCCGGACCCCTCGGCCGCACGATCGACATCTTCTCGATCATCGTCACGCTCTTCGGAACCGCAGCATCCCTCGGCCTCGGCGCCCTGCAGATCGGGCACGGCGTCGAGATCGTCAGCGGCGCCGGTCCGCTCGGCAACGGCATCCTCATCGCGGTCATCGCCGTGCTCACCGCGTGCTTCATCGCCTCGGCGGTGTCGGGCGTCTCCAAGGGCATCCGGGCGCTGTCGAACATCAACGCCGTCGTCGCGCTGCTGCTGGCGTTCTTCGTGTTCTTCGTCGGACCGACGCTGCTCATCCTCAACGTGATCCCCTCGGTCGCCGTGCAGTTCATCGGCGACCTGCCGCAGATGATCGGCCGGTCGGCATCGCAGGGCGAGGCCGCGCAGACGTTCCTGTCGAGCTGGACCATCTTCTACTGGGCATGGTGGATCTCGTGGTCGCCGTTCGTCGGCATGTTCATCGCGAAGATCTCGCGCGGTCGGAGCCTGCGCCAGTTCGTGTCGGTCGTCATCGTGGTGCCCTCGGTCATCTCGCTCATCTGGTTCGCGATCTTCGGCACCACGGCGATCCAGCAGCAGATGGACGGCGCGAACCTCGCCGTCGACCCGCCGGAGGAAGTGCTGTTCGGCGTGCTCGAGAACCTGCCGTTCCCGCTGATCACGAGCATCGTGCTCATCCTGCTGATCGCGATCTTCTTCGTCACCGGCGCGGATTCCGCGTCGCTCGTGATGGGCACCCTCTCGCAGCAGGGCCGCCCCGAGCCGGCGCGCTGGGTCGCGGTCGTCTGGGGTGTCCTGGTCGGCGTGATCGCGGCCGTGCTGCTCGTCACCGGCGAGGAGGGGAGCGGGCTGAAGTCGCTGCAGAATGTGACGATCATCGCGGCGCTGCCGTTCGCGATCATCATGGGCTTCATGATGATCGCGTTCATGAAGGATCTGCGGCGCGATCCGCTGATCCTGCGCGACCGCTACGCCCGCGCCGCCGTGCGCCACAGCGTGATGGCGGGGCTCGAAGAGTACGGCGACGACTTCGCGCTCGTGCCCGTCGAGTACGACCACTCGGAGGACGACCTCGCCTGGATCGATGAGTCGACCGTCGATGAGACGCTGGCCGAGGTCTACGAGGCGGCCACCGAGGCGATCGACATCATCCCGCCCGCCGAGGTGGATGCCGTGGTCGACGCGGCGCTCGACGGTTCGGCAGCGCCGGATGCGGCGCCGGATGCAGCGGCGGATGCGGATGCGGAGCGACCGCGGGAGGCGTGATTCCCGGCGTCAGGCGCTCTCGGCCGCAGCGGTGATCCGCGAGGCCATGCTGGCGAAGATCAGCCCGTGGAAGGGCAGCACCGCGAGCCAGTACAGGCGCCCACTGAGCCCGCGCGGGAAGAAGATCGCCCGCTGCTCGTAGCGGGCGCCGGCGGCGTCGGGGAGCGCACGCAGCTCGAGCCAGGCCTCGCCGGGCACCTTCATCTCGGCACGGAGCCGCAGCAGCCCACCGCTCGCCGCCGATGATTCGGTCGCCGCGCCTGGTTCCTCGACGGCTTCGACGCGCCAGAAGTCGATCGCGTCGCCCACGCGGGCGATCGTCTGGCTGCGGCGACCCCGGCGCAGGCCCACCCCGCCGACCACGCGATCCATCAACCCGCGCACCGCCCAGAGGAACCGTGACGAGTACCAGCCGTTCGTCCCGCCGATGCCCAGCACCACCGACCACAACCGGTCGACGGATGCCGAGGTGACGAGCGTGCGCGCGTCGGTGAAGACGGTACGGCCCGCCCAGTCCGGGTCGCTCGGCAGCGGATCGCTGGGAGCGCCCGAGACCTCGGAATCCTGCCAGCTCGTCTCGATCGCGTCGGCGTCGACCCGGCCGAGAGCGAGGTCGACGGCTCGTCGATACGGCGTCAGGCCGCCCTCCGGCTGCGGGATCAACTCGTCGACCGCGTGGTCCTTCATGATGCACTCGTTCTGCAGCGACGCCACGAGCGGGCGGGCGATCGAGCGGGGAACGGGCGTCACGAGGTTGACCCAGTGCGAAGCGAGACCGGGAGTCAGCACGGGCAGCGCGGCGATCGCGCGCTGCGGCAGACCGGCCTCGACCGCGTAGCCGTTCATCATCTGTCCGTAGCGCAGCACGTCGGGTCCGCCGATGTCGACCGCGCGGTTCACGTCGGCGTCGACCCGGGCGGCGCCGAGCAGATAGTGCAGCACGTCGCGCACGGCGATCGGCTGGATGCGGTTGCGCACCCACTTCGGCGCCGGCATGTACGGCAGCACGTCGGTGAGGTGCCGGATCATCTCGAACGACGCCGACCCCGACCCGATCACGACGCCCGCCTGCAGCACGAGCGTCGGCACGCCCGACTGCAGGAAGATGTCGCCCACGCGCACGCGCGAGCGCAGATGGGGCGACAGCTTCACGTCGTCCGGATGCAGCCCGCCGAGGTAGACGAGGCGCCGCACCCCCGCGCGGGCGGCGGCTTCGGCCACGGTCGTCGCCGCGCGCTCGTCGCTCTCCTCGAACCCCTTGCCGGCGGTCATCGAGTGGATCAGGTAGTACACGACGTCGACGTCGTCCATGGCCGCGGCGACAGCATCCGCATCGTCGGCCGACCCTTCGACGATCTCGCAGTCGGGGCCCCAGGGGAAGGATGCCGCGCGGGCGGCGTCGCGCGCCAGCACCCGCACCCGGTAGCCGGCGTTGAGCAGCCGCGGGGTCAGTCGCCCCCCGACGTATCCGGTCGCGCCCAGCACGAGCGCCCGCGGCGCCGAACCGTCGTCTCGGGGGAGGGCGCGCAGCGCCTCTTCGTCGCCGGTGGGCTGGGTGAGTGCGGTCATGGGTCGAGCGTATGTCCGGCAGCGGGTGGCGGGTACGGGGTTGTGGCGATGAGCCGGTGCGGATAAGGAGCGCGCGCCAGACCGTTACGATCGTAGGCATGGCTTCAATCGAATCGATTCGACGAACGGCTCCGGACCGGGCGTCCCGGCGCGCCCGCATCGCCGTCTCCGCCCTGTTCCTGACCAACGGGGCGCTGTTCGCGAACATCCTGCCGCGCTACCCGGAGATCAAGGCGGGACTCGGACTCGACAACCTCGGCTACGGCTTCGCGATCGCCGCTTTCCCCGCGGGGGCCATCGCCGCCGGGCTCCTGGCCGCCGTGCTGATCCGCCGGTTCGGCTCGGCGCGCATCGCCGTGATCGGCACCGTGCTCACGAGCCTCGGCCTGCTCTCCGCCGCCCTCGCCCCCTCGGGCGTGCTGTTCGCCGTCGCGCTGTTCCTCGGCGGAGCATCCGACGCCATCACGGATGTGGCGCAGAACGCCCACGGCCTCCGCGTGCAGCGGCGCTACGGACGCTCGATCATCAACGGCTTCCATGCGATCTGGTCGATCGGCGCCGTGATCGGTGGGGCGATGGCCGCGGTCGCGATCGCCCTGCAGTTGCCGCTGGGCGTGCACCTCGGCATCTCGACCGCCGTGTTCGCGACCGTCGCCCTCGTGGCCCTGCGGTTCTGCCTCCCCGGCCGCGACGACGAGACCGAGACGGATGCCGCCGCCGCCCCGGCCGAGGTGACGGGGGCGCTGCGTCGCCACGTGACCCCGCGCACCGTGATCGCGATCATCGCGCTCACCCTCATCGCGATGGCCGGCGCCGTCGCCGAGGATGCCGGGAACTCGTGGGCGACCCTGTACCTCGCCGACTCGCTCGGGGCCGCGGCGGCGATCGCCCCGCTCGGCTTCATCGCCCTGGTCGGCGCGCAGTTCATCGGGCGGATGCTCGGCGACCCGCTCACCGACCGGTTCGGGCAGCGCTGGGTCGCGCGAGTGGGCGGCGTCATCGCGGCGGTGGGCATGACGCTCGCGCTCGCCTTCCCGACCGTGCCGGGCACGATCCTCGGCTTCGCGGCCGTCGGCTTCGGCATCGCGACCCTCATCCCCGCGGCGATGCACGCCGCCGACGAGTTGCCGGGGCTGCGGCCGGGCGTCGGACTCACGGTCGTGTCATGGCTGCTGCGCCTCGGGTTCCTGCTGTCGCCCCCGTTCGTGGGGTACATCGCCGAGACCGAGAGCCTGCGTGCCGGGCTGCTCGTCGCCCCGGTCGCCGCCCTCGTCGCCGTGCTGCTCGCCGGGTTCCTGGAGAAGCGCCGCCCGCGGGGGTAGTGGCATGCGGCATCCGGCATCCGCCCTGTCCGTCCCCGACTCCGGCGCAGATGTCGGACGAATGCACGGATGCAGGACGGATCCGCGGTGTTTCGTCCTGCATCCGTGAATCGGTCCTGCAAGTGGCGCGGGACGGAGGTGGGTCGGAGCCCGGGTGCGGATGCCGTGACCCTGGAAACTGCAACTCGGGGGTTGCGCAGTCGGAACCCGTGTGCAACTCTGGAGTTGCAGTTGGTCGACCGGCCAGCGCGAGACCCCGAAAGGATCCATCATGGTGAACATGACCCACAACGAGGCATCCGTCGTCGATGAGGAGACCTTCTCCGTTCGGCGCAGCATCCAGATCGCGGCACCCGTCGAGAAGGTGTGGCGAGCCGTCGCCGAACCCGAGCACATCTCCCGCTGGTTCGGGCGCACCGTGCTCGCCGGCACGGGCGTCGGCGCGACCGGAACGATGACGTTCCCCGACTACGACGTGATCCCGCTGCGGGTCGACGAGTACGACGAGCCGCGGCGCATCACGTACCGCTGGAACAACGACGACGCCCTCGGGAAGCTCCCCGACAGCATCGACGAGGCGACCTCGACCGTCTTCACCTTCACGCTCGAGGAATCCGACGGCGGCACCCGCCTGACGGTCGTCGAGAGCGGTTTCGAGCGCACGTCCGACCCGCGCGGCAACCTCGAGTCGCACCGCACGGGCTGGGACCTGGAGCTCGACAAGATGGTCGCCCTGGTGGAAGGCGAAGCGTGACCACAGAGACGCTGCTGCCCATGTTCGCGGCGCTCGCGGACGAGACGCGCTGGAGCATCCTGACGGCTCTCGGCGAGGGGGATGCCTCGGCATCCGCCCTCGCCGGGCGCCTTCCGGTGTCGCGACAGGCGATCGCGAAGCACCTGGCCGTGCTGCAGGAGGTCGGTCTGGTCGAGCCGGTGCGCGTCGGTCGTGAGGTGCGCTTCCGCGTCGTCGGCGCCGAGCTCTCCGCCACCGCGGCGAAGCTCGACGTGATCGGCCGCGAGTGGGACCGCCGCCTCGCCGCGATCAAGGAGATCGCGGAAGGCCTGTAGCCGTCACTCCGCTTCGGGCCCCGCCTGGTCGCGGATCACGTCGCGCAGCTCCTCGTCGAGGTCGGATGCCTCTTCGATCGCAGCCGTCATCCCGGCGAGGAACCGGGTGACGACGGCCCGCTCCTGGTCGGAGAGCTCGTCGACGAGCGTGAGCATGCGGTGGTGCATCGCCCCCAGCGTGGCGCGCACCTCTTCATCACTGCTGACGGTCGGGACGACGACCCCTGCCCGGCGGTCGGTGGGGTGCGCCTCACGGCGGACATGACCGCCCTTCTCGAGGCGGTCGATGAGCGTCGTGGTCGATGCGGTCGAAATGTTGAGCATCCGGGCGATGTCGATCGCGCGCACGATCCTGCCGGCCCGCTGCTCCCGCAGGAGGAATCGCAGGGCCATGAGGTCGGTCTCGTTCATGCCCATGGAGATGCGGGTGCGCTCACGCATCGCGGTCTCCGCTGCGCGGTAGCGGCGCAGCATGTTCAGCACGTCGATGGTGCTCGTGCTCTCGCCGTCGGGGTACCAGTATCCGGAGCGGGCGTGGTCCTGAGGTTCGGCCATCACGCCACCCCCTCTCCGTCGTCGAGGGTGCGTGCCGTGCTGAGTTCGAGCATCTCGATCGCGCCGGTCGCCACCTCGGCGGGGACGACGAGGAGGAAGCCGCCGGTGATGGCGTCGTTCTCGGCCTCGATGATGCGCGCGATGCGATCCCGGGCGACGGTGGGGAACTGCGCGTGGAGGTGATCGAGCAGGTCGGCGAAGCCGATGTACCGCTCGTCCGTGAGGTCTATGGGCTCGACCATGACGTCCCTTCTCGTCGTGATTCCATCCTCTCATCGTCGGAAGCCCCTGATGATCGACCGATTTCGCTAGACGAACCGGTAATCAGGCGATCGAGGTAACATGGGCCGCCAGGGGAAGGCGAGGGTGTGATGGGGGCGAAGCTGGAGATCGCGACGCGGGAACTCGCGCGCGAAGTCGAGGCTCTGCGCCGCGTCGACGCCAGGCTCGGACGCCGTCTCGCGGCCGAGCGTCAGCCCAATGAGACCGACCGTGCTGCCATGGGCTTCATCGCGGATGCGCCCCTTGACCGGCCGGTCACGCCCGGCGATCTCGCCCAGCATCTGGGGGTGAGCACCGCAGCGGTCACCGCCTTGATCCGTCGGCTCACCGCACGCGGGCACATCGTCGTCTCCGTGCACCCGGATGACGCACGGTCGAAGATCCTCCGCCCGTCGTTGCGCGACCTGCACTCGCCCGCAGACGAGATCTCCCGGCGGGTCGCCGACATCGAGAGCGAATTCACGCCGGAGCAGCTCTCCGTGATCTCCCGGTTCCTCCGTCGCCTCACGGAGGAGATCTCCGAGCTCGCAGAGTCGTCCCGGAGCTAGCTTCGGCTCCTCGCCCCGCGCCGCCTCCGTCGGTGACGGTCTGTGGCGATCGATGACGGTCGGAGAGGCCCCCGATACGTCGGTTACCATTTAGCTAGTTAAACTAGTAAACTAATTGATGAAGATATTTCTCGAGGGGGTGCCATGGGTCAGCTCAGCTACGCCGGTGATTCGCAGATCGTGGAGGTGGACGATCGGGTGCTCGCGCACCTGAGGCTCGTCACCGTCACCAAGCTGCGCCGCGGCGAGTCGTTTCCGCTCACGCTGCGCACGGCGGGTGCGGCCACCGAGACGCTGTGGATGCACGCGTCGATCCCGGTGCGCTTCACGCTCGATGAGGACGTCGAGCTCGAGCGGCCGATGCTGGTCAAGATGATGGCCGCGGCGAGCACGGCCGGGGGGCTGGACCTCACAGACATCGACTTCGCGCCGCTGTGGTCCGCGCTCCCGACCATGCACGCGGTCGCCTGACTGCAGACTCGCCTCCCTCGCCGGCGCATCCTGGGCAAAGCGGTGCGGCCCGCGGGCGGGAGGTGCACAGCGACGTTTCGGGGGGTACGTCGCTGTGGATGGCATCCGGTCACCGGGAATCGGGTCCCGGGACCGGATGCCATTCGATCAGAGGGCGGTGTATCCGCCGTCGACCAGGTGGTAGCTGCCGGTGACGAAGCTGGCGGCGTCGCTGGCGAGGAACACGATGAGGTTCGCGACCTCGTCGGCCTGGCCCAGGCGTCCGATCGGGTGCTTCGACACGAGGAAGTCCTTCGCCTCGTCACCCATGTTCGCCAGCAGCGGGGTGTCGATGAAGCCGGGGCCCACCGAGTTCACGCGCACGCCCTGCGCCGAGTACTCGAGCGCGGCGGACTTCGTCATGCCGACGACCGCGTGCTTCGCGGCGACGTACGCGGGGGATCCGGCGAAGCCGACGCTGCCGAGGATCGACGCGATGTTCACGACCGATCCGCCGCCGTTCGCGAGGATCGACGGGATCTGCGCCTTCATGTTGCGGAACACCGCGTTGAGGTTGATGGCGATGACCTTGTCCCAGGCCTCGTCCTCGTACTCCGCGGTGGGAGCGGATGCGCCACCGATGCCGGCGTTGTTGACGCCGATGCGCAGCGGGGCGAGGGAGTTCGCGAGCTCGATCGAGGAGGCGATCCACGCCGCATCCGTCGCGTCGCCGATCGAGGCCTCGGCGATGCCGCCGGCCGCGCGGATCTCTTCGACGACCGCGTTCGCGTGCTCGGCGTTCAGGTCGTTGACCACGACCGATGCGCCGTTCTTCGCCAGCAGGAGAGCGGTCGAGCGTCCGATTCCGCTGCCTGCTCCCGTCACGATCGCCGAGCGGTTCGAGACGTCGTACTGAGCCACGAGGGACTCCACTTCCGGGCGGGCACGGGGCCGGGAGATCTTCTCGGACGGTCCGTCCTTCTCTCCAGCCTACGCCTGAATATCGGTGATGGATTCACGTGAATGAATCGGAGAGCGCTCCGCGAGGATGCGGATCAGGATGCGGATCAGGTCACGGAAACGTCACGAAATCCGCGGTTTTCCGGGCCCGGATGACAGAACATGTGACGGAAACGACCGATCGTGCGTTCCGCTCTCGCCCGATGAGCCGCCCGTAGAACGATCGATTCAGCACAACCGTCCCGACTGTGCGATCACCGGCATGCCCGGCGGCTTCGCAGTGCGACGGTCACGGCTACGGCCCCAGAGGCGGGGCCAGCATCCTCGCGCACGGCGCGTGCGGATGTCTGTCGATGACGAAAGGAACGGCCAATGAAGGCCATGCCAAAGAAGGGGATCGCGCTGGTCACGGGCTTCGGCCTCGCGCTCACCCTCGCCGGATGCACGTCCGGATCCGAAGAACCAGCAGCGTACACGTCGCGCGATGCGACGGACGGCACCACGGACTTCGTGGTCATCGAGAACCCCCACGGCGGCGCCACGCTGTCGTACTCCGCAGACAGCTCGATCGAGATCCTCGAGGTGGAGGAGAACGGCTCGACCTACGCGTTCAAGGACCTGAACGGCAATGACAAGCTGGACACGTTCGAGGACTGGCGCGTCAAGCCGGCCGAGCGCGCCGCCGCCTACGCCGAGACGCTCACCGCCGAGCAGATCTCGGGCCTCATGCTCTTCAGCTCGCACGAGCGGTCGCCGGGCGACGGTCTGACCGACGCGCAGAAGACCTACCTCTCCGAGGACAACCTGCGCAACGTGCTCAACGCCGGCGGCTCGGACGTCGAGGAGAACGTGACCTGGGTCAACGCGATCCAGGCCCACGTCGAGAGCCTCGCCACCCCCGAGCTGCCGTACATCCCGGCGAACTTCTCGTCCGACCCCCGCTCGGAGGCGCAGTCCAACTCGACCTACACCGAGACCGGATCCGGCGTCTCGCTCTGGCCGTCGGTCCTGGGCCTCGCGTCGACCTTCTCGGCCGAGACCATGGAGGAGTTCGGCCGCGTGGTCTCTTCGGAGTACCGCGCGCTGGGCATCTCGAACGCCCTCAGCCCGCAGATCGACCTCGCCACCGAGCCGCGCTGGCTGCGCGTCTCGGGCACCCTCGGCGAGGACTCGGAGCTCGCGAAGGAGCTGGCCGCGGCCTACGTCACGGGCTTCCAGAGCACCTACGACGAAGACGGCGAGAACATCGGATGGGGCACCGACTCCGTGCCGACCACCATCAAGCACGCACCGGGTGACGGCGCGGGCGAGGGCGGCCGTGAGTCGCACACCGCGGTGGGCAAGTACGAGGTCTTCCCCGGCGACAACCTCGAAGAGCACGCCTCCGTGTTCGCCGCGGCGTCGGACTCGCTCGGCATGATGACGAACTACTCGATCATGCTCGACGGCGAGGGCAACCCGCTGCTCGGCGACGAGGCCGTCGGCACGGCGTACAACGCCGAGGCGCTGAAGATGATCCGCGACGAGGTCGGCTTCACCGGTGCGATCGTCACCGACTGGGGCGTCATGACCGGCGCGAACGACCCCGACGCGTTCATCGCCACCGCGTGGGGTGCCGAGGACATGGACCCGGTCGAGCGGTACTTCACGGTGCTCCAGAACGGCGTCGACATGTTCGGCGGCGTCAACGACGCCACCTTCCTCCTCCAGGCGTACGACCTCTGGAACGAGCGGTTCGAGGCCGGCGAGGTCGACCAGGACGCCGACGCCCGCTGGGCGGAGTCCGGTGCCCGCATCCTCACCGCCTACTTCGCGCCCGGACTGTTCGACAGCCCGTTCGTCGACCTCGAGAAGTCCGAGAAGACGGTCGGCAGCAAGGCCAACGTCGAGGCCGGCTTCGACGCCCAGCTCGACTCGGTCGTGATGCTGAAGAACGACGGCACCGTGGCGGAGGACGCCGACTGGTCGGACAAGACCGTGTACATCCCGCACACGTTCGACGTGGGCAGCCCCGGTCTCTTCGGCCCGCCTGAGTACACCGAGGGCGCGACGCTGAGCATCGAAGCGGCCGAGGGCATCTTCGGCAAGGTCGTCACCGACACCGTCGAGCTCGACGCCGACGGCAAGGTCATCTCCATGACCGCGCCCGACCTGAGCGACGTGGATGCCGTGTTCGTGGGCCTGCGCTCGCCGAACAACGGCAACAACTTCTCGGCCGCCGGCCACGACGCCGAATCGGGCGAGTGGTACCCCTTCTCGCTGCAGTGGGCGCCGTACACGGCCGACGGTGACAACGTGCGCAAGACCTCGATCAGCGGCGACGTGCTCGCCGACGGATCGAAGGAGAACCGTTCGTACTTCGGTAACACCTCGCGCATCTCGAACGCCGCCGACATCGACGCGTTCAACCGTGCGGTCGCCGCGGTCGAGGCGAGCGGTGCCGACATCCCCGTCGTCACCGTCGTCAAGGCCAACAACCCCGTCGTCCCGGCGGAGTTCGAGGAGAAGTCGAACGTCGTCCTCGTCGGATTCGGCGTGAGCGACGAGGCGACCCTGACGGTCGCGGCCGGTGAGCACGAGCCCCAGGGCCGTCTGCCGATCGGCTTCCCGCTCGACATGGATGCGGTCGAAGGACAGCTCGAAGACGTGCCGGAAGACATGGACACCTATGTCGACGCCGAGGGCAACGACTGGAAGTTCGGCTTCGGCCTGAACTACTCGGGCGTGATCAAGAAGTAGGCGGAGATCGCCACAGGCATGGCCGGCGCCTGATCACGCCGGCCATGCCGTCGATGCAGAAACCGACGGGGCGCCCCGTCGGACAGGAAAAGGAGCAGAAATGAACAGCACCAAGCTGCGCGCGGGAGTCCTCGCGGCGGTCATCCTCGCCACCGGCACCTTCGGCCTGGCCGGGTGCGCGGGCGACGCGGGCACCACGACGGGTGGATCGAACAGCTCGAACAGCGAGAGCAGCGAGAGCGGCTCGAAGTCCGAGACCGCCGATGTCGCGACCGACCTCGAGACCGCCCGTCAGGCGATCGTCGACGCGCTCGCCGAGAACCCGGACTGGAAGCAGGTCATGCTCGCCGGTGACGTCAAGCAGCCGACGCAGAAGTACGGCCTCCTGGTGATGCCGTTCGTCAAGAGCGAGGCGGCGAAGCGCGTGACCGGAACGGTCGACATCGCCGACGGCAAGTACGTCATCGAGGCGGAGTCCGCCGAGACGGGTGAGACTTGGCAGATCGACCAGGACGGCAACATCACTCAGGCCTCGGAGTGACGGAGCGGCCGCCGACCCGTACGCCTCCGGGCGTCACCGGCGTCGGCGGCCCTCCCTCCACAACCCGTAATCGCAGTACCGAAGGAGAACCGAAGTGAACGCCCGAACGGCCAAGGACAAGGCGAGCGCGATGCCGATGTCCAACAAGAAGTACCTGTGGATCTGGGTACCCCTGCTCGCGCTCGTGACCGTCGTGGTCGTGGTCGCCAACGTCGCCATGAACGTGGCGACCGGATGGATCGCCTCGCAGCTCGGTTCGGGCACCTACACGTTCACGAACTCCGAAGATTCCGAAGACTGGGACACCGAGTACTACGAGGCCGACTACCCCGACCTCGAGGCGGTGGATGCCGCAGCCCTCGGGCTCGTCGAAGAGATCGGTGCCGGCGGTATCGTCCTCGCGAAGAACGACGGCGCAGCCCTCCCGCTCGCCTCCGGCGCGCAGCTCACCATGCTGGGCCGTGCCGCGGCCGACCCCGTGTACGGCGGCTCCGGTTCCGGCTCGGTCGACACCAACTCCGCCGTCACGGCGCGCATGGGTCTCGAGAACGCCGGATTCGCCGTCAACGACCTCGCCTACGCGGCCATCGAGGCCTACGCGGCCGAGAACCCGCGCGGCTACATCGAGATGGACCGCCCCGACATCTCGACCTACAACATCGGCGAGATGCCGATCGCGGGTTACCAGGAGCAGGCCTCGACGTTCGCCCAGTTCGGCGACGCGGCCGTCGTCTTCATCGGACGCCCCGGCGGCGAGGGCGGCGACCTCACGCAGGACATGACCGACTGGGACGACAACGCCCAGCCCGGCCAGCACCAGCTCGAGCTCAACAAGGACGAGCGCGACCTGCTCGACCTTGCCAAGCAGAGCTTCGACAAGGTCGTCGTCGTCATCAACGCCTCGACCACGCTCGAGCTCGGCGATCTGCAGAACGACCAGGGTGTCGACGCGATCCTCCTCGCCGGCTCGCCCGGATCGACCGCGTTCAACGCGCTCGGGCGCATCCTGAACGGCGAGGTCAACCCCTCCGGTCGCACGGTCGACCTGTGGGCTGCCGACTTCACCGCCGACCCGACCTTCGTCAACTTCGGCAACTTCCTCTACGACAACGTCGCCCCGAACTACCCGGTGCCCGTCACCGAGAGCGCGACGTCGAACGCGACCGTCACCGACGAGGCGCCGTTCGTCAACTACGCCGAGGGCATCTACGTCGGCTACCGCTACTACGAGACCGCGGCGGTCGAGGGCTTCATCGACTACGACGCCGCCGTCGTCTACCCCTTCGGACACGGCCTCAGCTACACGGACTTCTCCTGGGCGGTGTCGAACACCGAGCTCGGCGAGGTCGACGGCACCATCGCGGTGACGGTCGACGTGACCAACACGGGTGCGGTCGCGGGACGCGATGTGGTGCAGCTGTACTACTCGGCCCCGTACACGCCCGGTGGCGTCGAGAAGTCGGCCGTCGTGCTCGGCGGCTTCGCCAAGACCGGTGACATCGCGCCCGGCGCGACCGAGTCGGTGACGATCGAGCTCGCCGTCGAGGACATGGCCTCGTACGACTACCTCGACGAGAAGGCCTACGTCCTGGATGCGGGCGACTACGTCCTCAGCGTCCGCGAGGACTCGCACACGGTCGCCGCCGGCACCCAGCCGATCGCGTACACCGTGAGCGAAGACGTCGTCTACACCGGCGAAGACCACCGCGCATCCGACCTCGAGGCCGTCACGAACCAGTTCGACGACGTGTCGGCGCAGTTCACCACCACCGGTGAGGCCGGCAAGATCCCGGTGATGTCCCGCGCGGACTTCGCCGGCACCTTCCCGACGGCTCCGACCGGCGACATGCTGGTCGCCGACGACGCGGTCGCCGACGGCTTCGCCGTCTGGGATCACGAGGGTGCGGCCGAAGCCTTCGAGGGCGACATGCCCACGACCGGCGCGGGCAGCGACCTCTCGCTGATCGACATGCGCGGCCTCGCCAAGGACGACCCGAAGTGGGACGAGCTGCTCGACTCGCTGAGCGTGAACGACATGACGGCGATGCTCCTCAACGGCGCTTACCAGACGGCCGCGATCGGCTCGATCGGCAAGCCGCAGACGCTGGAGCCGGACGGACCCGCCGGGTTCTCGTCGTTCATCAACTCGGCCATCAACGGCACCGCCTACCCGTCGGAGGTGCTCATCGCGCAGACGTGGGATGTCGACCTCGGCACGGCCATGGGCGTCATGCTCGGCAACGAGGCGCTGTTCAAGGACATCAACGGCTGGTACGCACCCGCGGTCAACCTGCACCGCTCGCCGTTCGCGGGCCGCAACTTCGAGTACTACTCGGAGGACCCGCTGCTGTCCGGTCAGATGCTCACCGCCGTCGCGAACGGCGTCGGCACCAAGGGCGTCTACACGACGATCAAGCACTACGCGATGAACGAGCAGGAGACGAACCGCGTCAACAACGGCATCGCGACCTGGGCCACCGAGCAGGCGATCCGCGAGGTCTACCTCAAGCCGTTCGAGATCGGGATCAAGAACATCTCGATGGACGTGAAGTACCTCTCGGATCACGAGGGCACCGTGTCGGAGACCACGATCGGTGCAGCCGGCATCATGAGCTCGTTCAACCGCATCGGCGCCACGTGGGCCGGCGGCTCGGTCGCGCTCATGGACACGGTGTTGCGCGGCGAGTGGGGGTTCGAGGGCTTCGCCATCACGGACTTCAACCTGTACCCGTACATGAACCCCAACGAGGGCATCCATGCCGGGTCCGACCTGATGCTGACCTTCCAGCCGTCGAAGTCGTTCAACGACGCCAGCTCCGCCAAGGCGGTCGCCGACATCCGTGACTCGACGCACAACATCCTGTTCACCGTCGCGAACTCCAACGCGATGGACGGACTGGCGCCGGGCGCGACGGTCGCCTACACCCCGCCCGCCTGGGTGGTGTGGCAGATCGTCATCTCGTCGGTGCTCGGACTGCTGATCCTCGCCGGTGTGGTGATGGTGATCCTCCGCGTGCGGCGGCACAACGCGCGCACCACGGTCACCGTTCGCTAGACCGTGATCGCCGGGGCGGGCGTGTGCTCGCCCGCCCCGGCGATGCCCTGATCGACACAGAAAGACCCATCGTGAAAGAAACCACCGCACTCGTCGCGAGCCTGAGCCTTCTCGAGAAGGCCGCGCTGCTCAGCGGGGCGAACACCTGGCAGACGCGTGCCATCGAACGCGCCGGCATCCCCGCGGTCTGGATGGCCGACGGCCCCCACGGCGTGCGCCGGCAGGTCGGCTCGGCAGACCACCTCGGCATCAACGGCTCCGAGCCCGCGACCTGCTTCCCCACCGCCGCGACCGTGGCCGGCAGCTGGGACGACGAGCTCGCCGAGGAGATCGGCACGGCTCTGGGCCGCGAGGCCTCGTCGCAGGGCGTCGGAGTGCTGCTCGGCCCCGGGCTCAACATCAAGCGCAGTCCCCTCGGTGGCCGCAGCTTCGAGTACTTCTCCGAGGACCCCGAGCTGTCGGGGCGCCTCGCGGCGGCCTACGTCCGCGGCATCCAGTCCGAGGGCGTGGCGGCGACGCCCAAGCACTTCGCGGTGAACAGCCAGGAGCTGCGCCGCATGGTCAGCGACTCCGTCATCGACGAGCGCACGCTCCGTGAGATCTACCTGACCGCGTTCGAGATCGTCGTGCGCGAGGCCTCCCCGTGGGGCCTCATGTCGTCGTACAACCTGGTCAACGGGGCGTACGCGCACGAGAACGCGCACCTGCTGGTCGACATCCTCCGCCAGGAGTGGGGCTTCTCCGGTGCGGTCGTCTCCGACTGGGGTGGCAGCAACGACGCCGTGGCGGCTGCCGCGGCCGGCGGCACGATCGAGATGCCCTCGCCCGGATTCGACTCGGTGCGGCAGATCGTCGCGGCCGTCGACTCCGGCGAGCTGTCGGAGTCCGATGTGGATGCCCGCGCAGCCGAGGTCATCGACCTCGTGCGCCGGGTCACCGCGCAGCCGCGCGCCTCGGTCGACCTCGACGCCCACCACGCGCTCGCCCGCCGGGCCGCCGCCGAGTCGGCCGTGCTCCTGCGCAACGACGACGCACTGCTGCCCCTCGCGGGTGGCACCTCGGTCGGGCTGATCGGCGCCTTCGCGACCGCGCCCCGCTATCAGGGCGCCGGCTCCTCGCTCGTCAACGCGACGCGGGTCCCCACACTCGTCGACGCGGTCGGCGCATCGACGCTGAAGCTGGAGGGCGTCGCCGAGGGCTTCCGCCGCGACGGCATCCGCGACGACGAGCTCCACCGCGAGGCCGTCGCGCTCGCCTGCCGCGCCGAGGTCGTGGTCCTCGCGCTCGGCCTGCCCGAGATCGCCGAGTCCGAGGGGCTCGACCGCTCCACCCTGCAGCTGCCGGCCGAGCAGGTGCGCCTCCTCCGCGAGGTGCGGGCGGCGAACCCGCGCACGGTCGTCGTGCTCAGCGCCGGTGGTGTCGTGGAGACGCCGTGGGCGGAGGATGCGGCCGCGCTGCTGCACGCCTACCTCGGCGGACAGGCGGGCGCCGAGGCCATCGCCGACGTGCTCACCGGCGTCGTGGAACCGGGCGGACGCCTCGCCGAGACGATGCCGCTCCGCCTCGCCGACACCCCGACCGCCGGGATGTTCCCGAGTGCGGGGCGCACGGCCGAGTACCGCGAGGGGCCGTTCGTCGGCTACCGCTACTACGAGACCGCCGAGGTTCCCGTGGCCTTCCCGTTCGGCTTCGGCCTGGGGTACACGACCTTCTCGTACTCCGAGCTCGTGGCGGATGCCGAGGGCGTCGAGGTCACGGTCACCAACACCGGCGACCGCGACGGCAGCGACGTCGCCCAGCTCTACGTGGCGCGGCTCGGCGCCTCCGGGGTGACCCGGCCCGTGCGCGAGCTCAAGGGCTACGCGAAGGTGCGCCTCGCGGCCGGGGAGTCGCGGAGCATCCGCATCCCCTTCGGACCGCGCACCTTCCGGTACTTCGACGCCGCCGCGAACGCGTGGCAGGTCGAGGCGGGCGAGTACGAGGTCGCCGTGGGCTCCCACGTGCGCGACCTCCCGGTGCGGGCGACGATCACGCGCGAAGGCGTCACCGCCTCTGAGCCGGCCACGCTGCCCGCTGCGCTGCCGACCGCGCGCGTCGACGACAACACGTTCGCCGCGATGCTCGGCCGCGCGCTCCCGGATTCCGCCTGGGGCACGGGACCGCTCGCCGAGAACGATCCGATGGACCGACTCGCGACGGCGAAGAGCCCTCTGGCCCGCGCCGGCTTCCGCCTCCTCGACAGCCGTCGCCGCAAGGCGGAGGCGGCGGGCAAACCCGACCTGAACATCCTGTTCCTGCTGAACGGGCCGTTCCGGGTCATCTCGAAGATGAGCGGGGGACTGGCGACGCGCCGCCTCACCGCCGCCGTCCTCACGCTGGTGAACGGGCAGACGATCCGAGGGCTGGGGCGGGTGATCGCCGCGTACTTCGGCGGCCGCCGCGACGAGAAGGCGACGAAGAAGGCGTTCGACGCCGCAGCCACGAAGAGGAGTATCTGATGTTCACCGCGATCAAGAACTGGTGGACCGGTTTTCAGGACGGCCGCCCCGAGCTGTCGAAGTTCCTGATGTTCCTCGTGCTCTCCAACGGCGTCACCGTCCTGCAGCTCGCGCTCATGCCGATCTTCCGCTGGGGCTTCGCGACCTTCACCGGTCTCACGGACGTCGGCTTCCAGGCTCTGCCCGTCGGCTCCAATGTCGACGGCAGCCAGTACTACATGTTCGACTACGCGGCGGGTGCCCTGCCCGGCGGAGGCGGCGGGCTCGCCTACTTCCTCGCCGTGCAGATCACCCTGCTCATCGCCCAGGTGATCAACTTCTTCCTGCAGCGCAACATCACGTTCAAGTCGAACACCTCGGTGTGGATCGCGGCCGGCTGGTACACGCTCGCGTACATCGTCATCACCTTCGTCGCGGCCGCCGCGCAGGGGTTCTACAAGGCGCCGATCTACGACTTCTTCATGGTCACGCTCGGCTGGGGCTCCACCGGCTCGGTCGTCGCCGACGTGCTCACGATGATCATTAACTCGGCGATCAGCTTCTGGGTCTTCTACCCGATCTTCCGCGTGATCTTCCGTCAGGTGCCGGTCGAGGCCGAGACGGAAGCCGCGGCCGCCGAGGCGACGGCGGACGGTGCCGTGAAGTGATCACCGCATCCGGGAGAATGGACCGTGTGCCCGCGCTGTCCGTGATCGTCCCTGCCTACAACGCGGCGGCCTACCTCGGGCGCGCGCTCGACGGACTGGGTGCCGTGCGCGGCATCGAGGTCGTCGTCGTGGACGACGGCTCCACCGACGGCACGCGTGAGGTCGCCGAGGCGTGGGCGGCACGCAGCCCCGAGAGCATCCGCGTGGTGAGCCAGGAGAACCGCGGCCACGGCGGGGCGATCAACACCGGGTTGGCCTCTGCCCGCGGCGACTACTTCAAGGTGCTCGACGCCGATGACTGGCTCGACATCCGGTCGCTGCGACTGCTCGTCGCCCACCTCGACGTGCTGCGCGAGACGGGCACCGAGGTCGACGCCGTCTTCACGGACTTCGTCCACGAGCGCCTGGGCAAGTCGCCGAAGGCCGCCCGCTTCGACTCAGTCTTTCCCGAGGGGCGCGTGTTCGAGTGGTCCGACACCGAGCGTTTCGGTCGACGCCAGGTGCTGATGATGCACGCCATCGTCTACCGCACGCAGCTGCTGCGCGACGTCGGGCTCGCCCTCCCGGAGCACACCTTCTACGTCGACAACCTCTTCGTGCTGCAGCCGTTCGCCCGGCTCCGGCGCATGAGCTACCTGCCGGTGCCGCTGTACCGCTACTTCATCGGGCGCGAGGGGCAGTCGGTCGCGCCCGAGGTCATGGTGCGCCGCGTCGATCAGCAGCTGCGCGTGAACCGGCTCGCTCTCGCCACCCTCCCGTCCCACGCCGACCTCGCCGCTGGCGGGGTGCCGCGGCAGCTGCATCGGGCGATGCTCCATCACCTCGAGGGCGTCTGCGCGGTGACCAGCGCCACCCTCGCCCGCGGTGGCACGGCCGCGCACCTGCAGCAGCGGGATCTGTTCTGGCATGAGGTCAGGGCGGAGAACCCGTGGCTGTACACGCGCATGCGCCGGAGCCTGCTCGGGGCGACCAGTAATCTGCCGGGGCAGGCGGGACGACGGGCGACGAACCTCGCCTACCATGTGGCACGGCGAGTCGTCGGCTTCAGCTGATCGGAGAACGGAGGCGGAATGATCCGCATCGGAATCGTCGAGGACGACGGTGCCGCCATCGAGCGACTGCTCTCGCACCTGGATCGCTTCCAGCGCGACCAGGGCGAGCGGTTCCATATCGCCGCCTTCCACGACGGGGCTGACGTCCTCGCCGACTACCGTCCCGACTGGGACGTGCTGTTCCTCGACGTGCAGATGCCCCGGGTCGACGGCATGGCGGCCGCCCGCCGCATCCGCGAGGTCGACTCCGAGGTCATCATCGTCTTCATCACGAGCTCGCCGCACTACGCGGTGGGCGGGTACGAGGTCGACGCCCTCAGCTACCTCCTGAAGCCGGTGGCCTATGCGTCGTTCGAGCAGGAGATGTCGCGGATCCTCACGCGGCTGCAGCGGCGGTCGCGGCGGGAGCTGCTCTTCACCGCGACCGACGGTGTGCACCACCGCGTCGCCGTGGACGACATCCGCTACATCGAATCGATCCGTCACCGCGTCGAGCTGTACACGCTCGACGGCACGTTCAGCATCGCGACGACGTTGAAGGCGATGGAGGCGCAGCTGGCCGACAAGGGGTTCCTGCGCTGCCACAGCGGCCTGCTCGTGAACCTGCGACACGTGACCGGCATCGACGGCAACGACTGCCGCATCCGCGGGGGCGGCAGCCTCCCCATCAGCCGACCTCGGAAACGGGAGTTCTACGCCGCCCTCGCCGAGTACGTCGGTTCGCGCGGAATCTCGGCGTGAACGGCGTCGAGGGGCCGGTCCTCGCCGAGATCCCCCGCTACCTGACCGCCATCGCGGAATGGGGCGCCTGCCTCGTGTACATCTTCGTCGCCCGACGACGGTTCGGGTGGCTGGCGACGATCGGCCTCTGCATCCTCGCGCTGGGGATGCTGCTGGCGGTGCAGCTGTGGGCGGGCACGCTGCCGATCGCATGGTGGATCCCGGGGATGCTGCTCGCCGCGGCGACCATGTTCGGCTTCGTGTATCTCGGGCTGGACACCTCGGCGCGGGGAGCGGGCTTCGTGCTCGCGCGCACCTTCGTGCTCGCGGAGCTCGTGGCTTCCGGCTTCTGGCAGCTCAACCGGTTCTACGACGGACTCGGCGATCCGTATTCGCAGCTGGCCGCGGCGGCGGTCGTCTACACCGCAGGTCTCGGGGTCGTCGGGTATGCGGAGCGCCGCCAGTTCAGCCGGGCGGAGCGCTTCGACGTCGGGGGCACGCAGCTGGTCGGCGCGATGGCGATTGCGGTCGCCACTTTCGCGATCTCCAACCTCAGCTTCGTGACCACGGACACGCCTTTCAGCGGCCGCTTCGGCACCGAGATCCTCTACATCCGCACCCTCGTCGACCTCAGTGGCTTCATCGCGCTGCACGTCCAGCTGCGTATCCATCGCGAATCCGCGGCGCGGCGGGATGCCGAGGCGATGGCGCAGCTGCTGCGCAGTCAGCACGACCAGTACGAGATCACCCGACGGTCGATCGACGAGGTGAACCGGAAGCACCACGACATGAAGCACCACCTGGATGCGATCCGGTCGGAGCAGGATGCCACGACCCGTGCGCGGATGCTCGACGGTCTCGAGGAGTCGATCCGCCGGTACGGTGCCGTGGTGCGCACCGGCAACCACGTGCTCGACGCGATCGTGACGGCGAAGCTCGCGCGCGCCGGTGAGCGGGGGATCGAGGTGTCGGTCGTGGCCGACGGCGCCCTCCTCTCGTTCATGCGCCCGCTCGAGCTCACCTCTCTCGTCGGCAACGCGCTCGACAACGCCATCGAGGGTGCGGCGCGGGTGTCGGCGGAGGATCTGCGGGTGATCCGGTTCGCGGTCTTCGCGCAGGACGACTTCGCGATGGTGCGCATCGAGAACACCTTCGACGGGGTGGTCCTGCGCGACGGGGATCGCATCGTGACCCGCCAGCGCGGCAGGGGCCACGGCTACGGGCTGCGCAACATCGAGACCGCCGCGGCGGCGTACGGCGGCGCGGTCGCCATCACGGCCGACGACCGGTGGTTCTCGCTGCGGGTCCTGTTCCCGGCGCACGGCGGCACCGACGGCGCGGATGATGGCGAGGGCGACGCCGTCTGACGGGCTGCCCCGCCCGCACGGCTACCGTTCATGCGCCGGAACCGACCGATCGTGTCAGCGGCGACCGGCGCTCGGCATCCGATTGGTGTACTGAATGGCGTGAGTGACGCCGTCAGAACCCGCAACCCGCTGTCCGCCGCCTGGTCGGCCTTCGCCGAGGCGAAGCCGACGCTCGCCGAGCTCCTCGTGTTCAGTGCGCTCAACGTGGCACTCACGGTGCTGCAGCTCGTGATCATGCCGGTGTTCAAGCTGATGTTCAGCGGCACCTCGCTCGTCGACGTCGACTTCCAGGCCGTGCCGGTGGGCGGCGGCTTCGTCTTCGACTACACGGCCGGCGCGCTGCCGGAGGGCGGGGGCGGGCTCGCGTACTTCCTCGCCGTGCAGATCACGCTGCTCATCGCGACCGTGATCAACTTCTTCCTGCAGCGCAACGTCACCTTCAAGTCCAACACCAACGTGTGGCGGGCGGCCGCCTGGTACACCGTGGCCTACGTCGTGCTCACCTTCGGTGCCGCGGCTCTGCAGACGCTCTACAAGACGCCGATCTACGAGCTGCTGATGGTCACGTGGGGGATGGGAGCGGCCGGGGAGACGGTCGCCGACGTGGTCACGATGCTCATCAACGCGCTGATCTCGTGCGCCGTGTTCTTCCCGATCTTCAAGATCATCTTCCGCCGCGAGGCCGAGGTCGTCGTGGTGGAGGCGGGGCCGCGCGCGTACGCCCGCGACCCCGAGACCGCCACCGCCGAGGTCTGACCCGCTCTCAGGATGAGGCAGTCGGAGCCGGGCGGGAGTCCGCTTCGAGCACCACGGTCGCCGGGGCGATTCCGTCGCCGGCAGAGACCGTGACCGTCACCGCGCCGGGGCCCGTGCGGCGGACGACGGCCAGGGCCAGCCCGTCGAACGTCTGATGCGCAGGCCCGTCGTAGGTGTCCGTCGGAGCGGGGTCCCCGCTGCCCACGGCCGCGAGCACGCCGTCGCCGTCCACGCGCACGTCGATGAGTCGGTCCGCTCCGGTGTCGACCCGACCGTCGGCGTCGGTGACCGCGATCTCGATGAAGGCCAGCTCTCCTGACGGGCCGTTCTCCACTCTCGTGACGAGCTGGGTGGCGTCGCCGGCGCTGGACAGGGAGAAGGATTCGGCGCGTGCGCCCTGTCGAATCGCCGTGGCGGTCAGCTCGCCCGGGCGGTAGGCGACGGTGAACTCGGCTCTGTAGCGGTTGTCGGCGCCCGCAGCGACCGTGCCGATCGCCTCTCCGTCGAGGGCGAGCTCGACCTGCTCCGCGTCGCTGTAGACCTCGACCGCGAGCGGTGCGCCCTCGTGACCGGTCCAGGTCCAACTGCCGATGCTGTCGCTCCAGGTCCAGGGCCCCGCATAGAAGGTCTTGTCCTCGTTGCCGGGGCGCGACACGGCGATGTAGGGGGTCGTGCGGAGCCCGAAGACGATCTCCCGATAGAACGAGGCGGGGCGGCGGGAGCCGATCAGATCCAGGTCGCCGCACCAGGCGGCGATCCAGGGATACGGGCCGCTGAGACTGGGTGTCTCTCCTTCGGCGAGGTGATGGGCGCGTCCGATTCCCGCCTCTCCCAGGTAGTCGAAGCCGGTCCAGGTGAAGTCGCCGATGACGTGCGCGTTCTCGGTGACGAGCGCCCAGTTGTGGTCGATGCGCGTGGGGAACGTCTCGGTGCCGACGATCACGCGGTTCGGGAACAGCTCCTTGTCCATCTCGTAACGGCCGTCGAGGTAGTTCATGCCGGCGATGTCGAGCACGCCGAAGGACTCGGCGGTCTTCTCCGTGACCATCGGGGAGGTGCCGATCTGGTTCATGAACTCTCCTGGCCCGGCCATGAGGGTGTTGATCCCCGCGGCGTCACCGTCGCCCTGTCCGCGCTGCGCGGCGAGCTTCTTGATGTCGTCCATGACGGCGAGCATCCCGTTGACCGCGTTGGTGACATACCGCGTCGGGTCGAGTTCGCGCACCTTCTCGGCGAGTGCGCGACCCGTGAGACCTCCGGCCGGCGAGCCGGTCTCGGGGATCTCGTTGCCGATGGAGTACATGATCACGGACGGGTGGTTGAAGTCCTTCGTCACCATCGATTCGACGTCGCGCTCCCACCACTCGGTGAAGTGGAGCGAGTAGTCGTGGGGCATCTTGTTCGAGGTCCACATGTCGAAGGTCTCGTCCATGACGTAGACGCCCAACCGGTCGCACGCCTCGATCATGGCGACGCTCATCGGGTTGTGCGAGGAGCGGATCGCATTGAAGCCGGCCTCCTTCAGCAGTCGTACGCGGCGCTCCTCGGCGTCCGCGAACGTCGCCGCCCCGAGGATTCCGTTGTCGTGGTGGACGCAGGCCCCGCGGAGCTTCACGACCTCGCCGTTGACGCGCAGTCCGTGCACGGGGTCGACCTGGAGTGAGCGGATGCCGAAGGCTGCCGAGGCGTCGTCGATGGCCGCGCCGTCGACGACCAGTTCCACGGCGGCGGAGTAGAGGGCGGGGCTCTCGGCGCTCCACAGCTGCGGTGCGCGCACGTAGAGGCGCTGCCGGCTGCGGGAGCGTCCGTTCGCCTCGACCGTCACCGGGACGGTTCCCCGTGCGACGGTGGTCCCTGCCGGGTCGGTAAGGGTCACGGCGACGTCGACCGTCTCGCGACGGTTGCTCGTGCTCGCCACGATCACGTCGACTTCGACGACGGCGCCATCCGGTTCGATGTCGGATGCGCTGACCCGCACCCCGTCGATCGGGATGTGGACGGCCGGTCCGACGTGGAGCCAGACGTCGCGGTAGATGCCCGCGCCGGTGTACCACCGGGAGTCTCCGCCGTGCCGTGATTCGACCTCGATGAGGTTCTCTTCGCCGGGGCGCAGGAACCGGTCGGCGTCGATCGTGAACCCGGAGTAGCCGTACGGACGCTGCCCCGCGAAAGCGCCGTTGATGTGCACGGTCGCGTCGCGGTAGACGCCCTCGAACTCGAGGACGATCCGCTGGCCGGCGAGGTCGGCCGCGGGGGTGAACGTCGTGCGGTACTGGTACGCGCCGGCGGGGAAGTAGGCGACGGCGCCGTCTCCGTCGGGATCGCGCTGTTCGTGGATCAGCGCATCGTGCGGGAGCGTGACGTCGGTGTACGGCGTGCTAACTCCGCCGAGTTCGGCGAACGGGTTCTGCTTCGGTCGAAACTGCCAGCCATCGTTGAATGCCGTGCGCTTCATCGGGTCTCCTTCGGTCGTGCGGTGGGGCTGCTCAGGGAATCGCGGACGGCATCGAGCACCTCGAGGGTGGCGATGCTGTCCGCGAGGGGGTGGGTGGGGTGCTCGGTCCGGTGCTCGGCGATCGCGAGGGTGACTGCCTCGAGCATCGGGACGTACCCGTTGCCTCGGCGTTCGTGCTGCGTGCGATGCGGCTCGGTCAGGGCGCGGGAGATCGGACCCTTCTGGGTCGTGAACTCATCCGCGGCCCAGAAGGGTGCGGGCGCGGTCATCCACCCGTCGGTGCCGCTGACGGATGCCGTCGGCTCGATGTACTCGACCATCGACGCGCTCAGCTGCGCGAATCGTCCGTCGTCGTACTCGAAGGTGGTGTGGACGGTGAGGTCGACACCGTCGTCCCAGAGGCGACCCGTCGCGTGTATCCGCGAGGGCCGTCCGAGCACATCGAGGGCGAGGGTGATCGGATAGATCCCCTGGTCGAGCAGCGTGCTGCTGGCGCGCTCGGCGGTCCAACGGGGGGAGTCGGCCGGGCCGAACGGCAGTCCGAACGAGGCGCGCACGCTCCGGACCTCGCCGATCGCCCCGGCTCGCGCCGCCGCGACCAGATCACGGTACGCGGGGTTGAACCGCATCCACATCGCCTCCATCGCGAAGCATCCGCTCGCCGCTGCGGCGCTCGCGATCTGCCGGCCCTGGTCGGCGTTCACGGCCATCGGCTTCTCGATGAGGACGTGCTTGCCGGACTCGAGAGCGGCGATCGCGATCGCTGCATGGGTGGCATGTGGGGTGGCGATGTAGACCGCATCGACCGTCGGGTCGTCGAGCAGGGCGGACACGCTCCCGTGGGCGACGGCGAACCCCTGGTCCGCCGCGAACCTGCGGGCCCGTTCCGGATCACGGGAGCACACCGCGTGGCGGCGTGCTCCCGGGGTGAGGCGGAGGTCGTCCGAGATGGACTGGGAGATGAAGCCGGTGCCGATGACCGCCCAGTTCACCTCGGCGCCGTGCGTGCTCATGTCAGCGCTCAGGAGGCCGAGGCGGAATCCACCGCGGCCCGTCGGGCGGCGAGGTCG
This sequence comes from Microbacterium sp. B19(2022), assembly GCF_012030385.1. NCBI lineage: Bacteria > Bacillati > Actinomycetota > Actinomycetes > Micrococcales > Microbacteriaceae > Microbacterium > Microbacterium sp. B19(2022). The sequence goes on from NZ_JAAUVO010000007.1 coordinate 144,079, forward strand.
CGCTGGATCTGGGAGAGGTGCTTGTCGATGTTCAGGAACCAGATGATGATGCCCATGAGCACGGCGACGATGAGCGGAAGCCACAGGTAGAGGAAGATCTCCATGCTGACCGCGCTCGCCGGCTGCGAGGCCGCCTGGCCGTCGTAGTTGCCCGCGGCCAGCAGCCAGCCGACGAGGGCGACGCCGAGGCCGGCACCGAAGTTCTGGCCCGCGGTCGCGGCGGCATACGTCATGCCGTCGAGTCGGTAGCCGCTCTTCCACTCGCCGTAGTCGACCACGTCGGCGACGAGCGCGAAGAGTCCGGCCGCGGCGGGGATGCCGCCGATGGAGCGGACGAGTCCGCCGGCGATCACGAGGGTGATGTTGCTCGGGTCGATGAGCGAGATGAGGATGCCGATGACCGTGACGATGACGCCGACCAGAATGAGCTTGCGCTTGCCGAAGCGGGCGATGAACGCGGGCATGAACCAGAGGCCGATGATCAGGGGGAGGAGCTGGACGAGGCCGAGGAAGCTGTAGATGTTCGGGTCGCCGAGCACGTCCTTGGCGAAGTAGATGCCCACGCCGGCCGTGCCCGAGAGCAGGTAGTTGAGCAGGAAGAAGCCGAACGCGAGGAAGAAGTACGGGTTGCCGGTGAGGATGCGGAGGGACTTGCCGAGGGGGAGCTTGACCCCGTCGTCCTGCTTGATCGTCGACTTCACGCGCTCCTTCGTGCCGAAGAACACGATGAGGAACGTGACGGCGGCGATGATGCCGTAGACGACCGAGATCATCGTCCAGCCGGCCTGGCCTCCGCCGTTCGCGGTGACGACCGGGATCGTGACGAAGTTCACGACCAGCGTGGTGACCAGGGCGAAGAACGTGCGGATGACGGTGAGGGAGACGCGCATCTTCGAGTTGCTCGTGATCACCGAGAGCAGCGTGTGGTACGCCAGGTTGGACCCGACGAAGCCGACGCCGAGGCACAGGAAGTACATGGCGAAGGCGTAGAACTCCTTGGCCCCGGCGCCGAGTCCGGCGGGCACGTTGAAGAGCAGGATGAATGAGATGACCACGACCGGGGTCGAGAACAGGATCCAGGGTCGCGCCTTCCCCCAGCGGGTGGAGGTGCGGTCGATGAACGTGCCGAGGATGAGGTCCATGGTGCCGTCGAGCACGCGGCCGAAGAGCAGGAGGGTTCCGGCGATCGCTGCGCCGATGCCGACGGTGTCGGTGAAGTAGAAGAGCAGGAACGCGGAGATCGGCGCGAAGATCAGGTTGCCGCCGATGTCTCCGACGCCGTACGCGAGCCGTTCGCGGACCTTCAGTTTCTGACCGCTCGGGTCGCTGATCGTCTCGCCGACCGCGACGGCGGCCAGCGATGCCGTCACCGATTCCTCTGCGCTCACGGCTACGGCGGCGCGTTGCTGTTCCGCCGAGGTCCGGGTCGAATCCTTCGCCATGGCTGACTCCTTCGTCATGAATGGGACCGGTCACAGTGACCGCTGGTGTCACGTGTCAGTGACACGCGACACCACGGTAGATCGGTGAGGTGTCACGTGTCAATAGCGATGTGCGAGACTGGGGCCATGACGGTGGATGTGCAGCCTTCTCGACGAGCTACGAGCAAAGACGTGGCCGCGAGCGCGGGAGTGTCCCGCTCGACCGTGAGCCAGATCCTCAACGGTGACGAGCGGTTTCCCGAAGAGACCCGCGCGCGCGTGCGGGCTGCCGCCGACGCTCTGAACTACCGCCCGTCGCGGGCAGGGCGAGCGCTGGTCACCGGTCTCAGCGACATCGTCGTGGTCGTCGTCCCCCACGCGACCTTCGGCCCTCACCTGCAGGACTCGGTCGACCGGATCACGGGAGCCAGCGCGACCGCCGGAATGAGTGTCGTCGTGCGGTTCGCGAGGATGCAGGACGAGACGACGCTGACCTCCGTGCTCGATCTGCGGCCGGCTGCCGTCGTCGACTTCGGAGTCTTCACCTCGGCGCAGCGCGAGCGGATCCAGGCATCCGGGACGTTCATCGTTCCCCGGCGGGCGTACGTCGCCGACGGCGCCGATCCCGACCCGATCGACATCGAGATCGGGCGGATCCAGGTGCGCGAACTGCTGCGGAGCGGCCCCCGGCGGCTCGTCTATGCGGCGCTCGCGGACAAGCGCCTGGACCCGTTCGGGCCACCGCGCCTCGAGGGGATCCGGCGAGAGGCGCGCGACCGCGGCCTCGACGCGCCGCTCACCCCGCGCATCCCGCTCGACGTCGGGGGCGCCGTGAGAGCGCTGAAGGAGGCACGCGACGAGGCGGGTCCTGCTCCTCTCGGCATCTGCGCCTACAACGATGACGTTGCGATCGCGGTGGTCGCCGCCGGTCGCGCGCTCGGCCTGCGGATCCCCGAGGATGTCGCCGTCATCGGCGTCGACAAGACGGCCGTCGGCCAACTCGTCAGCCCGCGGCTCAGCACGGTGGCCATCGACCAGCCTCTCCTCATGGACGCGTTCGTGCAGGACCTGGCCGCCCTGGCAGCGCGCCGCGCAGACGCGGATCCGGAGCGATACGAGTTCGACCTCGACCGTGTGCTCGAGCTGGTGCGCGGGGAGACGACCTGATCGTCGCCTGGGGGGAGCGACACCAGGTCGCCCTCTATCTCGCGGCGATCGTGATCGGTGCCGTGGTGGGCCTCTGGGCGCCCGCCGTCGCGCATCCGCTGGAGCTCGCCATCACTCCCGTCCTCGGGCTGCTGCTGTACGCGACGTTCCTCGGCGTCCCGTTCTCGGCGATCGGGCGCGCATTCCGCGACATCCGCTTCCTCGCCGTGCTGCTGGTCGTGAACTTCGTGATCGTGCCCGTGATCGTGTTCGGCCTGTCGCGCTTCGTCGCTCACGATCAGGCGCTGCTGGTCGGCGTGCTGCTCGTCCTGCTCACGCCGTGCGTCGACTACGTCATCGTGTTCACCGGGCTCGCCGGCGGGGCGAAGGAGCGACTGCTCGCGGCCGCGCCCCTCCTGATGCTGGGTCAGATGCTGCTCCTGCCCCTGTATCTGTGGCTCTTCGTCGGACCGGAGCTGATCGACGCCATCGACCTCGCCCCGTTCCTCGACGCGTTCCTCCTGCTGATCGTGCTTCCCCTCGCGGCTGCAGGGCTCACCCAGTACGCAGCCTCGCGCACGCGCGCGGGCCGAGCCCTGAGCGATACGGTCCAGAGCGCGATGGTGCCGCTGATGATGCTCACGCTCGCGGTCGTCGTCGCCTCGCAGATCGCCGGCGTCGGCCGGCAGCTCCCCGCACTGCTCGCGACGATTCCGCTCTATGCCGCCTTCGCCGCGATCATGATTCCGGTCGGCGTCATCGCCGGCAGAGCAGCGCGCCTCGATGTCGCCCGCACGCGCGCTGTCGTGTTCTCAGGCGCCACCCGCAACTCGCTGGTCGTGCTTCCGCTCGCCCTCGCGCTGCCGGCGGCCTTCGCGCTCGCACCGCTCGCCGTCGTGACGCAGACACTCGTCGAGCTGATCGCCATGGTGATCTTCGTGCGCCTCGTCCCCCGATTCGTGCCGGTGCGGCAACGACCGTGAAGTCCGCAGACACACCGAAATGGATGCGCCCCGCAGGGCGCATCCATTCACGGAACCTCCTCAGGGTCGAGACATGATGGCGGCGCCGACGCGCTCCTGCAGTGCGAACACGCGCGGGACGTAGGTCTGCGGTCGAGGAGAGCTGCCCCCCGCACCCGTGTCGACCCACAACCCGAAGTTGAGCAGCGCGATCACGCGTGGATGACGGTTCGCGACCCGCAGATACTCGTACTGCCGGTCGAGGATCTGCGCCTCGGTCGTCCACGTGTTCCAGGTGTCGGGCACGTTCGGCGGGAACAGATAGATCTTGTCGTTCTGATCGCTGGCCATCTGCTCGAGGCGGTTCGCCGACCACTCCAGCTCGGTCTCCGTCATGTTGTAGGCATCCATGCCGTACCAATCGACGTCGGGCGGCACGGCGACGGAGTTCGCGATGTCGATGTAGGTCATCGTGAACATGATCGGAAGATCGGGGATGTCGCCCGCGTTGATGCTCGCCTGCACCGCCTTGGCCGACCAGTCGAGCTGCTGGTAGGTCACGCCCTTGAGGTAGGCCTCGTCCTCCAGGTAGTACGCCGCGATCTTGTCCTTGTATGGCTGCAGCATCTGCACGAATCCGTTCCAGCGGTTGAGGTTCGGCTGCTGCTGGTGGCTCTGCGGCGTGAAGAACTCGCTCCCGAGGTAGACGATGCATCCCTTCGGCGGGCACGCGGCGAACTCTCCGGTGTCGTAGGAGAGCGGGCTGGCGTCGAGAGTCGGAGAGACGTTGATCCAGTGCAGGTTCGAGATCCCCTTCATGTCGGGAACGTGATTCCCCGCGAGGTCGTCGTTCCGCGTTCCGTATGTGCCGAAGTACTTCAGCGTGGGGAACGGATCGACACGACTGATCGTCAGATCGTCGATCGCGCTCACCTCGCGCAGCTGAGTCGCACTTCCGTTGCTGATGTAGGCGCCCAGGTAGAGGTAGGGCTTCTTCAGGGCGGCGGTCAGCGAGGTCGTCCGGGTGGCGCCATTGACGGTCACCTCGAGATCCGGAGTCGCGCCGGCGTCGGTCGCGCGAATGGACACGGCGAAGCCGCTCGGGCGGATGGGGGCGCTGAAGGTCGGTCCCACCAGGACTCCGCCGCGATAGAGCGCGACGGTGCCGTCGCGAGCGACCGTCATGCTGAACTGGTTCTGGGAGTCTGTGACGTAGCCCTTTCCGGTGCTCGACGACGAGAGCATGATCGAGACCCAGTCCGTGGCGCTTCCGAACGATCCGGGGTCAGGCTTGACCGTCGCGCGGATCTCGAAGGCGCCGGCGCTGTCGGCCGAGACGGGCATGTCCAACTTCACTGCTGAGGGGGCGACCCAGAACGAAAGCTGATTCGGGAAGCTCGGGTTGTTCACCTGCGAATGCGTGGCGGGCGGCGTCGCCGTGTTGCTCCAATGGCCGGGCACACGCGAGTACGTCAGCGGCATCGCCAGACCGGGCTCGCGCGCTCCGAGGTTCTGGTTCAACCCGTAGTCGGACGCGTAGACGTTGGCCCCATCGAAGTTGTCCGCGAACTGCGCGACTCGGCTGACGGTGAGGTCGTCGACTGTGCTGACCTCCGCTGTCGTCGTCGCGGAACCGTTGCTGAGGTAGGCGCCGAGGAGGACGTACGGCTGCACGAGCGCCCCGGTGAGCGTCGCCGTTCGAGTGGCGCCGTTCACGGCCACGGCGAGGCTGGGACTCGCCGTCGACGCGTTGGACACCGTGACGCTGACGTCGAAACCCGTGGCCGTTCTCGTCGCCAGAAGCTCGGACGACCACAGGGCTGTGCCGCGCTGATAGAGCATGACCTTGCCGTTGCGGCTCACGGTGAGCCCGGCGTCCACGGTCGTCGCCGTCACGTAGCCGGTCGATCCGCCCGTCTTCGCGAGCATCAGCGAGACCCAGTCCGCGTCGTTGCCCCGTGCGTTCGCGTTCGGGTTGACCTTGGCCGTCAGCGTGTAGGAATCGGCCGCGTCGGTCATCGCCGGCGCATCGAGGCGCACGGCCGAGTGCTGCGCCCAGAACGAGAGCTTGCCTGCGAAGTCGGGGTGGTTCACCTGGCTGGCATAGCTGGGCGGGGTCGCCGCAGGAGTCGACCAGTTGCCGTGGACCCTCGTGTAGGTCACGCCCTTGCCGGGCCCGCTCTGGCGCGTCGAGATCGAGTCGTTCAGTCCGTACGTGGGATCGGCGTCCCTCGCATCGTTGAAGCTGTCGGTGAACTCCGGGGTGCCGGCGGCCGACGCCGGTTCGGCGACGAGGGGGACGGCGAGAGCCGTCGCCGTGACGACGGCCGCGACGATGCCGGCGAGTAGCCGCCGTCGATGCGGGCGTCGCAGAGGGACTGTCGATTCAGCGTCCAGCGCGCGTACACGTTCCATGGATGGCTCCCTTTGTCGGGGCGACTCACGGTGGAATACAATTTCACGAAGCCGCTTCAGGAGTGAAAGTAACGATCATCCTGGGCGGTGTCAAGGATTCGTCGGGATCGGGGTCCGACTGCGATGCCCTGCTCGATTCTCGACGCGGTTCAGGAGGTGACGGTGCGGCGGGCCTCGTCGATGCTCCTGCTCAGCGCCATTCGCACTCGTTCGTCGACTCTGACGCCGGCGCCCCGCAGAGCCAGCACCGCAGCTCCCGTGAGCCCGTCGTCGACGGGGATCAGCTCCGCGGGATATCCGTCCGCACGCAGGCGCTCTTCGATGCGCCGTCGGAGCGTCGGCTGCTGCGCGAGGATCCCGCCCGTCGCCACGACGGGATCCGTCGCCGACCCCTGCACGGCGCGCAGCGTGGCGTGGAGCCCCTCCGCGGCCTCGTCGATGATGGACAGCGCGACGGCGTCGCCGTCGGCTGCAGCGTCGAAGGCGAGTGGTGCCAGTCGGGCGAGCTCCACCGGACGCGCGGCGTATGTCGATGTCAGGATCTGCATGATCTCGGGCGGGCGGCCGTCATCCGCGCGGGATGCTGCTGCCGCCGATGCCGGCATGCCGGCGACCAGGAGCGCGCTCAGCGTCGTCTCCGGTCCGCGACGGTCCAGGTTCGCGAGGGCTGCGCGCGCGACCCGGTGGCCGATCCAGAATCCGGAGCCGACATCGCCGAGGAGCCACCCGAGGCCGTCGGCTGTCGCCACCGCCTGCCCGGCGTGCATCCGTACGGCGGCCGCTCCGGTGCCGCTGATGAGCACGCTCCCGTTCTCGGCGGCGGTTCCGGAGCAGAAGCCGGCCATCGCGTCCGAGTCGAATCGGACGATGGCGTGCACGCCGAACGATGCGAAGGCTGTCTGCAGGGACTGCTCGAAAGAGGTGCCCGAACTGATCCCCGCCATCGCGATGGTGACGGCGTGCACGTCCTGCGGCGCGGTCTGCGCCGCTGACAGGGCGTCGGCGGCCGCGGACGCGAGGGAGGCGATGGCGATCGGGGCTCCCGCCGAGATCGGGTTGCCGGCACCGTGGCGCGCGACGCCCAGGCATCGGGCGTCTTCTGTGATCGCCGCGCAGCGGGTACTCGTTCCTCCGGCGTCGATCGCGAGCAGCACGGGATTCATCTTGGCACCCGCAGGACGCATTGTCTCCGGTGGGTAATTCGCGGTTGACATTCCGGAAGCATAAAACTATCTTTCACAATCAACAGCATTTAGAGAACGGAAATCTCATAGTGGCAACAGGCTCCACTCCGGTCACCGCAGAGTTCGGGCTTCGCGCCCGGCTGCAGGGCACCGTTCCGACGATGTCGGCATCCATGGCGAGGACGGCACGTCTCCTGCTGGAGAACCCGGACCTCCCGATCTCCCTGTCGATCTTCGAGTTCGCCGAGCGAGCCGGGGTTTCGGCGCCGACGGTCACCCGCTTCTGCAAGTTCATCGGGTACAGCGGTTACACCGGACTGCGCGTCGGCGCGGCGGCCGAGCTCGGCCGCTCCGTGGGAGAGGACAGCATCGTCGGTGAGCCGGGCGCATCCGCGCACCCCGAGATGAGCGACGAGGATGTGCTGCGCACCTTCCTCGCCAGCCATGTGCAGGCGCTGCGCGCGTCGGCCGATCTCGTGAACCTCGGCGACATGCGCCGGGTCGCGCGGATGATCTCCGACGCTCCGCAGGTCGACGTCTACGGCGTCGGCGGCTCCGGCACCGTCGCCCACTCGCTGGTGGACCGTCTGTACCTCGTCGGCGTCAACGCGCGCGCATGGACCGACGCCCACCTGGGTCTGATGAGCGGAGCCATCCTCCCCGAGGGTGCGGTCGCGATCGGCATCTCGAGCTCCGGAGAGACGAGCGACACGATCGAGATGCTCGCCGAGGCCCGGGCGAGCGGAGCGTGGACGGTCGCGATCACCAGCAACCCGCACACGACCATCGCCGAAGACGTCGAGGTCGTGATCCAGACCGCGCCGCCGAACGACTACCTCGACCTCGGGAGCCTCACCTCCTCGCATGTCCAGACGTTCGCCGCCGACCTGCTCTACCTGCTCGCCTCCTGGAACCGCGAGGAGAAGAAGGAACGCAACGCGGCAGCGGCCATGAATGCGATCTCCGGTCGCCGACTGAACTCGCGGTCTGCCCGCCCCTCCCCTCGCGCGGCAGAACCGTCGCCGCCGAAGTCCTGAAGGAGTACCACCGATGTCCCAGCTCTTCCCCGCATTCGCCGATGAGGTACGGCACCGCATCGAGGCTCTCGACCGCTCGGCCGCGTCCGGCGGCCTCGACGCCGCGATCGAGATCCTGAGCTCGTCGCTGCAGCGCGGCGGCGTCATACACGCCTTCGGCACGGGGCACTCCGAGGCCTTCGCCATGGAGATCGCCGGTCGCGCCGGCGGCTTCATCCCGACCCATCAGATCGCTCTGCGCGACCTGGTGCTCCTCGGCTCCCGGGAACTGGCCGAGATGGGCAGGCCCGAGTTCGAGCGCGACCACACGGTCGCCGATGAGCTGTTCGATCTCTACGACATCCGCCAGGAGGACGCGTTCATCATCGCCTCGAACTCCGGCGCGAACGGCTCCACCGTGGGGCTCGCGCTGCGCGCCAAGGCGGAGGGGCTTCCGGTCATCGCCGTCACCAGCCTCGAGCACTCCCGCGCCGTGGAGACGAAGCACCCGAGCGGCAAACGGCTTTTCGAGGCGGCCGATGTCGTGATCGACAACCTCGCGCCGTTCGGCGACGCCACGATCGAAGTGGCGGACGGCCTGCGGGCCGGCGCCGTGTCGTCGATCACGGCGGCGTACATCGCGCAGCTCCTCACGCTCGGCACCGCAGACCGGCTGCGGCTCGATGCGGAGCTGCCGCCGATGTACATCTCCGCGAACATCCCCGGCGGCGACCAGCACAACATCGGGCTTCAGGGCCGCTTCGGTGCTCGCATCCTCCCGTACGCGCACCTCGATGAGCGCTCGACGCGCTAGCTACACACCCGCAAGTTACCCCCAATGAAGGAAGGTCACTCATGCCCCGCTCCTCACGCCGAATGGCGTTGAACGCCAGCGCCGCCGCTGCCGCACTCTGTCTCGTTCTCGCAGGTTGCGCCGGTCCCGGCTCCTCGTCCGAATCGGAGGGCGGCACCGCCTCCGCGGACAACCCTTTCGGTGTCGCGGCGAACACCAAGATCGACATCGTGGTGTTCGACGGCGGATACGGAACCGAGTATGCGGAGTTCGCCGCGGGCCTCGTCGAGAAGCAGCTCGGCGACGGGATCAGCGTCCAGATCACGCCGTCCAACAACCTCTCGCAGTCGCTGCAACCGCGCTTCGTCGGCGGCACGCCGCCGGACTCGTTCACCAACGATGGGGCGGATGCGATCCCCATCACCAGCATCCAGGATCAGCTCGAGGATCTCGGCGACTTCTGGGACACGAAGAACTACGACGGCGTGAAGGTCTCCGATGCGGTCTTCCCCGGGGTGAAGGAGGTCGGCGAATACGACGACGGCTACCTCAACGCGAACTACGTCATGACGCTCTTCTCCCTGTGGTACTCCCACTCCCTGTTCGAGGAGAACGGCTGGGAACCGCCCACGACCTGGTCGGAGATGGCTGACCTCTGCACCGAGGCGAGAGCGAAGGACAAGTACCTCTTCGCCTTCGGCAAAGAGGCGGCCGTCTACTACCAGTGGCTGGTGCTCGACTCGGCGATCAAGCAGGGCGGCGTCGACGTCATCAACGACATCTCGAACCTCGAGCCGGGGGCATGGTCGAACCCGGCCGTGAAGGACGTGCTCGACCAGATGGAGAGCCTCATCGATGACGACTGCTTCGTCCCCGGAGGCGCGGGAACGCAGTTCACGCAAGCTCAGGCGCAGTGGTCCAACGACCAGGAGGCGCTCTTCTATTACTCGGGCTCCTGGATCGAGTCGGAGATGAAGGATGCGACGGCCGACGGCTTCGAGATGACCGCGTGGCCGGCGCCGCTGCTCGACGCCGCAGACGCGGCCCTCCCCTTCGAGGCCGTACAGGCAGGACCGGCGATCCCGTGGGCCGTGCCGAAGGCGGCCGCGAGCACGGCAGGCGGCAAGGAGTTCCTTCGTGCTCTCTTCTCGAAGGAAGCCGCGTCGAAGTTCTCCGAGCTGACGCTCGCTCCGACCGTCGTCGAGGGCACGGTCCCCGCTGACGGCTTCGGCTCGACGGCCCTGGCGTCGACCATGGGCGTCATGGAGGACGCCGGCGACGACCTCTTCAGCTGGGTGTCGAACAGCTACTCCGGGTACTACGGGATCCAGGATGCGCCGTACTGGGTGTCGTTCCTGGCCGGTGACATCACTGCGCAGGACCTCATCGACGCGCAGGAGAAGCTCAGCGCGGCGGCCGCCGCCGACACGTCGAAGCCCAAGAAAGAATACGACTACGGCAAATGACTGCTCTCCTGACTGCGGCGGGGCCGGGGGAGCGCACAGCGCCTCCCCGGCCGCGTCGGCGGCCCAACCTCGACCGGATCAGCTTCATGCTGGTGTTCCTGGTCGCCCCTCTCATCCTGTTCGCCATCTTCGTGCTCCTGCCGTTCGCCCAGTCCACCTATTACGCGCTCACGAGTTGGGGCGGGTACTCGGATCAGCTCGAGTGGGTCGGACTGCAGAACTTCACGCAGATGCTCGGCGACGAGGTGCTCCTGAAGGCGGTGCGCAACTCCGTCGTTCTCGCTCTCGTCGTGCCGACGCTGACGCTGACCGTCGCTTTCGCGATCGCCTGCGTCGTGACGACGGGCGGCCCGAGCATCGGCAACATCCAGGGACTTCGCGGCTCGGCTTTCTACCGCGTGGCCTCGTTCTTCCCCTACTGCGTCCCGGCCATCGTCATCGGCATCATCTGGGCGCAGGTGTACGACCCGTCCAGGGGACTCCTCAACGGGTTCCTCACCGCGATCGGCCTCGACCAGTTCACGAGCTTCCCCTGGCTCGGAGATGAGTCGACGGCGATGGCGGCATCCGTCTTCGTCATCGTCTGGAGCCTGGTCGGCTTCTACACGATCCTCTTCATCGCGGCGATCAAGGGGATCCCCGCGGAGACGTATGAGGCCGCGCGCCTCGACGGCGCCGGACGGTTCCGCATCGCGGTGTCCGTGACCCTGCCCCAGATCGCCTCGAGCTTCCAGACCGCGTACATCTACCTCGGTCTCGTCGCAGTCGACTCCTTCGTCTACATGGCGGCGCTGAACGCGCAGGGCGGTCCGAACTACGCGACGCTCACCATGACGCAGTACCTCTACAACGTCGCGTTCTTCCAGGGGAAGTTCGGCTATGCGACGGCGATCGGCATCGTCCTCGCGCTGGTCACCCTCGTGTATGCGGCGTTCGTCTTCGGTGTGTTCCGCCTGATCCGTGGGAAAGATGGAGGTGACCACGCATGAGCAGCACGGTCGTGGAAAGACGGACCGAGCGGACGTCGCGTGCGCGGAGGGGAGACCTCGGCGTCTCGAGCACCTCGCATCTCCTGCTCGGCATCTGGACGATCATCGTCATCGTGCCGTTCCTGTGGACGGTCATGTCGAGCTTCAAGACCACGAAGGAGATCCTCGGATCGCCGTTCACCCTGCCCGCGCAGCTGTCCTTCGACAACTATGTGAAGGCGTGGAGCGACGCGGGTATCGGTCGGTACTTCTTCAACACCGTGCTCGTCGTCGGCAGTTCACTGATCCTCGTCATGCTGCTGGGGTCGATGCTCGCCTACGTGCTCGCCCGATTCCGCTTCCGTGGCAACAGGCTCATCTACAACGTCATGCTGGCCGCGATGGCGTTCCCGGTGTTCCTGGCGATCGTCCCCCTGTTCTTCATCCTGCAGAACATGGGCCTGCTCAACACCTGGCCGGGACTGATCCTCACCTACGTGGCGTTCGCGCTGCCCTTCACGATGTTCTTCCTCTACTCGTTCTTCAAGCAGCTCCCACATGATGTCTATGAGGCGGCGCTCATCGACGGTGCCGGTGACTGGCGGACGTTCTTCGCGATCATGCTGCCGATGGCGACCCCGGGGATCGCGTCTGTGGCGATCCTCAACTTCCTCGGCCTGTGGAACCAGTTCCTGCTGCCGGTCGTCCTCAACACGAACCGGGACAACTACGTGATCTCCCAGGGCATGGCGACCTTTGCAGCGAGCGCGGGGTACTCGATCGACTTCGGTGCGCTGTTCGCCGCGGCGGTGATGACCATCCTGCCGGTGCTCGTCGTGTACATCTTCTTCCAGCGCAAGCTCCAAGGTTCGGTGTCCCAAGGAACGTTCCGTTAGGTCGACGCGGGGCTCACTCGGCCTCTCCGCGTCGGTCTCGGACGATCCGGTCCAGCTCGTCCCAGAGCCCTGACGGGATCTCGCGACGGAAGGCCGCTTCGTCGGCCACCGCCTCCGCCGCAGAGGCGATGCCGGCCACGACAGCGACGATTCCCTCGGTGCGGGTGGCGAACTGGATCGCCGCGTCGGGCAGCTCGACGCCGTATCGACGGCACGCCGACGCCAGATCCCGAGCGAGACCGACGAGGGCGGAGCCGGCAGGCGAGTACTCGAAGCGAGCGCCGTCCTCCGGCCACGGCCGTGAGAGCAGACCGGAGTTGAAGGGCCCTGCCGCCACCACCCAGACCCCTGCCTCGCGCGCGCATTCGAGCAGTGGTGCGGCCGAACGATCCAAGAGCGTCCATCTGCCGGCGATCATCACCCCGTCGATGTCGGTCGATCCTACGAGCCTGGCTGCCGTGCGCCAGTCGGAGGTGCCCACGCCGAAGGCGGAGATGACGCCCTGATCGCGCAACTCCGCGAGCATCGGCGCCGCTTCGCGTTCCACCTGATCCAGATGATCGTCGGGGTCGTGGAGGTAGACGACGTCGATCCGATCGCAGCCGAGCCGCTGAAGGCTCTCCTCGAGAGTCCTCAGGACCCCGTCGCGCGAGTAGTCCCGCACCCAGTTCCGGCCGCTCGGCAACGCCCATTGCCCGTCGATGAGTCCGTCGACCGACGTGCGGCTGTCTTCGAGCAGCCTGCGCCCCACCTTGGTGGAGAGGACGAAGGAGTCCCGCGGACGATCGGCCAGCGCCTCACCCAGGCGAGACTCCGACAACCCCAGGCCGTAGAAGGGAGCCGTGTCGAAGTACCTGACGCCCGCCAGCCAGGCGGCGTCCACGGCCGCTCGGGCGTCGTCGTCCGAGATCGGACGGAAGAGGTTTCCCAGTGGCGCGGCGCCGAACCCCAGGGACGCGGGGCCTGAACCACCGATCACAGCGCGTACCATCTTTCGGCCGTACCCCCGAAGACCGCGGCCCTCTCGTGTTCTTCCAGAGATCCGCACCATTGTTCGGCAGCGGCGAGTACCTGCGCGAAGTCGCCGGTGATCAGGCACACGGGCCAATCGGAGCCGAACATGGTGTGGTCGACTCCGAAGGCCGCGATCGTGTGTTGGACGACGGGGCTCACCATGTCTGCGGTCCAGCCGGTCCCGGCGAGGTTGCCGAGACCGGAGAGCTTGACCGCGACATTCGGGAGATCGCCGAGAGCGCTGATGGAGGTGCGCCACTCATCGCTTCCCCTGCCATCGAGCGGGTTGCCCAGGTGGTCGAGGATCCAGCGCAGCGCAGGGACGTGCTGCGCCGACCTGACGACGGAGTCGAGCTGGTCCGGTCGCACCACCGCATCGAACGGGAGCCCGTTCGCCGCGAGGCGTTCGAGTCCGCGCCGGACAGCGACACGGCACAGCCAGTCGGGATCGTCTTCCATCTGCACCTGGTGACGGATCCCCACGAGGCGGTGACCACCGGGAAGTTCGCGGAGCCGTGCGACGCTGTCGTCGACGTCCCCCGTGAGATCCACCCATCCGACGACGCCACGGATCCATGGGTTCTCCGCCGCGAGCATCAGCAGCTCCGCCGTCTCGTCTTCCTCGCAGAGGTTCTGCACGAGCACCGACCCGTCGAAGCGTGCGGCGGCCAGCTGAACTTCGTACTCCTGCGGGCGGAAGGAGCGGGACAGCACGTCATGGTCGATCCACGGTTGAGCGCGCCGATCGAGATCCCAGAGGTGATGGTGCGCGTCGATGCGCGGAGACCCGGTGCCCCTCATGACTCGATGAACTGCTCGAGTTCGAGTGGATAGTCCAGACCCGCCGGAAGCCCGATCCCGAGACCCTTGGGTGCATGCACGAGTCCGCTCGCGTCGACGTAGGACTCCCTGGTCACCCGAGTGCTGGTGACGAGCGACTCGTAGTACGTGGTGTTCGGGATGGCCATGCACAGGTGTCGGTTCGGGGCGTCCGACCCGTGGATCTCGACGCGGATCCGGAAGGCGTCGGCGAGATGCGCGATGCGCATCGCTCCGGTGATGCCGCCCTTGAGGACCGTGTCCGCTCGCACGCCGAACGTGGCGGTTCCGGCCGCGATGAAATCAGCCGTGTTCATATGGGCCCCGTCTGAGGTCTCTGCGACGAGCAGGGGCACATCCACCGATGCGGCCAGTCGACGATAGGCATGCACGCTGAACTCGCGCATCGGCTCCTCGTACCAGAGGTAGCCGTTCGCGGACATGGCGCGCCCGACATGGATGGCGTCCGGAAGGTCGAATCCGGCGGACCCGTCGTACATCAGCGGCACGTCGTCGCCGACGTGCGACCTCAGGGCTTCGCACAACTTCGCGTCGCGTCGGGCATCTCCCCACGCGTGCAGCTTCACCGCGGTGTACCCGAGCTCGAGGCACTGATCGGCGACGTCGAGGTACTCCTCCACGCTGTCGAAAGTGGTCGTCGACGCGTAGGCCGGAATGGAGTGGCGTGCACCGCCGAGCAGCTGCCAGAGCGGCAGACCCGCAGCCCGTGCCGCGAGGTCCCACAGTGCGACGTCGACGACTCCGAGCAAGGGCAGGGGCAGTTCGTGGATGCGATCGAGCTCCCAGAGTCGATGCCAGAGGTGCTCCCGATCGAGCGGGTCCTGGCCGACCAGCTCTCGACGGAACAGCGCTTCCACGGCCTGCTCGAGCTGCGGCGCACTTCCCGGGCGCTTCAGCAACGCGACCCCTTCGATGCCCTCATCGGTGCGCAGATGCAGGATCGCTCCGTGGTCGTCACCCGGACTGCCATCGAGTCCGGATCGCCACGAGAAGGCCGGCGCGGCAGCGGGAATGGGGACGCGATGCGTTTCGACGTGCGTGATTCTCATCAGGTGCGCTTTCTTGAGGTTCGGAGGGGCTACGGGAGCATCGGAGCGGGTACGGCATATCGCTCGGCGATGCTCTGGATCGACTCGACCAGCTCGGTGGAGGCAGGGAAGGTTCCGTCGTTGTCGCGTCGTCTCATGAGCTCCGGTTCCCCCGGGAACAGGACCGCGGGGCTCGAGGGGAGTCGGCTGCGACGCAGCTCCTCGACCAGTGAACGGATGGCCCTGTCGGATTCGGCGGCGGCGTCGCCCGGACCGCGCAACGCGAGGAAGAAGTGCCCGAGTTCCTGGGGGAGGGAGGCATCACCGTGCAGCGGCGACACGAAGGGGCTCGTCTTCGCGCCCCCCAGTGCGACGAGGGCGTCGATCATGAACGCGAGTCCGAACCCCTTCGGGCCTGCGGCAGGGAGCAGTGCGCCGCGCAGTGCATCCGACGACGACTCCGTCGCTCGGCCCGCGTCGTCCACCGCCCACCCCGTGGGGATGCTCTGACCCGCGGCGGCGGCGACGAGCACCCGCCCGTAGCTGACTTCCGAGGTCGCCATGTCCAGGATCGGTCGATCTTCCGCGCTCAGCGGGAGCGCGATGGTGAGCGGATTCGTTCCGAGCACCGCCTCGCCTCCGCCCGGCGCGCACATCGCACGATCGGTGTTGCAGCACACGATCCCGATCATCCCTTCGTCCGCGATCATCTCCGAGTAGAAGGCGGCCGCGCCGAAGTGGTTCGCATTGCTGACGAGAACGCAGCCGATTCCCGACTCGCGGGCGCGCGTGATGGCCAGACGGACCGCATGCACGGCGGTGGCCGCACCCGGGCCCGCGTCGCCGTCGAGGGCGACGACCGAACCCAGATCCCAGAGCGTCGACGGTGCGTGCGACGCATTGATCCCGCCCTTCTCCACCCGTTCGAGGTAGATGGGGAGACGGATGAACCCATGGCTCGCGGTGCCGCGCGACTCCGCGTAGGCGAGGTTCTGCGCGACGACATCTGCATCCTCGTCGGTGAGGCCTGCGCGCTGCAGCACAGCCGTCGCCCACCGCGCGGTGTCGGAGACGGCCAGCCGGCGAGTCATCGATACTCCGTCCGGGGGAGACTGCCGTCCATGATGTAGCCGCCGTCGACATCGAGAGTCGTGCCTGTGCAGTAGTCCGCATCGGCTGATGCGAGGAAGCAGATTCCGGCCGCCACCTGCTCGGGTTGCGCGGGCACCCGGAGCGGAACCCGGCTGGCGAGGGCGTCGAGGATCTCGGGCGTGTAGAGGGTCGCGGTGAGCGCGGTCACGGTCGCCCCCGGGCGGACGCAGTTCACTCGGATGCCGAGGGGTGCCCACTCCGAGGCGAACGTCCGCGACATGGCTTCGATGCCGCCTTTCGTCGCCGTGTAGGCGGACGCGTTCGGCTCCGACAGCACGGCGTGGATGGAGGACACGTTGACTATCGCGCCTCCTCTTTCCGCGGCTCTGAGCCGCCGTGCGACGGAGACCGAGAGGACGAACACGCTGCGCAGATTCACCCGGACGATGCGATCGAAGGCTTCGGGGCTCGTCTCCAGCGCCGGAGCGACATGGAGCACGCCCGCGCAGTTGACGAGGATCGTCGGAAGCCCGATCAGACCCTCCACCCGATCGAGTGCGTCCTCGACCGCCGACTCGTCGCCGATGTCGACGACGACGGGGAAGGCGATCGCCCCGGTGGATGTGATGGCATCGGCCGTCGCGACGGCGCCGGCCTCATCGATGTCCAGGATCGCGACGCGGGCTCCCTCGCTCGCCAGCCTCTCCGCCGTCGCCCTCCCGATGCCCGAAGCGCCTCCGGTGACGACGGCGACCTGCTCAGCGAATCTCATGCGATCTCCTTCTTCCTGCTCCCGCTCGAATCGGCCGTCGAGCGGACGAAGTCATCGATCGCCCTCTCGGCCAGGTCGGCGATCTGAATCCGGAACTCGGCCCGTTGGGATTCGCCCGGCCCGATCATCAGAGCCTGACCCGCCGCGACATCCTCGGTGAGGGCGCGTGAGGGGGCCGCCGTGTGCGGTTCGACTCCGACGATGTGGTGGCGACCCCACCAGGGATACCCGGCGGGGTCACGGCATTCCTGCCAGACCCACAGTCGCGGGAAGATGTCGACGGGCCAGGTGACTCCGACGGCCAATCCGGCGGATTCGGATGCGACGACGTACCACCCGTCGTGTGCCGCCGCATAGCCGAGGTCCGCAGAGCCACGGTCGCCGGGTTCCAGTAGGAGCGCCGTCGCGCCGTGGCGCTCCTCTGTGGGGACGGCGGTCCCGACGTCCCAGGACTGGACGCGGCCGAAAGGCGACGGGTCGGCGACGAGACCGGAGAAGTCGCCGAGCAGAACGGCGGGCTCTTCGGTGAGCGCTTCCGAGAAGACCGGATGGAAGCCCCAGTGCACGGGCAGGTCGTGGGGAGACGCATTGGTGACGGTCGACTCGATGACGACGATCGCGCCCTCGCGCAGTGAGATCCGTCGCTCGGCGATGAACGGGTAACGCCGCAGCGCCGCACGGCATCGGAGGAACGCGCCGTCAGCGTCTTCCTGAGCATCGACCACCCACGGGATGCGGCAGCTCTCACCGTGGAACACCAGCGGCGCCCCCTCCACCACGCAGTCGGGTCCCGCGTTCGGGAAGAGTTCCTGGATCCCGCCCCGGTAGTCGTCGTAGAACGCCGCGCTCCCCGACGGGAGCCCGGCTCCTGCGACGGGATTCGGCATCCCCTCCGGCGACCACAGCATCTCGACCGCGCGCGGCAGGTAACGGATGCTGCGGATGTCGGCGCCGCGCAGCGGGTCCACAGTGACCTCCAGCACTCCATCGGACAGCACCCACGACCCCTTCTCGCGCAGGGTGACGAGACTGCTAGTCATCTGCGCTCCAATGCGTGATCCGGACATCGTGTTCGATGAGGTAGCCGCGCACATAGCTGAGGTGCTCGCGCATTCTCTCGCGCGCGAGTTCCGGCTCTGCGGCGAGGATCGCGAGCATGATCTCCTCGTGCTGGACGTCGCTGTGATCGATCGCGCGGGGAACCTTCGTCCCGAAGACCATGCCGCGGGTCACCGGCTCCCGGACGGCATCGACCAGGGCGCGGAGGACCGTGTGGTCGGCCATCTCCGCGATCGCTCCGTGGAACGCGAGGTCAGCCTGGACGTGGGCCTCGCCATCTGCGCTCGCCGCGGCGAGTGCGGCGAACGCATCTCGCAGTTTCGCGGCGCCGGCGGGCGTCACGCGCGCGGCGGCGAGTGCGGCGAGTTCCGGTTCTATCAGGAGGCGGGCGTCACACAGTTCGACCAGACCGACCCGCTCCAGTTCGAGCAGGAGCTGCAAGGCGGCGCGCGCCTGTTCGCCGGACGGCAAGGCGACGAAGGTCCCGTATCCGTGACGCGAGGTGGTGAGCCCGCGCTGGCCCAGGATTCCCAACGCTTCGCGGACGACGTTGCGGCTCACGGAGAGCATCACGGCCAGTTCGCGCTCGGCGGGCAGCGCATCGCCGGGGTTCAGCTTGCGTTGGAGGATGAGTGCCTGGAGCGCGTCCACGACGGAGTCGATCGTCCTGTGACGCGCCACCGACGCGTACATGCTGTTCTCGTTCGTTGCCTGCGGCACGGTCATACCTCCGTGGGGTGGTGGAGCGGAGCACCCGGAACCTCGGTGCGGATGCGCGCGATGTGCCAGCGTCCGAGGCTCGCGACGAGCAGATCTCTCCGGTCGGCGCCGGAGAACACGATATTGGTCGGGGCAGCCAGATCGGTGCCCTGGAAATCGTCCCGAAGGATGAGAAGCGTGCCGTCCGGCTCGAGGGTGTAGAGCCTGTCAGGGCGGTAACAGCCGATGTAGAGTCGCCCCTCGCTGTCGAAGGCGATGCCGTCCGGTACGGTTCCCGGCATCGAGACGACGAGTTCTGGCCGGCCGGCCGATCCGTCTTCGAGGATCGGGATCCGTGTGATGCCGGGCAGCGTCGACTCCACCACGTACAGGTGCTTCTCGTCCTGGTCGAGCGCCAGCCCGTTCGTGAAATGGGGCACGTCGGACGACCAGAGTTCTGTGGATCCGCCGGGGAGCACACGGTAGATGCAGCCACCGCCGGCCGGCCAGGTGCCTGAATCGGAGACGTACAGGACTCCGCTCGCACCGTACACCGGGAAGTTCGGGGTGATCATCGGTCGTTCGGGCGTGCCCGAGGAGAGCACCGTCATCGCACCGTCGCCGTCGAACCGGACGAGTTGCCGGCGCTGAGGATCGCACGCCACGACATTGCCGTGTCCGTCGACGGCCAGGCCGAGCAGCCAGCCTCCCGAGCTCCCGACTTCCGTCACCTCGAAGCTCTCCCCATCCAGGCGATAGAGCTGACCGGCTTCGCCTCCGGCGAAGATCGTGCCGTCAGGTCCCACCGTGACGCACTCGGGGTGGTCGAGTCCATCGGCGACCGTGTCGATCATGTTGCCTCCCCTTCGTGGCATTCTGTTCCCAGCATCCCGCACCTGGCTCCGTTCGTCTTCACCCTGTCGTCGCCCCCGTCGTCATGCCCGCGATGAACTGCTTCTGCAGCAGAAGGAAGAGCAGAACGGGAATGACGCTCACGAGAACCGATCCCGCCGCGAGTGAGGTGTAGTCGAGATCGAACTGCCCCTGCATCGCCCGCAGGCCCTGGCTGACGACACCGATGCCCCGCGTGGAGATGAGCGTCTGGGCGACGATGAACTCCTGGAACACGTTCACGACGACCAGGACGGCGACGGCGGCGAGTCCGGGGGAGGTCAAGGGGACCACGATGCGGAGGATCGCTCCGCCGCGGGTGCAGCCGTCGACGAGAGCGGCCTGCTCCAGCTCTGACGGCAGCGACTGGATGAATGCTCGCATCAGCCAGGTCGCCAGGGGCAGATTCGACGCCGCGTAGACGATCACCAGGCCTGCCGGATTATTGATCAGCTGGGCCAGGCTGAACACCTGGTAGATCGCGAGGAGGTTCACGAGCCCCGGGATCGTCAGCGAGAACATGAAGAGGAAGAGGACCAGACCCCGACCGCGGAAGGAGAACCGTGCCAGCCCGTAGCCGGCCATGAATCCGAGTGGCAGCACGATGAGGCAGGTGAAGAAGCTGATCGCGATCGTGCTGAGCGTGTAGGAGACGAGCATGCCGGTCTGGACGGCGCGAGCGTAGTTCTCCGGGTGGAAGGAAGACGGGAGGAGAGCCGCCGAGAAGATCTCATCCTCCGGTCCGAACGACTTCAGCAGGATCCACAGCATCGGCAGGGCGAACACGATGACCACCATCACCGTCGTGATGAGTGGCAGAGCAACGCGGGGAGCGCGCGTCCGAGCGCGCGGTGGGGCGGCGAGGACGCTCATGAGCGAGCCCCCCGTCCGCGCTGGAGCAGGATGAAGGCGAACATCGCGATCACGTTGAACACGGACATGATCATCGCGATCGCCGCACCGTATCCGAGGTGGAAATAAGTGAACGACTGGTTGTACATGTAGAGGGCCGTCGTCGTGGTCGCGGTGATCGGGCCACCCGCCGTGAGCGCGATGATCATCGTCACCAGGTTGAAGTTTCCGATCATCAGGAGGATCGCCGCGATCAGCACCGTCGGGCTCACGAGCGGAAGCGTGATGCTCCAGGTGATCCGCCCAGCGGTCGCTCCGTCGATCTTCGCGGCCTCGTAGAGGCCGGGATCGATGGATTGCAGACCCGCGAGAACCATCACCGTCACGAAGCCGATGCTCCGCCAGGACTCGACCAGGATCAGCGCGGTCATTGCGCCCGCAGGAGACTCCAGCGGGCTCTGCTCCAAGCCGAAGGCGGAGAGGATTCCGTCGTTCTTCAGGATCAGCGCCCAGAACACGCCTGACGCCATCTCGCTGATGACCCACGGCAGGACGACGAGCGCGCGAACCGCGCCCCGCCCCGGAAAACGCCGGTTCAGTGCCACCGCGAGGAGGAAGCCCGCCGCGGTCGACAGCGCGACGACGCTGAGCACGAAGATCCCGGATCGCCAGAGACTGGCGACCATCTCCGGATCGCGGAAGGCGCGAAGATAGTTGTCGATTCCGATGAAAGTGGTGTTGAGCCGCCCCACATCCCAGTCGGTGAAGCTGCTGATGAGCGTGAATCCCAGCGCGATGACGGTGAACCCGACGACGAGCAGAGCGCCGGGGGCGATCAGCGCATAGGGCAGGAAGTCGCGGCGGACCTTTCGAGGGGATGCCGCGACGCGAGGACGAGCAGGGCCGGGATCAGGAGCGGAGGGAACCGGCGAGACGGTCATCGTTTCCGGGGGCATCGGTCCGACCCCTACGACGCGACCTGCTCGTTGTACGCCTTCTCGGCGGACGCGAGTGCCTCGTTCGCGGGAGAGGTGCCCGTGAGGTACGACTGGAATGCGATGCGCAGCTGGTCGAACAGCAGTCCCGCATCAGCGGCGGCAGGCATGCCTCGGCCGGCGTCGGATGCGTAGTCCGCCTGGAACTTCCACGCGTCGTTCTGAGCCTGCGCCTGAGGGCTTGCGGATGCCGACGGGCGTGTGGGCAGCTTGCCCGGCGCATCGACGAGGTACTCGGCCTGTCCTTTCGAACCGGTGATGTGCATCGCGAACTCGAACGCGAGCTCCTGCTTCGCCTCGTCCGGCGTCTTCTGCGCAGGAAGCTCGAATGCCCAGAAGCCCGAGAGGGTGGCGTCCTTCGCCTCTTTCGTCGGACGCGGCGTGCGGAAGTAGCCGATCTCGTCCGCCAGGCCGCCGTCGTCGAGCTTGAGCCCCACCCACGAGCCGCCCTTCATCGTCGCGGTCTTATGCGACAGCAGCATGTCGTCGTACTCGTCGTCCTTGGAGACGGACAGCAACCCGGTCGACGAGACGCCTTGCTCGTTCATGAGCGAGTTGTAGAACTCGAAGACCTCGAGCATCTCGTCGGTCTTGAGGGTCGCGCGACCATCGGCGTCGATCACGTCTCCGCCGAGCATCCACGTCTGGGAGAAGAGGGAC
Source organism: Microbacterium sp. B19(2022) (assembly GCF_012030385.1). NCBI lineage: Bacteria > Bacillati > Actinomycetota > Actinomycetes > Micrococcales > Microbacteriaceae > Microbacterium > Microbacterium sp. B19(2022). Next base: position 166,248 of record NZ_JAAUVO010000007.1, read on the forward strand.
TGGGTCGGCGTGTGCACGGTGTTCCCTGCCCAGAACGAGTAGGGGTCAGCGATGCCGGCATCCTTGAGCGCGGCCATCGCTTCGGCGAACTCCGCCCACGTCTCGGGGGGCTCGGTGATGCCGGCCTTCGCCCAGTCCTCTTTCCAGTACATCTCGTGACGGCAGTCGGTCATCCACGGGAGTGCGTAGATCTTCCCGGCATCGGAGGCGATGCCGCGGAGCAGGTTCTGGTTGTAGTCGTCCCATTCGCCGGGCAGGGAATCGAGCGGCGCGAGGAACCCTCCCTTCGCGAGCTTGGGGATGTTGAGATCGTTGACCAGCACCAGGTCAGCGGGAGTGCCGGCCTGGCCCATCAGGATGACCCGCTGAGTGATGGTGTCCCAGGGCACGGTCTCGATCTCGAGGGTCACGTCGGGATGGGTCTCCTTCCATGACTGCAGAAGGCGCCAGAGCCCTCTGTCGGCGGTGCCGTCCGCCGCCGGTTCGGTCGTCGTCGTGAGGACATCCTCGAAAGGGTAGGCGTCTGGCATGACCATGCGCAGCGTCTTGGCTCCCTTCGTGGATACCTCCGGCGCGCACGCGGTGAGACTCGTACCCATCGCGATGGCGGCGCCACCGATCAGGCCCGCCTTGAACAACGTTCGGCGCGAGAGTGTGGTGGAACTGAGGGGTTGCAGTGACTTCTTCGTCATGACCTTCTCCAGTCTTCGCTGTCGATCAGGAGCCAGTGGTAGGGCCACCGGACCTTTCTGATCATGGCGCGACAAACATCGGATGTCAACGGTTCGTCACCCGGGCGCCGGTGACGCGTCCAGGCGCGGCAGCATGACCCTCTACCGCCCGCGAGGAGGCAGGCTGGCCGGCCGATGCAGGCGCGGGGGACCCTCAGACCAGTTCGCTCACCAGCTGCTCGATGCGCGCACGGATCTCGTCGCGGATCGGCCGGACCGCGTCGATGCCCTGGCCGGCCGGGTCGTCGAGCGTCCAGTCCTCGTAGCGCTTGCCGGGGAAGAACGGGCACGCGTCGCCGCAGCCCATGGTGATGACGACGTCGGAGGCCTGCACGGCCTCGGTGGTCAGCACCTTGGGCTGCTCGGCGGTGATGTCGATGCCGAGCTCGCCCATCGCCGCGACGGCGGTCGGGTTGATCTGATCAGCGGGCATCGAACCGGCCGAGCGGACCTCGATGCGGTCGCCGGCGATGTCGCGGAGGAATCCGGCCGCCATCTGCGAGCGTCCGGCGTTGTGCACGCAGACGAAGAGCACGGAGGGCTTGGTGGTCGTGTCGGTCATGGGTGCTCCTGAGAGGGGGGTGGGTGACCTGCATCTATCTTGACAGTCGGATGCCCGCGGTGGGCGGGCCGCGATCAGCCGACGGCGGCCGGGCGCGCGCCGATCTGGATCGTCGCCGGGGCAGCGCAGCAGCTGCCGGCCGAGTCGTCGAACCCGCCGGCTCCGCCGCACACGCCGGTGTCGGGCAGGCTCAGCTCGTTGCGGCCCGCGGCCTCGTGATCGCCCACGAGGTGCGCGGCGACGCTGCGGACCTGCTCGTATCCGGTCAGGGCGAGGAAGGTCGGGGCGCGCCCGTAGGACTTCGCGCCGACGATGAAGAACCCGGGTTCGGGCTGGGCGAGCTCCCTCGCCCCTGTCGCGCCCACCGAGCCGCAGGAGTGGATGTTCGGGTCGATCTCAGAGGCGATGCCCGCGACCGCTTCGAGTGCGGGATCGAGGTCGATCCGCAGTTCCCTCAGCATCCCGGTGTCGGGGCGGAAGCCGGTGAGGGCGAACACGTGCCCGACGTCGGTCACCTCCCGGCCGTCTTCCGCGACGATCGTCAGCCCGTCGCCGCCCTGCCGGAATTCGGCGACGCGGAACCCCGTCACCAGCTCCACGACCCCTTCGTCGATGACCTTCCGGGCGCGGGAACCGAGTGCGGCGCGCTCGGGAAGCTCGTCCCCGATCCCGCCACCGAAGACGTTGGCGGCGCTTCCTCGACGCAGCAGCCAGGTCACGCGCGTTCCCGGAGTGCGTCGTGCCAGCTCGCTCAGGCGCAGCACGGCGTGCGTGGCGGAATGCCCGGCGCCCACGACGACCACATGCCGGCCCGCGAGCTCGGACACGTCGGCCGGGATGCGGTACGAGATCCGGTCCGATGCCGCGGCCTCGCCGAGCGCCGGGAAGCCATCCGCCCCCGCAGGGTTCGGAACATCCCAGGTGCCGCTGGCATCGACGACCGCGCGGGCGAGGAGGCGGGCTTCGTGCCCTGCCCCATCGACGGTGTGGACGACGAAGGGCTGGCTCCTGCGTCCCCCGTCGACGACCTTGTCTCGACCCTGCCGGGCGACGCCGGTCACGGTCGTCGCGTAGCGGATCTGCTCGCCCAGAGCATCCGCGAGCGGCGCGAGGTACTCGTTCACCCACTCCGCGCCGGTCGGATAGCCCTTCGCCGGTGCAGTCCACCCCGTCGGCTCGAGCAAGCGGCGGGCGGCTGCATCGGTGAGTTCCGGCCATGCCGAGAACAGGCGCACATGCCCCCACTCCGAGACGGCCGCGGCCGGCGTATTCCCGCGCTCGACTACGACCACGTGCTCGCCGCGTTCGACGAGGTGTGCCGCTGCTGCCAGACCCTGCGGGCCCGCTCCGATGACGACGACGGGAAGCTCGGACATCACATCTCCTCAGATCGATGATCTTCAATACGATGACTGTCGCTGATCTATCGAAGTTTGTCAATACGTGTCAGGATGGATGCATGAGCCTGCCGACGACCATCGAAGCGACCGCCTGCTGCGTGCCGCGTGTCACGGCCGCGCCGACGGTCGAGGATGCGGAGCGCGTCGCGCGGGTCTTCAAGGCGCTCGGTGATCCCACGCGAGTCCGGCTGCTGTCCCTCATCGCCGCCGGCGCCGGCGGCGAGGCCTGCATCTGCGACCTGACCGAGCCCGTCGGCCTCTCGCAGGGCACGGTCTCCCACCACATGAAGCTCCTGGCGGACGCCGGCCTCGTCACCCGCGAGCAGCGCGGCAAGTGGGCGTACTTCTCGCTCAACGCCGACACGATGGATGCCGCCGCCGACGCGCTTCGTGTGGCGGCGCCCCGGTCGTAGAACCTGAGCTCTCCGGGGTCTCCGGCTGCCGGCCGGGCTATCGAGCTCTTGCCGTGATCAGGGAGCTGGGGATGTGCCCGGCGGCAAGCACCGCCGCGGCAATCGCGATCCAGGGGTTCTCCAGCCATGCGGCGCCGGCGAGGAACGCGGCGACGGGGAGCAGCGCCATGGGCACCGGCACGCCCCAGACGGGACCGAAGAGCGCCTCAAGGCGACGCCCGGTGACGAGGAATCTCACCCACAACGCCCAGTACGCGAGCACGAGCACGGCGACGAGCGGGAACCACCACCACCCCACAGAGGTGCCCGCCATGATGGCGGGGACCGTCACGCAGAGCGCCTGCCCCGCGCGTTCCAACAGCGTCACCGGACGAGGGACCACCCCGGTCGGCAATGCAGGGCGGGGCGGGAACCAGATGAGTGACAGGCTCGGAGCGAAGATGGCGAGGCTGAGCGCGAGACCCAGCACCGAGAAGCCCATACCCGCGAGCGTATCGCTCGAGGGGTCCGACCCCGCCCGCGCCGAACGTCGTGCTCTGCTAGCGGGTGCTGTTCGCGACGCCCGCGCGGTCGACGCGGTGGATGTCGAGATCGGTTCGCCCGGGCAGGATGTCAGCGCGCAATGCCCGCGTGCCCCGGTACTCGCCGTCGTGCAGGGCGCGGTACGGCTGAGACGGGACCTCGTCGTGAATGCCCGCGAGCCGGGTGATCAGCCGGTCGCGTTCCGAAGCGACAGTCGCGGCATCGAGGGCGTCGGCGTCGTGGATGACGTGGAGATCGAGCGATTCGATCCCCGTGTACCAGAGCGTGCCGTGCGTGATGGGGAACAGCAGAGCATCGATGTCGCCGCTGATGCCTCGGGTACCGATGCTTCGCGCATCCTCGCCCGCCGTCACGATGATGAGCGCGCGCTTGCCCTTCAGGCCGCCCTCGCCGTAGCGGAGCGGCAGTCCCGTTTCCGCGTCGACGCCGCCGTAGGCGAAGCCGTTGGTGAACACGCGATCGAACCAGCCTTTGAGGATCGCCGGTGCGCCGTACCACCAGAGCGGGAACTGGAACACGAGCAACTCGGCGGCCTTGAGCTTCCGCTGTTCGAGGCGCACATCGTCGGGAACGAGCCCGCTCTCGTGGACCTCGCCCATCAGGTCGACGAGGCTCCCCTCGCGCCCGCCGACGTCGCGCTGCGCCAGCAGGGGGTCGAAGCCCTGGGCGTACAAATCCGAGGTCCGCACGTCGTAGCGCGGGGTGAGCGCCTCGATCCCGGCATCGAGCAGTTGCCGGTTCAGTGAGCCCGATTGCGGATGCGCGTAGATCCAGTGCGCGGTGGGCCGGTGGTCGGCGGTCATTCTTCTCCTCGGATCGTGGGTGTGCCGTCGGCACGGGGGATAGGATGGTTACCTACCAACCGTAACTTACTCATAGTAGGTATGGGCCACAAGGGGCAAGATGACGAAGGCGAAAGAAGGCGCGCGGACGCGGTTGTCCAAGGCCGAACGCCGTGCGCAGCTGCTGAGCGTCGCGCGGGAGATGATCCGGGCCGAGGGGGCCGACGCCCTGACGCTCGGCACACTCGCCGACAGCGCCGGCGTCACGAAGCCCGTCGTCTACGAGCACTTCGGTGACCGAGCGGGGCTCTTCGCCGCGCTGTACCGGCAGTTCGACGAGCGCCAGGATGCGTCGCTCGAGACCGCGCTGGCGAGCGCCCGACCCGACGTCGAAGGGGTCGTGGACGTCATCGCCACGAGCTATGTCGCCTGCGCCCGCGCCGAGGGCGTGGAGATGGCGGGAGTGGTCGCCGCCCTCCACGGCACGCCCGTGCTCGCGCGGATACGGCAGGAGTCGGTGGGGGCCTACGTCGAACGCTGTCGCGCCGCCCTCGCCCGCGTGGTCGGTGCCGAGAGCATCGATCCGATCGCCCTGGAGGCGGCGTTCGCCTCGGCGGATGTGCTGGCGAGCGCGGTGCTCGCCTCGCGCATCGACGAGGGCGACGCACACGAGGCGCTCGTGCGGATCCTCCTCGCCTCGATCAGGGAGTGAGTCGAGGGGCGTTCCGACCGCAACGCGACTCCGAGATCCGATGCCGGATTCCGGCCGGAACGCACGACGGACGTGTCACTCGCCGAATGCTTTTCGGGAGAGGTAGCGGGATTCGGGTTCGTTCGTCGTCATGTCGGCCGCAGCGAGGAAGTCCTCTCTCGCCGCAGTCGGGTCCCCCTCCGCTTCGCGGAGGTGGGCGCGGATCGCGTGGGCACGGTGCCGGGTCAAGGGATGTTGGAGCAGCCCGTGCTCGCGATCCAGTTCCTCGAGCAGGGCGGTGGCGCGCGCGGGTCCGAAAGCGTGTGCCACGGCGACGACTCGTGCGAGCCGGACGGGTCCGCTGGGTTCGACCTGCTCGAGCGCCAGGTAAAGAGCAGCAATCTGTGCCCAGTCGGTCTGCTCGGCGACGGGAGCGGAGGCATGGACGGCGGCGATCGCGGCCTGCAGCCGGTAGGTTGCCACGTTCCCCTGGGACCACGCGGCACGGATGAGGTCGGATCCCTCTCGGATGGACTCCAGATCCCATCGAGTGCGGTCCTGGTCACGCAAGGGGATGAGGTCGCCATTCGAGGTGGAGCGCGTCGCGCGTCGCGAATCGATCAGCAGCATGAGCGCGAGAAGTCCTGTCGATTCCGGGTCATCGGGAACGAGGGCGTGGAGGAGTCGCGCGAGTCTGATCGCCTCGCCGGTCAGGTCGGTCCGGGTGAGCTCGGTTCCGGTGGTCACCGTGTATCCCTCGTTGAAGATCAGGTACAGAACCCGCATCACCGCGGACAGGCGGCCGGAGAGATCGTCATCGGCCGCGAACTCGAAGCGGGCGCCGCTCTTGCGGATCTGCTGCTTCGCGCGGCTGATCCGCACGGCCATCGTCTGCTCGGTCACTCCATAGGCATGCGCGATCTCCGCGGTGGTCAACCCGCCCACAGCCCGCAGCGTCAAGGCGATGCGGGAGGCGGACGACAGGGCGGGGTGACAGCACAGCAACAGCAGGTTCAGGCTGTCGTCATGGTCGGCCGGGGCGGCGTGTGAGAAGGACGCGTGCGGTTCGGAGGCCACGTACTGCTCTTCGCGGCGGCGGTCGGCCGATTCGGCGCGCAGCGCGTCGACCATGCGGCGGTAGGCGACGCGGATCAGCCAGGACCGGGGCTGATCGGGGATGGCGTCTCGGCGCCACTGCTGGCTTGCGGCGAGCAGTGCGTCCTGCGTGGCTTCCTCGGCGATGTCGAAGTGACCGAAGCGGCGAACCAGCGCCCCGAGGACCTGCGGCGCTTCCGTGCGCAGCAGGTCCTCGATCGCGTCAGGTTGAGCCGTCACGCGAAGTCGTCACCCATGATGGGACGGATCTCCATCGGTTCGCCGAGCATCTCGACCATCCGTGCGACGATGTCCTTCGCGCGCTCCACGCTGGACACCTCGATGACAGCGAACGACGCAAGGACCTCCTTCAGCTCGACAAACGGACCGTCGGTCATCACGATCGTTCCGTCGACCTTGCGCACGGTCGTCGACACGGCGGGGTGTCCGAGCCCTTCGGTGCTGACGAACTCCCCGGTCGCGCGCAGTTCCGCTTCGAACTCCTGATATGCAGCGAATGCAGCGAGCGCATCCTCGGTGGGGGCATCCGCGGTGGCGGCGTCCCAACTGCTGCTCGGCGTGTAGCCGAGAATGAGGAACTTCACGGTCTCATCTCCTTGAGTCGGCGAGTGTCCAGGCTAGCGAGACACACGCGGTGACTTCAGCAGGGAGATGGCCGTCGCGGTGCACCATCCGAAGGCGAAGAGCCCCGTGATCGCCACCTGGATGCTGGCGATGTCGGGAGCGACGGGAGCGAGGAGCGCGATCGCGACGATGCCGCTCCCGATCGCTGCGGCCGCACGCCGCTCGCGGATGGCGCGGATGAGCGCGATGACGGCCGCCACGGCCAGGACGGTGAACGCGACGATCGCCGCCGCCATGTGGATGACGGCGTGCCAGGTGGGTTCGGCCGCGGGGCCGTCGGCCACGCCGAGCGGAAAACCGTTCGCGGGGTCCTGCGGGAAGAGGCCGGCGGCGATGAAGCCTGCCCCGCTGATGGTGATGAGGACCGGAATGGCGGCGCGGCCGAGCCCGTCGGTCACGACCCGCCGGTGACCGACCGCCAGGCAGATCAGGCCCAGTCCGACCAGGACGAAGGTGAGGATCTGGATCCAGCCGAAGTCTCCCGTGGAGAGTTGGCTGAGGGGGTGGATGCGGATGTCGAATCCGGGGCGCGTGAGCATCTGCACGAGTGCGGACAGATAGAACAGCGGTCCCGCGAGTGCGCCCCCTAGCAGCAAGGGGCGGGTCGAACGAGGGAGTGCGCTGATCTCCCTGTGCGCGAGGCGTGGTGCTGAGTTCGTGGTCACTGTGAGCTCCTCTTCTGGGGCGGGTGTTTCTGCACTGATACCTCGGAGCCGCGCGACGAATCTTGACATCGTGCGGTCGCGAGGTGTGAGGGGGCGCCCGGCGGATCGCTTCCGACGGATTCGCGCGTAGATGTCAATCCGCAGCGTTCGGCTCCGAGGTATCTGCAAGAGCGGCCCGCCGGGCTGCACGAGAAAGGACACCTCATGAACGAGAACGCGCTGGAGAACGTCACCGCTGAGCAGATCGACGGCTACGGCCTCGGTGAGCAGCCCACGCCTAGCAGCGCCGTCACGGCGCTCGACAGGCTCGTCGGGGAATGGACGGTGACGGGTGGCGCCGAGGGAGTCGTGCGGTACGAGTGGATGGGCGGACGGTTCTTCCTGCTCCAGCACGTCGAGCTGGAGCAGTTCGGTCAGGCCATCACCGGCATCGAGGTCATCGGTCAGCTCCGCCCGTTCGGCGAGCCCGCCGGCACGGATGTCGCTTCCCGGTTCTACGACTCGATGGGCAACACCCTCGACTACGTCTACGAGCTGGAGGGAGACACGCTCACCATCTGGGCGGGAGCCAAGGGAAGCCCGGCCTCCTTCACCGGCACCTTCAGTGACGACGATCGTGTACTCGACGGCGCCTGGGTCTACCCCGGTGACGGCGGATACGCGTCCACGATGACCCGCCGCTGACGCCACCCACTTCTCGAAGAGAGCGGAATCATCATGCCGAAGAAGAACTCTTCTCCCGATCCGTCCCTGCGCCAGGTCGTGTCCGCGGATGGCACGGAGATCTCGTATGAACGCCACGGAGACGGGCCGGTCGTCATCCTCGTCGCGCAGGCGCTGGCCGACCTCCGCGACAACCGTCGGCTCGCGGCCCTGCTCGCCGCGAGCCACACGGTCGTGAACTATGACCGTCGAGGACGCGGCGACAGCGGGGACGTCGGCTCGTGGCGCATCGCTCGCGAGATCGCGGATATCGAGGCGCTCGTCGATGCGCACGGAGGCAGGGCTGCTCTCTTCGGAGCGTCATCCGGCGCGATCCTCGCCGTGGACGCCGCGGCGGCTCTTCCCGAGAAGGTCGCGGGCGTCATCGCCTTCGAGCCCCCGGTGATCGTGGACGATCGACGCGCACCCGTCCCCCGTGACCTCGCCGACCACCTTCAGCAGCTGGTCGACGAGGGGCGGGGGTCGGACGCGGTTCGCGAGTTCCACCGTGTCGCCCTCGGTGCACCCTCCTTCATGATCCACGCCATGCGACTCATGATCGGCCCGTGGCGGACCATGGTCGCGATGGCCCAGACGGCCGTCTATGACACGCGCCTCTGCGCAGGGTTGCAGGACGGAACACCTCTCACCGGCGACCGGTGGAGCGGGCTCCGGGCGCCCTCTCTCGTGCTCCTCGGAAGCAAGAGTGCGCCGTTCATGGACAGCGGGACGCGAGGGCTGTCGACGCTGATCGGAGCCCGACACGCGACGATCGAGGGCGCGCACCACGCGACGCCGATGATGAAACCGGCCGCGCTGATGCCTTCGATCGTGCCCTTTCTCGACGAGGTCCTCCCGTGATCCCGACGGCCGTGGAATCCCGCCATCCGTGATTCCCGACGAACTCGGTCGCAGCGAGGCGGACCGGGTCTTCCGAGCGCTGGGAGACGCCACTCGGCGCGACATCCTCGCCCGCACGCTCGTCGAGGGGCAGTCCGTGACCGAGCTCGCGCGTCACTATGACATGGGTTTCGCGGCCGTGCAGAAGCACGTCGCAGTGCTCGAGCGCGCGGGACTCATCGTCAAGTGCGCGCGCGGGCGGGAGCGGCTCGTGCGCGCAGATCCGGAGATGATCCGGCGGGCGTCTCGGCTGGTTCGCACTTTCGACGGCAAGACGCCTCTTGACATCCCTTCCGCGCAGGCATAACGTACAACCAAATGGTTGCACAAAGAGAACTGAGCGAAGCGGAGGTCGACCGTGTCTTCCACGCACTGGCGACGTCGACCCGGCGCGACATCCTGCGCCGGACGATCGAGCGTGAGCAGTCGGTCTCGACCCTCGCCTCCGAATACGAGATGTCGTTCGCCGCGGTGCAGAAGCACGTCGCCGTGCTCGAGGCCGCGAACCTCATCGTCAAGCGCGCCGAGGGACGCGAGCGGCTCGTCCGCGCAAACCCCGAGATGATCGCCCGCGCCAGGGCGCTCCTCGCCCGATACGAAGAGCTGTGGCGGTCGCGCATCGCCCGACTCGACGACCTGCTGGCCGAGACGCCTCGGTCCGGCGCATCCGACAACAGCGACACCCCGAAGAACGAGCAAGGAGACTGAAATGCCTGTCACCGACGTCACCACCGATGCCGACAACCTCACGATGACCGTGGTCGCCGACTTCGCAGCCCCCATCGAGCGGGTCTGGAGCGCCTACAGCGATCCGCGCCAGCTCGAACGCTTCTGGGGTCCTCCCGGATGGCCGGCCACCTTCACCGCCTGGGACCACACCGTCGGCGGACGCGCGGTCTACTCGATGAACGGCCCCCGTGGCGAGAAGTCATCCGGATCGTGGGAGTTCCTCTCGATCGATGCGCCGAACGGCTTCGAGGTGATCGACTCCTTCGTGGACGAGTCCGGCAAGCCACTCGAGGGCTTCCCCGCGCAGCGGATGTCGTTCTCGTTCGAGCCCACCGCCGAGGGCACCCGCATGGTCACGACCAGCCACTTCGACTCGGTCGATGCACTCGAGCAGGTCGTCGAGATGGGCCAGGTCGAGGGCATCAAGATGGCGATGGCGCAGCTGGATGCCGTGCTGCAGGACCTCCGCGACTACGCGCAGGGCAAGGGCACCCGGGTGGAGCTGCTCGATGACACCCACGTGCGCATCACCCGTCTGGTCGAAGGGCCGCGTGAGCTGGTCTGGCGCGCGCACTTCGAGCCCGAGCTCATCCGCAAGTGGATGCTCGGCCCCGACGGCTGGGAGATGACGGAGTGCGTTGCCGCCACCGAGGTCGGCCAGTCGTATCGGAACTCCTGGGCGCCGGTGGGCGACACGGAGGGGGAGCCGTTCGGCTTCGAGGGGGAGGCGCTCCTGATCGACGCCCCGCGCCGCGCGGTCACCACTGAGCGGATGCAGGGCATGCCGACCGAGACCCTCAACGATCTGAACCTGTACGAGGAGGACGGCGCGACCCTCGTCACGGTGCTCATCGAGTACCCCGACAAGGAGACGCGCGACATGATCCTCGCCACCGGTATGGCCGACGGCATGGAGTCGTCGTTCGCTCGCCTGGAGCGGGAGCTGCTCGCCGTCTGACCCCAGCACCGCGTTCACAACTCCTCAAGAACCGGCCGGATCCCCGCGGATCCGGCCGGTTCTCGGCATTCGGAGCCTGTTTCTGAGGAGTTATGCCCGGGCTAACGGCCGCACCACCCCTCCCGCCGAGGCAGAACCGCCCGGCTCGGGATAAAGTGGCGACACGATGAGGATCACGCGCCGCACTCTGCTCCTCGGCGCCGGAGCCGGCGTCGCTTCGGTGCTTCTCGCCTCCTGCACCCCCGAACCCGCGCCCACGCCGACGCCCACGCGCACCCGCGAACCCGAGCCTCCGCCCGGAGTTCCCGCGCCGGCCGGCAGCGTCCGCAGCACCTGGAGCACCGACCCGTTCGCCCTCGGCGCCGCCAGCTTCACCCCCGTCGGGGTCGTCGCCGGCACCCGCACCGCGCTGGGTCTGCCCATCGATGACCGCGTGTTCTTCGCGGGCGAGGCGACCGATGAGGATGCTCCCGGCACGGTGCGCGGGGCCATCGCCTCCGGTGCGCGCGCCGCGGAAGAGCTCATGATCCCGGGCAGCTCCGGCGAGCGGGTCGCCGTCGTCGGCGCCGGCCTCGCGGGCGCCACGGCTGCAGCATTGCTCGCCGAACGCGGCGTGCAGGTGACCGTGTTCGAGGCGCGCGACCGCGTGGGCGGACGCGTCCACTCGCAGGTCGACGACTCGTGGCCGGTGCCGGTGCAGCTCGGCGCCTGGCTCTTCGGCGAAGACGATTCCGAGGTCCTCGATCAGTTGACGAGCGGCGATGTCGGCATCGACGAGCTGACCGGCGAGCTCTGGCGCACACCGGATGCCGACATCGACCCGGTCGACCCGCAGCCGTTCACCGCGGCGATGACGACCGCGCAGGCGGCCCCCGAGGATTCCTCGGTCGCCGACGCCCTGACCGCGGCGGGCATCGATCCCGCCGACCCCGCGACCGCCGCCCTGCTCGCGATCCTCGCCACCCGCACCGGTGCCGATGCCGACGCGCTCTCCAGCTGGCTGGCCCCGCCGCTGCCGAGTGGTGAGCCGAAGGCGGCGCGCGACGACCTCACCCCGTTCGTGGAGCATGCGCTCGATGGCGTGCAGGTGGGGCTGAGCTCCCCGGTCGCTCGCATCGCGTACGACGACTCCGGCGTCAGCATCCGCCTCGGTACCGGTGAGGCCCTGTCGTTCGACCGGGTGGTCGTGACGGTGCCGCTGGGCGTGCTCCAGAAGCGCAGCATCGAGTTCGACCCTGCGCTCCCGTTCTCGCAGCGCGGCGCGATCGCCGCCCTCGGCATGGGCGCGATCGAGACCGTCTGGTTGCGGTGGGACGAGCCGTTCTGGGAGAACGAGGAGTCGATCTGGCGCGCCGTGGGTGCCGATGTGCTGATCCCGACCTGGATCAACCTGCAGCCGACCACCGGCGAGAACGTGCTCGTGGGACTCGTCGGCGGAACCGCTGCCGCGGACTTCGCCGCCCTCGACGAGAAGGCGGCACTCGAAGCGGCCCTCGCCTCGCTCACGCTCTGGATCTGACCGCCGTCGTCGTCGGCGCCGGTTCCACGGTCGGCGCGCCGTCCGACGCGTCTAGCTCCGCGCGGTCGCCGTCTCCCGCGCGGCTTCCTCCGGCACCTGCTCGCCATCGACGGCGGGCGAGCCGTCCGGTTCGTCGGGGTCGTCGTCCGCATCCGTCCGCAGCCGTCTCGGCAGCGGCATCCGGCTGATGAGCACGAGCACGGTCGAGACCACGGCGAAGCTGCCGAGCGCGATCGCCGCCGAGGCGAGGAACTCCAGCGGCCCGCTCACCTGTCGCGGGTCGAGGAAGTAATAGGGGTACCAGCCGATCATCGGCCCGCGGATCATCGTCGCAATCCCCCACAGCACCGGGTAGGCGAGCGTCACCGGGACCACCCGCCACGGCACCGATCGATGGCCGGGCGCCAGGGCCCACGCCGCCACCGTCAGCGCCGGCAGCCAGAAGTGCAGCACCTGATCCGACCACGGCACGTCGATGCGGATGCCGCGGATGCCGGCCTGCCAGACGAGGATCGCGAAGACCAGCCCCGCGGTGATCGTCCAGGTCAGCACGAGTGCCAGTGCCACCGTGAGCCACCGCGGATCCCGCGCCGTGCGCAGAGCGATCACCCCCGCGATCGTCAGCAGCACGACGAACGCGATGTTGGATTGGTTGGTCAGGTAGGCGAAGAAGTTCTGGCTCGCGATCGTGTGCGACGCGAGCCCCCAGCTCAGTCGATGGATGAGCGCCACGAGGCAGATGGCGGCAGCGCCGAGGCGGAGCAGGCCGAAGACGGTACGCGCCTTCACCGCTGCGTCACCCGCCTTTTCCTCATCCGCCGAGTCTACGGATCGGACCTCCGAGGTTCCGTCGCGCGGGGGCCCGTCCTGTCAGTTGTGGATCCGTGCTGGTGACCCTGTGTCGGCGTGTCAGCGTCGGGGTTCGCGGGTCGACCACAGCGCCAGTGCGACGAGCAGCGGCTGGAAGAACAGCCGGACGAAACGCTTCATGTCCGTGTCGAGGCCGAAGCCGTCACGGTGGTGCATCCACTGCGCCACGTTGCCGGGGAACACGGCGACGAAGAACAGCGCGGCGATCGTGCCGACCGTGCGCCGCCGGCGTCGTGCCAGCAACAGGGCAGAGCCGAGCGCGACCTCGGCCACGCCGGAGGCGAGCACGGTCGTATCAGGGTCGAGCGGTAGCGACTCCGGAACCTGGGCCTGGAACTCCTCGCGAGCCACCGTGAGGTGCGAGACGCCCGCGAAGACGAGGGAGGCGCCGAGGAAGATGCGGCCGATAGTGCGGGCAGGAGTCGACATGGGGCGAGTTTACGCCTCGGCCATCACGCTCAGATCAGGCGGCGGAGCGCTTCTTCGAGCGAGACGCCCTGGGCCTCGGCGCGGTCGCGCAGGCGGGCGTGCTCGTCGGAGGAAAGGGGGATCCGCAGCTCGATCGGGTCGTCGTCGGGGGCGTTCAGGCCGTCGAGCAGATCGGATGCCTCGGCCCAGAGCGGCTCGGCGACCGAGGCGGCCGCGGCCGGAGAAGGAGCGGATGCTGCCGCTGCCGGCGTCGCCGCTGCCGGCGTCGCCGCTGCCGGCGTCGCCGCTGCCGGCGTCGCCGCTGCCGGCGTCGCCGCTGCCGACGATGCGGACGCAGCGACGGGCGCGGATCCGGATACGGCGGCCCCGGCATCCGTTCCCATCGTGAAGCCCGGCCCTCGTCGCGGTTCCTGCTTCGCCTGGTAGGCCTTGGCGGCGGCGTTCGCGCGTTCGTCGGCCGCCTCGTTGAGCGGGTGTCCGGCGTGCCCCTTGACCCAGGAGAACTCGACGTCGCGGCCGCGGATCGCCTCGTCGATGCCCTCGAGCAGGTCGCGGTTGAGCACGGGCCCGCCGTCGGACTTGCGCCAGCCCTTGCGCTTCCAGCCCGGCATCCACTTGGTCACGGAGTCGATCACGTAGCGGCTGTCGCACTCGATCATCAGCTTCTCGTCGGTGCCGGCGGTCGCGAGCAGCAGTTCGAGAACCGCGCGCAGCTCTCCCTGGTTGTTGGTGCCGTGCGGGGAACCGCCGGCCGCCCAGTTCGCGTCGTCGATGTACCAGGCCCAGCCGTTGGGGCCGGGGTTGCCCAGGGCGGAGCCGTCTGCGGCGGCGGTGATCGTCATCCCTCAACCGTAGCCGCGCGGCCCTTCGTCGATTCGCACGCGGGTCGCAGGGAATCGATGGTTGCCCTGCGTCGCGGTGGCGAAACTGCGACGTGGTGCAGGTCAGTCCTCTTCGGCCTCAGGCTCGCCGCTCTCGGCCGCTTCGGCCTCGGGGGCGGGAGGTGCGACCGGGAACAGGACCGAGCTCAGGTCACCGCTGGTCTCCGCGCCGAGGCCGATCGACAGCGGATCGACGACGGGCGCCGTGTCGAGCACATCCGCCTCCGTGCGCTCGATCGGCTCAGAGGGCAGCACCCACTGGTTCTCTTGTTCTTCCGGCTTCTGCTGGAACAGTCCCATGGTCTCCATTGTGAACCTGCCCGGCGGTTACGGGGTCGGATTCACACCGGATTGATCGGGAGTGGCGGGATCGAGGCTTCGCCTCAGGATGACGCGCGACGGAAGGTGAAGTACCCCGAGACGCCGCCGTGGTTCACGACACCGGTCCCGGTGCTCAGCACACGTTCGGATGTCGTCGCCCCGGACCCGACGAACGCGTATCCCGTGTGTTCGAGTCGCCAGCCGACGCGCTCCACCTCACCGAGGAAGTAGCCGACGCTCTCGTTCTGCAGGTACTCGTTCGCCGCGGAACCCCACGATGACGGGACTCCGGTGAGGCGGCTGACCTCGACGTGCAGGTGCAGCAGCAGGTCGCCACGGGCGTGGGCCTCACGCGCCGCGCCGAGCAGTCTTTCGGCTTCCTCCGCCGTCAGCATGGTTCTCCTGTCGAGTGGTGTCGTGTCGTGCCGACCCGGTTTCGCGGGTTCAGCGCCTGGCGGCCGTGCGCACCGCTTCGACGAGCGTGCGCCAGGGGCCGTCGAGTGCGGAGTCGGGGAGTTCTCGCTCTCGCCGTTCGGAGGGTGTGCGGGCTCGGATGCTCCAGACGTACCGGTCGGCGCCGGTGCCGGCATCAAACTCCTCGTCCCACGGGCAGCCGTCGATGAGGTCGATCCACTCCCCGGCGTCGTCGGGCTCGGCTTCCACCCGCCACTGACGACGGATGCCCGCGATGCCGCCGGTGCGCACCACCGCGATCACGACGTGCGTGTCAGTCGGTGGAGGGGACTCGCTCATCTTCATAGACTCCCACGGCACTCCAGGCGCGTCGAGCCGCTTCGGCCGTGGCATCGTCGAGCGCGGTGGCGGCGGCGACCGTGGCGTCGGCGAATTCCGTGAAGGTCGCCGTGCTCGACAAGCCCCCGGTGAGAGCCCGGTACCAGACCGTGCCCGCCCGCTCCCAGGCGTTGCCGCCGAGGTCGGTCGCGAACAGGGCGAAGGCGCGGTTGGGGATGCCGGAGTTGATGTGCACCCCGCCGTTGTCCTCGGTCGTGCGCACGAAGCCGCTCATGTGGTCGGGCTGGGGGTCTTTGCCGAGCTCGTCGTCGTCGTAGGCGGTGCCGGGGGCGATCATCGAGCGCAGCGCCGCACCCTCGACGGCGTCGGTGAAGATCTCGGCGCCGATGAGCCAGGTCGCCTGGTCGGCGGTCTGGCCGAGGGCGTACTGCTCGGTCAGCGCGCCGAACACGTCGGCGATGGACTCGTTCAGCGCCCCGGGCTGCCCCTGGTATTCGAGGTTCGCGGTGTGCTGCACGACGCCGTGCGCGAGCTCGTGGCCGATGACGGTGAGCGACCCGGTGAACCCCTGGAACACCTCGCCGTCGCCGTCGCCGAACACCATGCGCTCGCCATCCCAGAACGCGTTGTCGTAGTCGACGCCGTAGTGCACGGTCGCGTCGAGCGGGGCCCCGGCGTCGTCGAGGGAGTTGCGCTGGAACGCGGCCAGCAGCATCTCGAACGTGGCGCCGAGCCCGTCGAACGCCTCGTTGACCGCGGTGTCTTCCACCGGGCCGTCGTCTTCGCCGCGCACCACGGCTCCGGGTAGCTGCTGCGTGTTGCCGGCATCGCTGATCGTGCGGTTGGGAGCATCCGAGAGCTGGGCGACGAGGTCGCCGTTCTCGTCGATCGAGAGGTCGATGCGGGCGCGGAAGGGCGGGCGACCCGACGTGAGCGTCTGCCGCGCGGCGGCTGCGGCCTTGGGGAAACGCCCCGACTCGGCCAGGCGCGCGAGCAGATAGGAGGGGACCACTCCATGACTTTCTCCGGATGCTGTGCTGCTCATGCTGCGACCCTACGCCGGGGCGCTGACGTTCGGGCTGACTGTCCGTGGGCATGACGCGAAATGAAGGAGATCGCGTGCTTCGAAGGACGCTTCCGCCCCACCGCTCCTTCGTCCCGTGTTTTCTCCTCCATTCCGTGCGCCTCGGGCGAGGAGGCCAAGGCCGCAACGTCCGCCGACTTGATAACGAGAATCGTTCTCAATAGGGTGAGAACGTCATGAACCCTCCTCTCCGCCGAACCGCATCCGTCGCCGCCGCGCTCACGCTGTTGCTCGCGTTCACCGCCTGTGCCCCGACCGCCCCGCCCACGCCCGACGCATCCGCTCCCGACGCGCACGGCATCGACGCGGGTGGCGCGGCCGAGGTCGCCTCTCCCGCCCGCGCCCTCGTTATCGCCGACCGGCGCGGCGAGCTCACGCTTCTCGACCTCGCCACCGAAGAGCGCGCGACACTCGCGCCAGGCCGCAGCGGCATCACCGGCATCTTCGGCGATGGCCGTCTCGTCTACCGCGCGCACGACACGGAGGGTGGCACCGCGGTCGAGGTGTTCGACTCCGCGCGCTGGACCGTGCCGCACGGCGATCACACGCACTCCTTCCGTGGCGCCCCGCAGACGCTCGGAATCCTCGAGGGCGAGGGAGACGTCACGGTCGTCGCCGGTGAACAGCGGGCGACCGTCGCCTTCGCGGGCGGGGAACTGGTCCTGCTCGCCCACGACGCTCTCGCCGAGGGGCTCGAAGCCGCCCCGCGTGTGACCGTCGATGCCGCAGGCGCCGTCGCCCCACTCGCCGGACACCTCCTCGTGCCGACCGCCGGGGCGACGATCGAGCTGCTCGACCCCGCCGGCGACCGCGTCCCGGATGCAGCAGTCGCGTGCGCCGATCCCCGCGACGTCGACCTGACCCGCGTCGGCGCCGTCTTCTCGTGCGCCGAGGGGGCCGTGCTCTTCAGCCGCGAGGTCGGCGGCACCATCGCCGCCGAGGCCATCCCGTACCCCGCGAACGCGCTCCCGGCGAGCAGTCTCTCCGGCCGCGCCGACCGCCCCGACCTCGCCGGAGTCGCGGGCGAGCAGGGTGCCTGGCTACTCGACGTGCGGCAGCGGCAGTGGATGCTGCTCCCCTCGGATGTGCCCCTGCTGCAGGCCGCCGCCCTCGGTGACGACGACAGTCGCACGGTCGCGATCGATGCCGACGGTCGCGTCCGCGTGCTCGCCCCGGACGGCACCGTGCTGGCCCATACGGAACCGCTGCTGGCAGCATCCGTCACCGACCCCGCCCTGCGCGACCGCGTGCAGCTGCTCGTCGATGCCCAGCACGCCTACGTGAGCGACCCGGCGACCGGTGCCGTGCACGAGATCGACCACGGCGACGGCACGGTCACCCGAACCTTCGCCGACCTCGACCCCTGGTCCGTGCAGCAGGTCGGCTGAGCCCTCGACGACTCCGGTCGTCGCCGCGCATCCCGCGCACCCACCCAGAAGAAAGAGA
This sequence comes from Microbacterium sp. B19(2022), assembly GCF_012030385.1. Classification (NCBI taxonomy): domain Bacteria; kingdom Bacillati; phylum Actinomycetota; class Actinomycetes; order Micrococcales; family Microbacteriaceae; genus Microbacterium; species Microbacterium sp. B19(2022). Next base: position 184,367 of record NZ_JAAUVO010000007.1, read on the forward strand.
GACGATCCATGTCCCGACCCCGCAGCCGCCTCGCGATCGGCGCCCTCGGCGTGATCGCCGCCGTGGCGCTCGCCGGATGTGCGAGCCCCGGGCCCGCCGCCGAGAACACCGCAGGCGCCGCACCGGAAGACCACCACGAAGGCGACACCCGCATCGCCGTGACCTACGACGGCGGTGTGCTCGTGCTCGACGGCGAGACCCTCGACACCATCGGGCAGGTCGAGCTCGGTGGCTTCCTGCGCGTCAACGGCGCCGGCGACCACGACGGGCACGTCTTCGTCACCGCGGAAGACGGGTTCCACGTGCTCGACTCCGGCCTGGCATCCGGCACCGTCGAGTTCACCGGCGAGGTGTTCGACGCCGAAGCCGCGGGCCACGCAGTCCCGCACGCCGGACGCACGGCTCTGTTCGACGACGGCACCGGCGAGGTGCGGATCTTCGACACGGATGCCGTCGGCACCGGTGCCGTTCCCGAGGTGGACACGATCACCTCGGAGGCCGCCCACCACGGTGTGGCGCTCGAGCTCGCCGACGGCAGCATCCTCTCGACGATCGGCACGGCCGATGCCCGCAGCGGAGTCCGTCACCTCGCGGCCGACGGCACCGAGCTCACCCGCAACGAGCAGTGCCCGAGCGTGCACGGTGAGGGTGCTCTCAAGGGCGAGGTCGTGATGTTCGGCTGCGAAGACGGCGTGCTGCTCTTCGACGGCGGCGCGTTCACCAAGATCGATGCCCCCGACGAGTTCGGGCGCACCGGCAACGCGTACGTGAGCGAGACCAGCGCGATCGCGTTCGGCGACTACAAGACCGACCCTGACCAGGAGGGGTACCTGCTGTCGCAGCTCGCGCGCATCGACACCGCGGCGCAGACGATGTCGATCGTCGACCTCCCGGAGGGTGTGGAGTACACCTGGCGCGGAGTCGGGCGCGACGGACATGACAACGTCGTGGTGCTCGGGGCCGACGGCAGCCTGTCGCTGCTCGACGAGTCGGGTGAGCTCGTCGACACCTGGGATGTGATCGATCCGTGGGAGAGCCCGACCGAGTGGCAGCAGCCGCACCCGGGCCTGCACGTGGTGGGCGACATCGCCTACGTGACCGAGCCGTCGAAGGACCGCATCCTCGCGGTCGACCTGCACACCGGCGAGGTGTCGGCCGAGGCGACCCTCGACGTCGTGCCGAACGAGTTCGTGGTGGTCGGCGCCGCCGGGCACTGACCTCGGCGCCGGTTCGGCGTGACGATTAGCCGAGGTGCCGGCGATGAGCGGAACAATCCCCACGGGAAGCTCCGCGATTCGTCCGCACCTCGGCGAATCGTGCGTGCGCCCCGGGCTCAGTCCTGTTCGATGCTCAGCACCGTCGTGCGCATGCCGTCGGACTCGTACTGCACGGGCATCCCGGGGTGATCGATCGAGAACCAGAAGACGCCGTCGTCGGTGTCGTACCGGCGGCAGGTGAGCTGCCCGAGGGGTGTCGACAGCGCGACGGTCGACACGCTCGTCGTCCCTGCGTCGAACGCGGCATGCCCCTGCAGCTCGGCCCAGGTCACGCGGTTCGAGACGACGGCCTTCGGGTCGGCGGCGGCCCACCGGTCGAGGGTCGCGCCCTCGTCATCGGTGTCGCGGAAGCGGTTGACGTGTTCGCCCATCGGGCCGTCGGGCCCCTCCAGGAGCAGGCGGATCAGCTTCCCCGATCCGGTGGCTTCGCGGATCTCGGCGGCGGTGAACGGCGTCGGAAGGAGTCCGGGGCCGAGCAGGTATGGGTCGGAATCGGTCATGCGTCCAGTCTGCGCCCTGGGGGTCCGCCCCGCCCCCGCCCCTTCGCCGAGTCGAGTGCACGGCGTGCTGCCGAGTGCACGGCGCGTTCGCGTGAAGATCCCGTGCGCTGGGCAGCATCCCGTGCACTCGGCGGGGGCGGGGTGCGAACCAAGAGTCGAACCGGGAGTCGAAGCATGACGCGCAGGGGGTGACATTCCTCCAGTCATGGGGCTATCTTTGTTTGACTACCGAAACAAGATGATTCGAGGACACCGTGGCGCCGGCTACCCAGACCGTACATTCCGAGGGTGAGATCTTCCGTCTGGTGCGCACCGGGGCGGCCCAGTCCCGCGCCGACCTCGCCCGCCTGACCGGACTCTCCCCCTCGACCGTCGCGCTCCGCGTCGAAGAGCTGATCGCCCACGGCTACATCGAGGAGAACGGCGAGGGCGAGTCTCGCGGAGGCCGTCGCCCCCGCGTGCTGACCGTCAAGGCCGGCGGCAGTGTGGTCGCCGGAGTCGAGCTCGGCGAGAAGCACGCCACGGTGGCACTGTTCGACCGTCGTGCCGAGGTCGTCGCCTCGACCGTCGCGCAGGTGTCGCTCCTCGACGGGGTCGAGAGCGTCGTGAATCAGGTGTGGGAGTGCGCGCAGAAACTCGCGAAGGGCAACGGCGGCCTCACGGTCGAGGGCATCGCGATGAGCCTGCCCGGCCCGGTGGATTCGCGCACCTCGCGCCTGCTGGCGCCCATGCGCATGCCCGGTTGGAACGGCGTCGACGTGGGTGAGGTGCTCGGCTCGGTCACCGGGCTCCCGTTCCTCATCGACAACGACGCGAACGCCATGGCCGTCGGTGAGTTCATCGAGCGCGGCGGCGAGCAGGAGCAGCTGGTCTTCGTGAAGGCGGGCAGCGGCATCGGCTGCGGCATCATCCTCGACGGCGCCGTCTACCGCGGGTACCGAGGGGTCGCCGGCGACATCAGCCACGTCGCCCTGCACAACGCCCCTCCCATCATCTGCTCGTGCGGCCGGGTCGGCTGCCTCGACGTGGTCGCCAGCGGTGCGGCGATCGTGGATGCGCTGCGTGAATCCGGCGTCGCGGTCGAGACCCTCGACGACGTGCTCGCGCTCGCGCAGGATGCCCACCCCAAAGCCACCTCTGCGCTGCGCGAGGCCGGCGCGCGCACGGGTGAGGTGCTCGCCACGATCATCAACTTCTTCAACCCGCAGGCGCTCGCGCTCGGCGGACGACTGGCCACGGCCGACGCGTTCGTCGCCGGCGTGCGGCAGGCCCTGTTCACGCTCTGCCTGCCCATGTCGACGGATGCTCTCGAGATCGGCGTGAGCCGAGCCGGCGCCCTCGCCGGTGCGCGCGGTGTGGCCTGGGAGCTGCTGGAGCGGATGCTCGACCCGGCCAGGATCGACGAGGAACTGCGCACGACCGCCGCGTAGTAGCTTCGATTATCGGCTCAAGTTCGCGACCATGCGGAACAAGATGCAAGTTTTGGTTCGAGGTCCGATCTAGACTCGGAGTATGACCGAGACGTCCCCGCTCCCGCGCATCGCCATCGCCGGCATGGCCATCGAGTCCAGCACCTTCTCGCCGCACCGCGCCGGCGAACGCGACTTCCTGCGCGTGGAGGGCGAAGAGCTCATCACCCGCTACGACTCCCTGCGCGACGGCGACATGCGCGGCCGCGCCGAGTGGCTGCCGGTCTACTACGCCCGATCGATCCCCGGCGGTGCCGTGCTGCGCGAGGTCTACGACAGCATCAAGACGCGCATCTGCGACGGGCTGCGGGCGCTCGTGGCCGACGGCGAGAAGCTCGACGGCCTCTTCTTCGACATCCACGGGGCGATGAGCGTCGAGGGCATGGACGACGCCGAGGGCGACCTGATCACCGCCATCCGCGAGGTGATCGGCGCCGACGTCGTGGTGTCGGCATCGATGGACCTGCACGGCAACGTCTCGCGCACCCTGATCGAGAACGTCGACATCATCACCTGCTACCGCCTCGCCCCGCACGAAGACACGTGGGAGACGCGCGACCGCGCGATCCGCAACCTCGTCGAGGCGCTCGAGAGCGGTGTCACCCCGCGCCGCGCCTGGGTGCGCGTGCCCATCCTGCTCCCCGGTGAGAAGACCAGCACCCGCGTGGAGCCGGCGAAGAGCCTGTACGCCCGCATCCCCGAGATCGAGGCGCGCCCCGGCATCACCGACGCCGCGATCTGGATCGGCTATGCCTGGGCCGACGAGCCCCGCTGCCACGCGACCGTGGTCGTGACCGGCACCGACGACGCGGCGACCGCTCTCGCCGCGGAAGAGCTCGGTCGCGCGTTCTGGGATGTGCGCGACGACTTCGAGTTCGTGGGCCCTCCTGGAACCCTCGACGAGGGTGTCGCGGCCGGCCTCGCCGCCACCGACACCCCGTACTTCATCAGCGACTCGGGCGACAACCCCGGCGCCGGTGGCACGGGGGACGTCACCTGGACCCTCGCGCAGCTGCTGCAGAAGCCCGAGCTCACCTCCGACGACGCCCCGGTCACGCTGTGCGCCTCGGTGTTCGACAAGGGAGCGCTCGACGTCCTCCGCGGTCACGCCGTGGGTGAGCGGGTGTCGGTCGAGGTCGGCGCGCGCGTCGACAGCGGCCCACACGGACCGGTCCTCGTCGAGGGAGTGCTGCACAGCCTGCACGAGGGCGATGTGGATGCCGGCGGCATCGCGGTCATCCGCGTCGGTGGCCTGCACGTGATCGTCACGGAGTTCCGCAAGGCGTACCACGATGTCTCCGACTTCACCTCGATCGGACTCGACCCGGTCGCGGCGCAGATCGTCGTCACCAAGATCGGCTACCTCGAGCCCGAGCTGTACGCGATCATGCGCGGCTGGACGCTCGCCCTCACCCCTGGCGGGGTGGATCAGGACCTCGAGCGGCTCGGTCACCACCGCATCCAGCGTCCGATGCATCCGTTCGACGCGTTCGATGAGGCTCCGGATCTCGCGGCCGAGATGGTCGGCTGACGCGCTTCCGCAGCTTTTCGCCGCAATCGAAGAAAGTTAGTTACTTAAACGTAACAAGACCGACTTCTGCCCCGGACTTAGTTCGGGCATGATTCAAAGTACGTCATAAATCGGACGAACGCCTTGGTTGCGAGGCGTTGAACAAGGAGGTTTACATGCGATCTCAGTCGCTGCGCCGCCGGCTGCTCGCCCCCCTGGGTGCGCTCGCCGTCGCGACGCTCGCCCTCACCGCCTGTCAGGGTGGCGCCTCGGGCGACACCGGCTCGGGCGAGAAGGACACCGTCAGCTTCGCCCTGCAGGTCGGCACCGGACCCAACTGGATCCTGCCGATCTCGTCGCCCGACAAGATGGCCACCCACAACAGCGCCATCAAGGCGACGATGTGGCCGCGCCTGTTCGAGTACAACGGTGTCGACGGCGAGATGGGCTGGGACGAGCTGGCCTCCGCCGCCAAGTCCTACGAGTTCTCCGAGGACCGCAAGACCATCACGATCACGCTGAACGACCTCGACTGGTCGGACGGCGAGCCCGTCACCTCGCGCGACGTGGAGTTCTGGTACAACCTGGTGCGCTTCAACGGCGAGAAGACCGGCGGCTACTCCGCCGGCCTGATGCCCGACAACATCACCGAGTTCACCACCATCGACGACAAGACGTTCTCGCTGACGATGGACAAGGTCTACAACGAGGAGTTCCTCCTCGGCAACCAGCTCAGCCTCATCTACCCGATGCCGCAGCACGTCTGGGACAAGACCAGCGCTGACGGCGAGATCGGCGACCACGACCGCGACCAGGCCGGTGCGACCGCGGTTCTCGACTACCTCTTCTCCGAGGCCGAGGACATGAAGACCTACGCGACCAACGACCTGTGGAAGACCGTCGCCGGCCCGTACACGGTCAAGAGCTGGTCGGACTCGGGTCTGGTGGAGCTCACCGCCAACAAGGAGTACACCGGCGAGGACAAGCCGAGCATCGACAACGTCGAGTTCCTGCCGTTCACGTCGGCCGACGCCGAGATGAACGTCGTGCGCTCCGGTGATGTCGACTACGGCTACGTCACGAGCTCGCAGCTCACGAACGAGAAGCAGTTCACCGACCTCGGCTACAGCATCGAGCCGTGGGCCGGCTGGTCGATCACGTACATGCCGTACAACTTCGCCAACCCCGAGAAGGGCTCCTTCTACAAGCAGCTCTACGTGCGTCAGGCACTGCAGCACGCCATCGACCAGGAGACCATCTCCGAGGTCGTCTGGCACGGTGCCGCGACTCCCGACTACGGTCCCATCCCGCAGACCGCGGACTCCAGCGGACTGTCCGACGTGCAGAAGGACAACCCGTACCCGTTCGACCTGAAGAAGGCCGAGAAGCTGTTCACCGACAACGGCTGGGTCAAGGGATCCGACGGCACGCTCGAGTGCGCCGAAGCCGGCGCGGCCGAGGGTCAGTGCGGCGAGGGAATCGCCGCGGGTGACAAGGCGGAGATCGTCGTCACCACGCAGAACGGCTCGCAGGAGACCGACAACATGATGGCGGAGATCCAGTCGTCGCTCGGCAAGATCGGCGTCAAGATGACGATCGACTCCAAGCCGCTCGACACCGTCCTCACGCAGGCGCAGGAGTGCAAGACCGGCAGCGCGTGCACGTGGGAGCTCGTCTTCTTCGGTACTGCGGGCAGCTGGTACTTCCCGCCGTACGCCACCGGTGAGCGCGTCTTCGCGAAGGACACCAAGTGGAACGCCGGACAGTACGACAACCCCGAGGCCGAGGAGCTCGTCCAGGCGATGGCCTTCTCGACCGATCCCGAGATCGCGAAGAAGTACTCCGAGTACCTCGCCACCGACCTCCCGGTCATGTGGATGCCGAACCCGGTGTACCAGGTCTCCGTCGTCCGTGACGGACTCGACATCGCCCACCAGGACCCGGGTGCGTCGTTCCTTCCCCAGCGTTGGTCCTGGACCAAGTAACGAGCAGGTGACATGAGCGTGGTGGAAGCAGCGCAGAACGCGCAGCAGAAGAAGGAGAGGGCCGGCGGCCCGCGGTTCTGGTGGTACCTGTTGCGACGGGTCGGCCAGGGCGGGATCGTCATCCTCATCGTGACGCTGATCGTGTTCGCGCTGCTCCACCTCGCGATGCCGCAGGGGCCGGCCGCCGGCATCCTCGGCATGCAGGCATCGCAGGAGCAGATCGACGCCTTCAACAAGGAGAACGGCTTCGATCTGCCCCTGTGGCAGCAGTACTTCAACTTCCTGCTGCAGCTGGTGCAGGGAGACCTGGGCGACTCGTTCAAACTGAACCGACCGGTGGCGGATGCCATCGGCCAGCGTCTTCCGAAGACGCTGATCCTGGCCCTCATCTCGATGCTCTTCGCACTGATCATCGCGATCCCGATGGGCATCTTCCAGGCCGTGCGCCGCGGCAAGGCCTGGGACTACGCGCTGACCACCTGGAACTTCATCGTCTACTCGACGCCGTCGTTCTTCCTCGGCCTGATCCTCGTGATCGTGTTCGCCCAGTGGCTGCGGCTCGTACCCGCCCAGGCGCCGCAGGGCGAGACCGTCGGCGACGTGCTGGCCAACCCGGCCGGCCTCGTGCTGCCGGTGCTCACCGCGGCGCTCGGCATCATCGCGACGTTCTCGCGGTACATGCGCTCGGCCACGATCGACAACCTCTCCGAGGACTACGTCCGCACCGCCAGGGCGAAGGGCACCTCGGTGCCCGTGGTGATCACCCGCCACGTGGTGCGCAACTCCCTGACCCCCGTGATCGCCATGCTCGGCTACTACCTGCCGGTCATGTTCGGCGGCATGATCGTCGTCGAGTCGCTCTTCAACTACCCCGGCATGGGCCTGCTGTTCTGGACCTCGGCGCAGACCTCCGACTACCCCGTGCTGATCGGCTGCATCCTGGTGATCGCGCTCGCGACGGTCATCGGATCGCTCCTCGCCGACATCATCCAGGCGCTGCTCGATCCGCGCACCCGAGAGGAGCTCTCGTGAGCACCACGACCATCGTGATGCGCACGCTGACCCCGCGTCAGCGGGGCACGCGCCGCTTCCTGCAGAACAAGCTCGCCGTCTTCGGCATCGTGACCATCGTGCTGTTCCTGCTCTTCTGCTTCCTGGGTCCGCTGATCCACCCGACGGACCAGATCCACACCGACCTGCGCAGCACCATGCTGCCGCCGGGCAGCCCTGGCCATCCGCTCGGCACCGACGACGTCGGCTACGACGTGCTCGGTCGGCTCATGATGGGCGGTCAGATCTCGATCCTGATCGGCCTCGCCGCCGGCATCCTCGCCACCGTCATCGGCACCCTCTGGGGCGCGATCGCCGGCTACGTCGGCGGTGCCGTCGACACCGTGATGATGCGCGTCGTCGACGCCGGCATCGCGATCCCCGCGACCTTCCTGCTGCTGATCCTCTCGGCGATCCTGCGCCCGAGCGTGCCGCTGATGATCTGCGTCATCGGCCTGGTGTCCTGGCTCGTCCCGGCTCGTCTCGTGCGCGCTGAATCGATCTCGCTGAAGTCGCGCGAGTACGTGCTGGCCCTGCGGGCGATGGGCGGTACGCACTCCCGCGCCGTGCTCAAGCACATCGTCCCGAACACCGTCGGCACGATCGTCGTGAACGCCACCTTCCAGGTCGCCGACGCCATCCTCCTCGTCGCCTACATCTCGTTCCTCGGAATGGGGCTGCAGAAGCCGGCGACCGACTGGGGCGCCATGCTCACCAGCGGCATCACCTACACGTACGCGGGCGCCTGGTGGCTGATCTTCCCCGCCGGATTCTGCATCGTGCTGACCGTCTGCGCCTTCAACAGCATCGGCGACGGCCTGCGCGACTTCTTCGACGTGAAGGGGCGTGCCGCATGAGCGACGCACTGCTGGAGATCTCCGACCTCACGGTCACGTTCCGCACGGAAGACGGATCGGTCGAGGCCGTGAAGGGCATCGACCTCGAGGTCCGACCCGGCGAGGTGCTGGCGCTGGTCGGCGAGTCCGGTTCGGGCAAGTCCGTCACCGCCATGGCCATCCTGAAGCTGCTGCCGCGCTCGGCCACGGTCACCGGTTCGATCCGGCTCGCCGGGCGCGAGCTCCTGCCGCTCGCGGAAGCCGAGATGAACGCCGTGCGCGGCGCCGAGATCTCGATGGTGTTCCAGGAGCCGATGACCGCGCTCAACCCGAGCATGCGGATCGGCGACCAGATCACCGAGGCGATCCTCAACCACCGCACCATCTCCAAGGCGGAGGCCTGGGAGCGTGCGGTCGAGATGCTCCGGCGCGTGGGCATCCCCGAGCCCGCCCGTCGGGCGAAGAGCTACCCGCACGAGCTGTCCGGTGGGCAGCGCCAGCGCGTGGTCATCGCGATCGCCCTCGCCTGCGAGCCGCAGCTGATCATCGCCGACGAGCCGACGACCGCACTCGACGTGACCGTGCAGGCCGAGATCCTCGACCTGATCCGCGGTCTCGCGGCCGAGTCGGGGACCGCGTTCCTGCTCGTCACGCACAACATGGGCGTCGTCGCCGACATCGCCGACCGGGTCGCGGTGATGTTCCGCGGCACCATGGTCGAGGTGGGCGACACCCGCACGGTGCTTACCGCGCCGCGCGAGGACTACACGAAGAAGCTGCTCAGCGCCGTGCCCTCGCTGCCCGACCTCGCGAGCGTGATCGAACGGGAGCCCGAGACCGAGGTCCCCGCCGCGGTGCTCGAGTTGGATGCCGCGAGCGTCACCTACCGACGCGGCGGACGACCGTTCCTCGCGCTCGACGGCGTGAGCCTGCGCATCGCTCCGGGGGAGATCCTCGGCCTGGTCGGCGAATCCGGATCGGGCAAGTCGACCCTCGGACGCGCGGCACTGGGGCTCCTGCCCCTGTCGAGCGGCGGCATCACCCTGTTCGGCGAGAAGGTCGGACGCGGCGGCGTCTCCGGGCGTCGGGAGCGCGCGCTGCGCGGTCGCGTCGGCGCGATCTTCCAGGACCCGGGTTCCAGCCTGGACCCGCGTATGACCGTCGGCGAGGCCATCGCCGAACCCCTGCTCGTGCAGCGGCGGCGCTTCCCGACCTCGGCGAACACGCGTCGCACCCGCGTGGCCGAGCTTCTCGACGCCGTCGAGCTGCCCACGAACTATGCCTCGCGCTACCCGCACGAGCTCTCCGGAGGGCAGCGTCAGCGCATCGGTCTCGCGCGCGCCATCGCCCTGGAGCCGGAACTGATCATCGCCGACGAGCCCACCTCGGCGCTCGACGTCTCGGTGCAGGCCGCGGTGCTCGAGGTGCTGCGCACCCTGCAGGAGAAGATGCACTTCGCGTGCCTCTTCATCAGCCACGACCTCGCTGTCGTGCACGAGATCTCCGACCGCGTCGCCGTGATGCTCAAGGGCGAGATCGTCGAGACGGGCTCCGCCGACGACGTGCTCCTGGCGCCGCAGCATCCGTACAGCCGACGGCTGCTGGCCTCGGTGCCGGTTCCCGATCCCGACAAGCAGGCGCTGCGGCGGGAGGCCCGTGCGGCCGCCCGGGTGATGGCCCCGTGACCGGGGGAGAGCCGACCCGATCGACCCTTGTGCACGGCGCGGGCCCTGTCGTGCTCGGGCTCGACGTCGGCGGATCGAGCGTCAAGCACCTGCTCGCGCCGGCGCGCATCTCGCTGGATGCGCCGCCGACCCCCCTCGCGCGCGGCCGCCACGCGACGCCCAAGGACTCGCCCGTCGAGGGGCTGGCTGCGATCGCCGCATCGCTCCGCGGTGATGCCGACCTCGAACGCGTGGTGCTGTCGATCCCCGGATTGGTCGACGAGGCGGCGGGCGTGGTCGTGCGCTCGACCAACATCCCTGCGCTCGACGGCCGCCCGCTCGGCGCGCAGCTCAGCGCCGAACTCGGCATCCCGGTCGACGTCATCAACGACGGTCACGCCGCCGCGGTCGCCGAGGCATCGTGGGGCGCGGGTGCCGGTGTCGACGACGTCTTCGTGCTCGCGCTGGGCACCGGGATCGCGGGCGCACACGTGGCGCACGGGCAGGTCGTCCCGGGGGCGCACGGTTCGGCCGGCGAACTCGGACACATCACGATCGAGCCCGACGGCAGCATCTGCTCGTGCGGACGCCGCGGATGCCTGGAGACCATCATCGGCGCACCCGCCCTGCGGCGGGCGTGGGCCGCGGTCGGCGGTGCAGGCGGTCCGGAAGGGCTGCTGGCGGCGAGCAGCGAGGGGGATGCCGTGGCCACCGCGATCGTGGAACGGGCGTCGTCGGCGCTCGCGGAGGCGATCCTCACCCTGTGTGCCCTCGTCGATCCCGGTTGCATCGTGATCGGCGGCGGGCTCGCTCAGGCGCCGCATCAGCTGGTGACGCTCGCGGCACGCTATGTCGGCGAACGGGCCTCGTTCCATCGGGTTCCGCCCATCGTGCCGGCCACGCTCGGCGAGTGGGCCGGGGCGAACGGTGCCGTGCTGACCGCGCTCCGCCGCCAGCGCGCCCTCGTCTGACGCGCCGCACGCGTCGCCGCATCATGTCGCGTCGCGTCTCCGTGCGCGTCGCATCCCGCCGAGTGCACGGGTTCTTGCCGAGTGCACGACTTGCCCGCGTCGACAGCCCGTGCACTCGGCGACAAGCCGTGCACTCGACAACGGGGGCGGGCGGATGCCGGCGGGGCGGATGCCCAGGACACTCGCGTAAAATCAGCACAATGACCGACGCCCCCTCCGACGCTGCACCCGACCTCGGACCGGGCGTCGACCCCGACGATCTCGCCACGACCCTTCGCGTACTGGCCGAGCTGCACCAGATCGACAACGAGCACCCGGACTTCGTCGCCGTGCGCCACGCGACCGCGGCGATGTTCAAGGCGGTCAAGCGCGTGCGCCGCAAGGAGATCCGCGACGCGATCGCCGAGGCCGACAAGGCCGTCGTCGCCCGCACCGCCACCGGGGCGCCCGACCGCATCGACGACGAGACCCGCGGCAACGACCTCGCCACCAGCGTGCAGGACGCGCCCATCGCGGGCGAGCTGCTCAAGCCCCGCAACTGCTACATCTGCAAGCAGCCGTACACGCAGGTCGACGCGTTCTACCACCAGCTCTGCCCGGACTGCGCCCGCTTCAGCCACGGCAAGCGCAACGCCCGCACCGACCTCACGGGCAAGCGCGCCCTGCTCACGGGTGGCCGCGCCAAGATCGGCATGCACATCGCGCTGCGGCTGCTCCGCGACGGTGCGCACACGACCATCACGACCCGGTTCCCGCGCGACGCCGTGCGTCGCTTCTCGGCCCTTCCCGACTCGGGGGACTGGCTGCACCGCCTGCGCGTCGTCGGCATCGACCTGCGCGACCCCGCCCAGGTGATCGGCCTCGCCGACTCGGTCGCGGCTCAGGGCCCGCTCGACATCCTCATCAACAACGCCGCGCAGACCGTGCGCCGCTCGCCCGGTTCGTACTCGCTGCTGGCGGATGCCGAACTGCAGCCACTTCCCGACGGACCGCTCCCCGAGATGGAGACCTTCGGGCACACTGCCGATCCGCACCCGCAGGCGCTGCAGGCATCGGTCGACGCGCATCCGCTGCTCTCGGTCGCCGCCCTCGGCGGCACGGTCGCCGAGCAGGGCGGACAGGCGCTCACGGCAGAAGACCTCGCCCGGCTCGCGATGGCGCCCGGCTCGTCGTCGCTCGAGAAGCACGCCGACGGCACCGCGATCGACGCGGGTGGTCTCGTGCCGGATGTGAACCGCACCAACAGCTGGGTGCAGTCGATCGACCAGGTCGACCCGCTCGAGATGCTCGAGGTGCAGCTCGCCAACACGACCGCGCCGTTCCTGCTGATCAGCCGGCTGCGCGCGTCGATGGCGGCATCCGATTCGCACCGCAAGTACGTGGTGAACGTGTCGGCCATGGAGGGGCAGTTCTCCCGCCGGTACAAGGGCCCGGGGCACCCGCACACGAACATGGCCAAGGCCGCGCTCAACATGCTCACCCGCACCAGCGCCGGCGAGATGCTCGAGAAGGACGGCATCCTCATGACCGCGGTCGACACCGGATGGATCACCGACGAGCGCCCGCACTACACGAAGGTGCGTCTGGCCGAAGAGGGTTTCCATGCTCCGCTCGACCTCGTCGACGGCGCCGCCCGCGTGTACGACCCGATCGTGCGTGGCGAGGCCGGCGAAGACGTGCACGGGGTGTTCCTGAAGGACTACGAGCCCAGCCCCTGGTGAACCCCCGCAGTCGATAGCATCGACGGGTGGATCTGATCTCGGGTGCTGCCAATGTCGCGGGCATCGCCGGCGCCGCGGCGCCCCTGGTGCGTCGGGGCGCCCTGGAGCGCGAGTTCCACGCGTGCTTCGCGCGGGCACTGAGGCAGGCCTTCGTCGAGCAGGACCGCGACGACAGAGGCGTGACCGCGTCGATGGTCGCCGACGCGCTGAGGCCGAAGCAGGCGTACCGGCTGCTCGCGCAGCACGACCCGCAGTTGGCGGCGCCCGACCGTGTCGATCGCTGGTCTCTGACATTCCGTCAGGAGCTTCCCGCGCTCGACGTGATCGACGAACGGACCGTCGACATCCCGCGACTCGCGCAGGAGACCGCCCGACTGCTCGCGCAGGAGATCGACAGAGCCGCACGGCAGCCGGACAGCGCGCTCGCCCTGCCGCTCCTGCTCGCTCGGTCGGCGCCGGCCGACACGGTCTCTGGTGCGCGAGAGGAGAACGCATCGACGTTCGCCCGTAGCCCCTCGGGCGCCGTCTCCAACATCGCGACCCTGCCCCTGAGCGAGCAGCCCGTGGCGCGCCCCGAGCAGGATGTCGTGGAGGAGACCCTCTCGGCGCATCGCCTCGCCGTCATCGCGGGCGGGCAGGGAGCCGGCAAGAGCGTCCTCGCGGAGATGACGGCACGTTCGTGGAGTGCGCACGAAGACCTCGAACTCGTGTGGTGGGTGTCGGCCAAGACGCCGCAGCTGCTTCTGGATGCCTGCGAGTCGCTGCTGCAGGAGTTCGGCGAGCAGCCAATGGGCGACCTGCCGGCGCAGGTCCGGTCTCTCCTCGCCCGTCGCGACGGGTGGCTCGTCGTCGTGGACGATGCTCCGGGGTTCGACACCGTCCGCGAGCTGCTTCCCGCCGAACACGAGAGCGGAACGGTTCTGGTGACGACGCGCTCGGCCGCATCCTTCCCGAAGCATGCCGTCGTGCAGGTCGATGGCGCGAACGACGCCACCCTGCGTGGAATCGCTCGTCGCCGCCTTCCGGACGACGTCTCGGAAGGCGAGGTCGACGAGGTGCTCGGCGCCTGCGCGGGCAATCCCCTGATCGTGTCCACGGCGTGCGGATATGTGGCAGAGACCGGCACCTCGGTCGCATCCCTGGTCGCCCTGATGCGCTCGAGCCCCAGTCGCGTCCTCGCCGGACGTCCGGAGTCCGCCGGATTCGTCGGCGTCCTGGCCGCCGTGCGCGACGACGCTCGCGGAGGACTCGCGTGGCAACTGCTCGTCGCGGTGGCCGTCAGCGGAGGCAGCGGCGTACCCCGGCGCCTGTTCGAGACGGCCTTCGCGGAAGAGACAGACGCGCAGCTCCGCATCGACGAGGCGTTCCGCGAGCTGATCGGCATCGGCGTCGTGAGCATCCGCGGGGCACTCGTCCAGAGCCATGCCCTCACGGCCTCCGTCGTTCTCGACCTCACGGAGCGGCCGTTGCGCGCGGGATCCGCCGTCCTGCTCATCGAAGCGGTGCTGGGTCTCATCGATGTGCCCGGGCGTCGTCTGCTCCCGGGCCTCGCCGCAGTGATCGACGCGGTGGACCCCCTGCTGGAAACGCAGAGGGCGTCACGCGTCGTCGCCCGGATCCTGCTCGCGGAGCGGCTGGCGGAGCAGGGCTCGGTCAGCGGCGCCTACCGGCAGATACAGGCGGCGCGTGCGGTTCCCTTCGTGCACGAGAGTCCCGACGCGCAGGTGGTCATCCTGCAATCCGAGGCCCGCGTGCACCTGTTGGCGGGGGAATCCGGTCAGGCGAAGCAGGCGGCGGAGCGGGTGGTGGCCGATGCGGCGGCACCGGACGACCTGCGGGCAGCCGCGCATGTGACCATCGCCTGGGCGGAGGAGGCGCTGGGGGATCCGGCAGCTGCGCGGCGCAGCATCGCGGAGACGCTGCGCCTGATGCCGGACGATGAAGGCGTGCAGTCACTCCATGATCAGTTCTTCCTCACGGATGTGCCGGCCGCGGAGCGCGTGGCAGGGTATCTGGAGCTCGCCGAGCGGGCGGATGAGGAGCTGCGTGGCAACTTCCTGACGATGGCGTCGCGCAGCAGCATCGAGGCCGGTCATCCCCGGGAGGCAGTGGAATACGCGCAACGTGCCGTGAAGCTGGATCGGGGAGTCGGAGGCGAGCGCAGCCTGCATGTGGCGCGAGACCTCAACGATCTGGGCATGGCGCTGATCGCCGCCGGCCAGCTGGAGCAGGCCTCGACGGCCCTGGAGGAATCGATCGGGATCTACCGGGAGGACCACGAGTCGCACAGCCACACTGCGCTTCCCCTTCTGCATCTCGGCCGGCTGCTCACCCTGCGTGCGCAGGATGCGGAGCCGCCGGATGCCGGGCTGCTCACGCAGGCCCGCCGCACCTTGAGTGAGGCGATCGATCTGCAGCGGCGGGCGGCGCCCGACAGCGACGACCACGCCAGCATGCTCTATGCGCTCGGCGATGTCATGCTGCTCTCCGGCGACGCCAGTGGTGCGCTGGATTCGTACCGTGAATCGGCGCGGATCGATCGAGCGGTGCACGGCGAAGCGCATCGTGAAGTCGGTTTCGATGTCGCGCGGATGATGCAGGCCCAACTGCAGCTGGGTGACGCCGACGGGGCGCTGAGCTCCTTCGGGACCGTGAAGACCCAGGTGCCGGAGTGGGAGCGCGTCGATCCGAACCTCGCGGTCCGCCTGCTCTGCATGCAGGCGGGAGCGCTGTTGGCACTGCCGCCTCAGCGAGTGCTGCAGAAGGCGGAGTTGGCCACCGTGGTCTCGCGAATCCAGGTGCTGCTGCGCGTGCCGAGTGTCAGCGACGATCATCGGACGATGGCCCGCGAGATCGTCCTGCGGGTGGCGCAGCAGATCCGCTGAGCGGCGACGTCCGCGTCAGTGCGCGCGCTCGGCGAGGTTGGCGGATGCCCAGCGGCCGAGCTGGTCGAGGATGGGCAGCAGCCCCTCGCCGCTGGAGGTGAGTGCGTATGACACGGTGATCGGCGGGCCGGCATCGACCGTGCGCGCGACGAGACCGGCATCGGAGAGTTCTGCCAGGCGGTCGGAGAGCACGGTGTCGCTGATGCCGGCGACCGCGCGGCGCAGCGCGACGAAGGTCGAAGGGCCGCCTCCGAGCGAGGATACGATCATGCCGTTCCACCGTTTGCCGAGCACGCTGAAGGCCAGTGTGACGGCGGCGTCGCACACCTGACGTTCTTCTTCGACCTCGGCCATGCGCCCATCCTACCCGTGCTACGTTAACCAGTGTCGCTAATAAAAAGCTAGCGACTACGAAAACGAGAGGTAGGCCCATGTCCCTGTTCCGCCTGGATGCCAGCATCCTTCCCGCGTCGTCCGCCAGCCGCGCGCTCGCCGACCTCGTCGAGGCTGAGTGGACCGCGTCCCACCCCGACTCGACCGTCACCCGCCGTGACCTGGCGAGCGACCCGGTGCCCGCGACCGCCTGGGCGGATGCCGTCACCGGCGGCTTCGTCGACGAGGCCCAGCGCACCTCCGCGCAGAACGATGCCCGTGCGCTCGCGACCTCGTTCGCCGACGAGCTGATCGGTGCCGACGCCCTGCTGTTCGCCGTGCCGCTGTACAACTACGGCGTCTCGCAGCACTTCAAGACCTGGTTCGACCTGGCCTACACCGACCCGCGCATCGACCCGACGGGCACCGCGCTGAACGGCAAGCCCGCGACGCTCGTCACCGTGCTCGGTGGCAACTACGCTGCGGGCTCGCCCAAGGAGGGCTGGGACCACTCGACCGGCTGGCTGCGCCGCGTGCTCGAAGACGTCTGGGGCCTCGACCTGCGCGTCGTGCAGCGTCCGTTCACCCTCGTCGGCGTGAACCCGGCGCTCGACGCGTTCGCCGACACCGCGCGCGAGCTCAAGGAGAACGCCGAGGCCGACGCCCGCACCTTCGGCCGCGAGCTCGCCGCGACGCGCGACCCCCGCGTGGCCTGAGGTTCCGGAGCCGAGCCGCCCCCTTGTGATCGAACCGGCCCCCTACGTGCGCACGTAGGGGGCCGGTTCGATCCGAAAGGGGTGGTTCGACCCTCCCGGCAGGGATGGGGCGTCAGGCGGGCGCGGCCGCCGGGTACGGATGCGGCAGCCACACCGTCACGATCAGACCGCCGTCCGCGCGCGGGGTGAGCACCAGGGTGCCGCCGTGCGCCTGGGTGATGCGGTCGACGATCGCGAGGCCGAGTCCCGCACCGGCATGGTCGTCGTCGCGGGTGCGCTCGGCACCCCGCTGGAACGGCTCGACAAGGGTCGCCACCAGATGCGCCGGCAGCACCTCGCCGGTGTTCTCGACCACCAGCGCGACCGCCTGCGGCGTCGAGTGCGTGCGCACGGCCACGGCCCCTCCGGACGACAGATTGTGCACGATCGCATTCAGCACGAGGTTGGTGACCAGCTGCGGCAGCAGGGCCGACGAGCCGAGCACCGACGCGGGCGCACCGCCCACCTCGACGGCCACACCACGGCGGTCGGCGAGCGGCAGTAGCGCCTCCACCGCCCCTTCGGCGAGCAGGGAGAGGTCGACGATCTCGCGCGGGAACGTCCTGCGGTCGGCGCGGCTCAGGAGCAACAGGGCCTCGGTGAGCTCGATCGCCCGGGTGTTCACCTCACGCAGTCGCGCGATCAGGGCGTCGACATCGCGGTCGGGGTCGGCCTCGGCGACCTCGAGCAGGGTCTGCGAGATCGCGAGCGGGGTGCGCAGCTCGTGTGAGGCGTTCGCGGCGAACCGCTGCTGCTCGGCGACGTGCGCCTCGAGCTGCTCGAGCATCGAGTCGAAGACATCGGCCAGATCGCGGAACTCGTCACGGGGGCCGGCGAGCGCCACACGGTGCGACAGCGACCCCTGCGCGGCGAGCCGGGCGGCGTCGCCGATGCGGTCGAGCGGCGCGAGCATCCGTCCGGCCAGCAGCCACCCGGCGCCGAGACCGAACGCGAGCAGCACCAGCATGACCATCGAGGCCACCGGCACGAACGCCCGACTGAGGTCGCCGCGGTTGGGGAAGAAGTCGACGGTGTCCGGCACGTAGCGCAGCAGGAACAGCCCGACCGCGGCGAGGAGCAGACCTCCCGACACCACCACGATCACCGCGTAGCTCAGCGTGAGTTTGAGGCGGGCGCTCATCCCGCGGCGCCTAGGCATCGGTATCCGTCCCGATCCGGTACCCGACTCCCGGCACCGTGAGGATCAGCCATGGCTCGCCCAGGCGCTTGCGCAGCGACGACACCGTGATGCGCACGGCATTCGTGAACGGGTCGGCGTTCTCGTCCCAGGCCCGCTCCAGCAGCTCTTCGGCGCTGACCACCCCGCCCTCCGCGTCGACCAGCACCTCCAGCACGGCGAACTGCTTGCGGGTGAGCGCGACGTAGCGGTCGTCGCGGTACACCTCGCGGCGGAACGGGTCCAGCCGCAGCCCGGCGACCTCGAGCACCGGCGGGCGGCTACGCTGACGGCGGCGGTCGAGGGCGCGCAGGCGCAGCACCAGTTCCCGCAGCTCGAACGGCTTGGTGAGGTAGTCGTCGGCGCCGATCTCGAAGCCGCTCGCCTTGTCGTCGAGGCGGTCGGCGGCGGTGAGCATCAGGATCGGGATGCCGCTGCCGGAGGCCACGATCCACCGGGCGATGTCGTCGCCCGACGGGCCGGGCACGTCGCGGTCGAGCACGGCGATGTCGTAGGAGTTGATGCTCAGCAGCTCGAGCGCGGTGTCGCCGTCGCCGGCGATGTCGGCCGCGATCGCCTCCAGGCGCAGCCCATCACGGACCGCCTCGGCGAGGTAGGGCTCGTCCTCGACGATCAGCACACGCATGGCTGAGATCCTACGCAGTGCGGCATATCGGGAGCATATGGAAAAGCGCATACGCCCTCGCAACCGGCGTGCTTCTTCACTGGAAGCATGAACACCCGCACCACCTCCCGCTCCCCGAGAGCGCGCCGCCGTCGGTTCGCCGTCGTCGCCCTCGCCCTCGCTCTCGCCGTGGTCGTCGCGTTCGCGGTGCAGCAGTCGCTGTCCGTGGCCTTCGCCGACGCCGCACGTCCCGGCACCCTCCCCGTTCCCACCGATCGGCCCGCCGAGGGCGGCGTCGGCACGGGCTCGGTCATCGCCCCGAGCGAGGCCGACGGCGTGATCCGCGACGGTGACCAGCCCACCGTGTTCGACGTCGACCGGGTGGCGGTCGGCAACCTCGATCCTGCCCTGCTCGCGGCGCTGCAGCGTGCGGCATCGGATGCCGAGGGCGACGGCATCACGTTCCGGGTGAACAGCGGATGGCGCACGCCGGCACTGCAGGAGCGGATGCTGCAGGACGCGATCGTGCAATACGGCTCGGAGGCCGAGGCGCGGCGCTGGGTGGCCACGCCCGAGACTTCGGAGCACGTGACCGGCGACGCCGTCGACCTCGGCCCGCTGCCCGCGCTCGACTGGCTCGTCCAGCGGGGGTGGCGCTACGGGCTCTGCCAGATCTACGCCAACGAGACCTGGCACTACGAACTGCGTCCGGATGCCGCCGACGACGGCTGTCCCGAGATGCTCGCCGACCCGACCGCCGACCCGAGGATGCAGCGATGACCACTCTTCTCACCCCCGAGCGCGTGACCCTGTCGCGCCTGCACGCGCCGACCCTGCAGACGATTCCGGATGCCGTCGCCGAGAACCTGCGGCGGGTGCGCGCCGCGACGACCGCCCGCATCATGGCCGTGGTCAAGGCCGACGGCTACGGGCACGGTGCCGTCACCGTCGCGCGGGCCGCGGTCGACGCCGGCGCCGATTGGCTCGGGGTCACGGATGTCGCCGAAGCCGTCGCACTCCGCGACGCCGGAATCACGGTGCCGATCCTCTCCTGGTTGAACCCCTCCGGCGTCGACGCTGCCGCCGCAGCCGAGCACCGCGTCGACATCGCGGTCGGTTCGGTCGAAGAGCTGCGGCAGCTGATCGCGGATGCCGCGGATCCGGTGCGCGTGCACCTGCAGCTCGACACCGGCATGGCTCGTGGCGGTGCGCCGCTGGAAGAGTGGGCGGAGCTGCTGCGGTTGGCGCGCACGGGGCGGGGGCGGGTAGAGGTCGTCGGGGT
>NZ_JAAUVO010000008.1:0-195555 GCF_012030385.1 Microbacterium sp. B19(2022)
GGCTGTATGGGTGGGCGTCGTCGGGGTCGAGCGTCAGGAGCGACCGAACCGCCGGTGCGCGGCTTGCTTGCTCACTCCCAGCGCGCTCGCGATCGCCTGCCACGAGTATCCGAGGTTGCGGGCGCGGCGCACATTCGCCTCTTCGGCGCGAGCGATCTCCTTGCGTGTCTCGGCGAGCCTGTGCAGTGCGGCCAGGGGCTCGCTGCCGTCGTCCTGTGCGATCGCGGTCGGCTTTGTCATGATGGACCTCCTGCGTCAATACTTGTTGACTTCGTCACGGATGTCAATTTTTGTTGACGCCGCGGGTTATGCCGAGGCCCTCGGTATCCCGCTTCTGACGCTCGACCGCACGCTCGCGAAAACGGCGGCGCGCTACTGCGAGGTCATCGTCCTCTGACGGACGTCCCGATGCAGAGAAGCGGCCTCCTGGTGGGGAGGCCGCCTCTCAGCGATCAGAGCTCGACGGCGGCGGCGACCCCGAGGTCGTCGTCGTAGTCGTGGTCCTTGGTCTCGGGCGTGAAGATCAGCGCGACGAAGGTCAGCACGCCCATCGCCGACAGGTACAGACCGACCAGCCACGGGGCACCGCCCGCTGCCTCCCACAGCTTCAGGGCGATCAGTGGTGCCACGGCGGCGCCGAGGATCGACGACACGTTGTAGGCGATCGCCGACCCCGTGTACCGCACGTTCGTCGGGAACAGTTCGGGCAGCAGCGCACCCATCGGGCCGAACGTCGCCCCCATCAACATGAAGCCGAAGACGAGGAACGCCTGCGTGAGGGCACCCGTGAACTTCGGGTCGACGGCGGGCAGCAGGAACGTGTTGAACGTGAAGCCGAACACGATGATCGCGCCCGTGACCCAGAGCAGCAGCTTGCGTCGACCGATCGCGTCGGCGATCGGCCCGGACAGCAGCGTGAAGATGCCGAAGAACACCACGCCGATGATCTGCATCAGCACGAAGTCGGTGTAGCCGAAGCCGAGGCCGGGGTAGAACTGCGCCGCGAACTTGGTCGGGTCGAAGGGGGCGCCCGTCGCCTCTGCGGCAGCCTTCGCGGCGGCCGAAGCAGTCTCCAGCGACGCGGGCTTGGTGCCGTAGGCGAGGGTGAAGTTCGTCATCAGGTAGAACAGCACGTACGTCGCCAGCATGATGAACGTGCCGAGGATCAGCTGCTTCCAGTGGTGGCGGAAGACGGTCGCCAGCGGGAGCTTGCGGATGGCGCCCTTGGTCTCGGCCTTCTTGAAGGTGTCGGACTCGACGAGCTTCAGTCGCACCCACAGGCCGATGATCACCATGACGGCGGAGAACAGGAACGGGATGCGCCAGCCCCAGGAGAGGAACGCCTCGGACTTGAGGACCGGGTTCTCGGCGTGCGGCAGCAGCCAGTTGATCGCGAGGAAGAGGAAGTTGGCGATGATGAAGCCGAGCGGTGCGCCCAGCTGCGGGAAGGTGCCGTACCAGGCGCGCTTGCCCTTCGGGGCGTTCTCGGTGGCGACCAGAGCCGCGCCCGACCACTCACCACCGAGCGCGAAGCCCTGAGCGAGACGCAGGATCAGCAGCAGGAGCGCTGCCCACCAGCCGATGTCCTGGTACGTGGGGAGCAAGCCGATCACGAAGGTCGCGATGCCCATCGTCAGCAGTGATGCGACGAGGGTGGCCTTGCGGCCGAACTTGTCGCCGAAGTGGCCGAAGACCACGGCGCCGATGGGGCGCGCGACCATCGCTGCACCGAAGACGGCGAACGACGACAGGAGCGAGGTGGTGTCGTCTCCGGTCGGGAAGAACAGCACGGGGAACACGAGAACGGCCGCCGTCGCATACGCGTAGAAGTCGTAGAACTCGATGGTCGTGCCGACCAGACTCGCGGTGATGACGCGCGAGCGTGGGTTCGCAGGCGCAGTGGCAGTACTCATGAGGCTCCTCCGTTCAGCCCCTTGGTATACCGGGGACTCGGCGAGTTTACGCCTTCCTGAGTGTTGGCTGTGTACGCGTTTCGCGTGTCATCCGGTGCGCGACCCGGATGCGTAGAGTCGAGGGCGGCGAAAGGCGGGAGGAACGATGACCACGAGGATGCTGCTCCTGGCCGACACCCACGTGCCGAAGCGGGCGAGAAGGCTGCCGGATGCGGTGCTGCAGGCGGTCGACGATGCCGAGATCGTGGTGCACGCGGGCGACTGGGTCGACGAAGCCACACTCGATCTGCTCGAGTCGCGGTCTCGGGTACTGCACGGCGTGTACGGCAACAACGACGGGTCCGAGCTGCGGTCACGTCTTCCGGAGGTCGCCCGGTTCACGGTCGAGGGCGTCGATGTCGCCGTCGTGCACGAGACGGGGGAGTCCCGCAAGCGTGAGGAGCGGATGGACGAGGCGTACCCGGGCATCGATCTCCTCGTATTCGGGCACTCGCACATTCCCTGGGACACCGTGTCGCCCGCGGGCCTCCGGCTGCTCAACCCCGGATCGCCCACGGATCGGCGTCGGCAGCCGGTGTGCACGATGATGTGGGTCGAGGTGGACGGACGCCGGATCGAGGCGACGCTGCTGCCGTTGTCGTGATTCATCCGCCCGTCTCCCGCGCTCCCCTGCGCTCCGGCGTCACTCCTCCGTGACGCCGAGTGCCGGTGCCTCGACGAACCGGGCGACGGGTGCCAGAATCTGCTCGAGTTCGAGAACGACGAGCCGGTTGCGGCCCTCGCGCGTTGCCGGGGCCGGCACGTAGAGCGTGCGCTGCGGTCCGTTGCGCCAATAGCGGCCGAGGAAGAATCCGTTGACGAACGCGTATCCCTTGCTCCATGGTGCGGTGTCGAGGAACAGGTCGGCAGGGGCATCCAGGGTGAACTCGGCCGTCCACGCGAGCGGGCGTTCTCCCGCAGCATCCGTCGGCTGACCCGCATCGATCTCCGCGGCGACGGCGGCGACGTCGAGGGGTGTCGAGCGCCACCCGGTTATGGGCGTGCCATCGAGCGTGACCGCGCCGATCAGGCCCTTCTCCTCCCCGAGTCGGTGGTCGTAGTTCACGCGACCCTGGTCCTCGACCAGGATGCTGAGGGTACGGCCCTTCGGGATGCGGATCGCACGGTCGTGTCGCGTGCGGGAGAGCGTGCCGACAGCGACCCCGTCGACGCTGACCCAGGCGAGGTCGCGCACCTCGTCGGTGACGAGGAGACCGCCGCTCCCGTCCGGGAGGTCGACGTCGTAGCGCACCAGCGCACTCAGGTGTCCGAGAGCGTCGAAGCTCTGCGGCTGCGCGGTGACCGTGCCGGCCCCGTCGCCGCCCGTCCAGGTTCCGACGGGGGAGAGGGAGACGTCGAACGCGGGGGCAGCGATCGTGACTGCCGGCATCTCTTCCGGCACCGGAGCGTACTTCGCGATCACCTCTCGGAAGGCGAAGAACTTCTCCGTGGGGTTGCCGGCCTCGTCGAGCGGCGCGTCGTAGTCGTAGGAGGTCACGAGCGGCAGGTAGCGGCCCTTGTCGTTCGCGCCGTTGGTGAGCCCGAAGTTCGTGCCGCCGTGGAACATGTAGATGTTGACCGACGCTCCGGCGGCGAGAAGGGCATCGAGATCGGCTGCGGCAGCGGCGACATCCGTCGTGTGATGCACTCCGCCCCACCAGTCGAACCAGCCGTCCCAGAACTCCGAGCACATCAGGGGGCCCGTCGGCTGGTGCCGCCGCAGGGTGGCGAGGCGTTCCGCGCTGCGGGATCCGAAGGAGCCGGTCTTGTGCAGGCCAGGAAGGCTGCCGTCGCTCAGCATCTGATCCACGGGTTGATCCACGGTCGTCAGCGGCACCGTGATTCCGGCATCGCGCGTGACGGCGACCAGGGCCTCGAGGTAGGCCTTGTCCGCGCCGTAAGCGCCGTACTCGTTCTCGATCTGCACGAGCACGACGGGCCCGCCCCGGTCGATCTGGCGCGGCGCGACGATGTCGTACACGCGTCGCAGGTAGGCGCTCACCTCGACGAGGAAGTCGGGAGCCGACGATCGCAGGTTCTCCATGCTCCCGGTCAGCCACACCGGCAGACCGCCGTTGTGCCACTCGGCGCAGATGTAGGGACCCGGGCGCACGATCGCATCCAGACCCTCGGCATGAACGAGGTCGAGGAAGCGTCCGAGATCGTTCCACCCGGTCGTGTCCCACTCGCCGCGCCGCGGTGCGTGCGCATTCCAGGCGACATACGTCTCGATCGTGTTCAGGCCCATCAGCCGTGCCTTGCGGATGCGGTCCTGCCACAGGTCCGGGTGCACGCGGAAGTAGTGGATGGCGCCGGAGATCACCTGATGCGGCTGACCGTCGCGGAGGAAGTCGGTGTCGCCGAGAGAGAACGTGGTCACGTGTCGGAGTGCTTTCGATCGAGGAGCTGAGCCGGCCCCGCACGGGGCCGGCTCAGCCGCGGGTGTTACTTGTTGACGGTGAAGCCCTGGGCGTTGCCGTACTCGACCAGCGCGTCCTGCCAGGCCGTCAGGCCCTCGTTCAGGTCGGTGCCGTTCTGGTACGACTGGCCCACGGTGTCGCCGAAGATGCTGTTCGCGTACACCTGGTAGGGCAGGTAGCTCCAGTCCTCGACCACGTCGTCGGCTGCGGCCGCGAGGACCTCGTTGATCTTCTGGCCGCCGAAGTACTCCGGAGCATCGGCGAGGAATTCCTCGCTGGAGAGCTCGGCGGTCGTCGACGGGAAGCCGCCCGACTCGAGGAAGATCGAGATGCTCTCCTCCGAGTTGTTCAGCCACCACAGGAAGCCGGCCGCCAGCTCCGGGTTCTTGCTCTGCGTCGTGACGGCCTGACCGCCACCGCCGTTCTCGGCGCTCGCCGGGGTGCCGTCGTAGGTCGGCATCGGGGCGACGCGCCAGTCGCCGGCGCCGTCGGGCGCGCCGGTGATGAGGTTGCCGGGCATCCAGGCGCCGATCACGAGGGTGGCGAGGCTGCCGTCACCGAGGCCGCGGAACCACTCGTCGCTCCAGCTGCCGTAGGGTGCGACCAGGTCTTCCTCGACGAGGCGGTTCCAGTTCTCGGTCCACTTCTTCGACCCCTCGTCCTGCAGGTCGATCGTGACGTCGGTGCCCGAGGTCTCGAACGGCTTGCCGCCGGCCTGCCAGATCATGGAGGTCGCGAAGCCGGCGTCGCCGGTGTCGTTGGTGATGTAGGCGTCGGGGTTCGCGGCGTGGA
Organism: Microbacterium sp. B19(2022); assembly: GCF_012030385.1. Lineage (NCBI taxonomy): Bacteria > Bacillati > Actinomycetota > Actinomycetes > Micrococcales > Microbacteriaceae > Microbacterium > Microbacterium sp. B19(2022). The sequence continues at coordinate 5,165 of NZ_JAAUVO010000008.1, forward strand.
TCTTCTTCGCCGCCTCGTAGTACTCGTCCCAGGTGGTCGGCACTTCGACGCCCGCGGCGTCGAACACGGTCTTGTTGTAGAACAGCGCCATGGGGCCGGAGTCCTGCGGCAGGCCGTAGATGGCGTCGCCGCTGGTGACCGAGTTCCAGGTGGATGCGGTGTAGTCGTCCTCGAAATCGGCGAACCCGTACTTCGACAGGTCGGCGAAAGCGTCGGTCAGGGCGAACTGCGGCAAGGCGTAGTACTCGACCTGCACGACGTCGGGGGCACCGGAGCCCGCCTTGATCGCGTTCTGCAGCTTCGTGTACTCCTCGTTGTTGGTGCCGGCGTTGACGAGGTTGACCTTGACGTTCGGGTATTCCTTCTGGAACGCCTCGACCTGGGCCTCGGCAGACGGCGTCCACGACCAGTATGTGATCTCGCCGCCCTTCTCGAGTGCAGCCTCGACGGAGTCGAAGGAGCCGGATCCGGAACCGGATCCGCTGCCCGCGTCGCCGCCGGTGCTGCAGCCGGCCAGCGCCAGTGCTGCCACGGTTCCTGCGGCGAGCACCGCGAGGGTGCGCCGTGTCGGTGAGGGAAGGTGCTTCATTGCTGTGTCCTTTCGGGGGTGCGGTCCAGCATCGGATCGCGAGGGGGTGAGGAAGGAGTGCGGGGCTACTGCTTGACGCTGCCCGCGGTGAGACCTGACTGCCAGAAGCGCTGCAGCAGCAGGAAGGCGATGACGATCGGGATGATCGTGAGCAGCGAGCCCATGATCACGAGGTTGTAGATCGGCTGGGAGCCGGCGCCGATGGCCTGGGCGCTCCACTGGTTGAGGCCGACCGTGAGCGGATACCAGGCGGGATCCGACAGCATGATCAGGGGGAGGAAGTAGTTGTTCCAGGTCGCCACGACCGTGAACAGCGCGACCGTCACGATGCCGGGCGCGAGCAGGCGCATCGAGATCGTGAAGAAGGTCCGGAACTCTCCGGCGCCGTCGATGCGCGCGGCCTCCAGCAGCTCGGTCGGCACGGACTCGGAGGCGAACACCCAGATCAGATACAGCCCGAAGGGGCTGATGAGAGACGGGATGATCACGGCCCAGGGGGTGTTGGTCAGGCCCAGCTCGCTGAACAGCAGGAATGTCGGGACGGCGAGCGCCGTGCCGGGAACGGCGACCGCTCCGAGGACGACGGCGAAGACCGCGCGTCGGCCGGGGAAACGGAACTTCGCGAGGCCGTAGCCGGCCAGTGTGGCGAGCAGTGTCGCCCCGCCCGCGCCGACGACGACGTACAGCAGCGTGTTGCCGAGCCAGCGCAGGAAGATGCCGTCGCGGTACGAGAACGTGGCGACGAGGTTGTCGAAGAACGCGAAGTCATCGGAGAACCAGAGGCCGAACGAGCTGAAGAGTCCCGCCTGCGTCTTAGTGGAGCTGAACAGCAGCCAGACCAGGGGCACGAGCGTGTACAGCGCGTAGACGATCATGACGATCAGCAGCGTGTTGGACTTGCGCGGGTTCAGCGGATCGTGGCGACGGCGAGAGGGGCGGGCGAGGGGGAGTGCCATGTCAGCGCACCTCCGACTTCGAGCCGCGCAGCTGCACGACGTAGGCGATGACCGCGGTGATGATGCCCATGATGATGGCGATCGTGGCGGCGTAGTTGAACTGCTGTCCGGCGAACGACAGGTTGTAGGCGTACATGTTCGGCGTGAAGAACGTGGTGATCACGTTCGGAGCCAGGGGCCGCAGGATGTTCGGCTCGTTGAAGAGTTGGAAGCTGCCGATGATCGAGAAGATCGTCGCGATCACGAGCGCGCCGCGCACGGAGGGGATCTTGATCGAGAAGATCGTGCGCCATGCCCCCGCGCCGTCGAGGGAGGCGGCCTCGTACATGTCGGTCGGGATGCTCTTGAGCGATGAGTAGAAGATCAGCATGTTGTAGCCGACGAACTCCCACGTGACGATGTTGCCGATCGAGACCAGCATCCATTCCTTGGCGAACGGCGTGATGGCGTCGACTCCGAGGAAGTCGTTGATGTTGCTCGTGAGCCCGAACTGGTCGCCGTAGATGTAGCCCCACATCAGCACCGCCACGACGGCGGGTACCGCGTAGGGCAGGAAGATGAGGATGCGGAAGAACGATGCTCCGCGCAGGCGTGCGCTGTCGATGGCCAGGGCGGCACCGAGGGCGAGGACCAGCATGATCGGCACCTGCACGACGAGGAAGATCAGCACGCGGCCGAACGCCTCCCAGAACTGCGGGTCGGTGAGCGCGCGGACGTAGTTGTCCAGCCCGACGAAGGCGGTGCCGCCGATGAGCTTCTCCTGGAAGAAGCTCAGGTACAGCGCGTAGGCGAGCGGTGTCAGGAACACCAGGGCGAACACGACCATGAACGGACCGACGAAGGTCCAGCCCTTCCAGTCGCGCTTGTCGCGGCGCCGGATGCCGGGGGCACCCAGGGCGACGGGGGTTTCAGTCGTCATCGACGATTCCTTCTTACGTTCCGGGCGCACCGTGCGCCGTGTGTCAACGTCAACATATGCGATGCGCTGCTAGTGTGTCAACGTCAACATATGAGGGGATGGGTGATCGTGACCCCAGAGCAACCGACAGAGACGTCGGCACGTCGTCGTGAGCCTTCGATGGAAGACGTCGCCCGTGAGGCGGGCGTCTCCGGACAGACGGTCTCTCGCGTCGTGAACGCCAGGGGATACGTCGGCGCCGCCACCCGCGAGCGCGTCGAGGCCGCGATGCAGAGCCTCGGCTACCGACCCAACAGTGCCGCCCGCGCGCTGCGGTCAGGGCGATTCCGCACCATCGGCGTCGTGATGTTCTCGTTCAGCTCGTACGGCAACCAGCGCACGCTCGACGCGATCGCGGTGCGCGCCGCCCAGCTCGGCTACGCGCTCACCCTCATCCCCGTGGAGTCGAGTGCCGGCGAGACCGTGGCCGGTGCGTTCCGGCGCCTGGAGGAGCACGCGGTCGACGGCATCATCATCGTGATCGAGGCACACCAGCTCGACGAGGCCGACATCGAGATCCCCGATGCCCTGCCCGTGGTGTTCGTCGACTCCAATCGCGGCGAGACGCTTCCGTTCGTCGACACCGACCAGGCGCAGGGTGCGCGGCTGGCGACCGAGCATCTGCTCGAACTCGGACACGACACGGTGTGGCACGTCACCGGTCCCGCGCGCTCGTACTCCGCGGAACGGCGTCGCGATGCCTGGCGGGAGACGCTCGAGAAGCACCGACGCCCGGTGCCGGAACCGTTGCAGGGCGACTGGTCGGCCGCCTCGGGGTACGTGGCGGGTCTCCGGCTCCGTGAGATCGACGGCGTCACCGCGGTGTTCGCGGCGAACGACCAGATGGCGATCGGCGTGCTCCGCGCGTTCCGCGAGGCCGGACGCGAGGTGCCGGGAGATGTGAGCCTCGTCGGATTCGACGGATTGCCGGATGCCGCGCAGCTGTGGCCGCCGCTGACGACCGTGCAGCAGCATCCGGAACGGGTCGGGGCGCTCGCGGTGGACGCGCTGCTCGCCGAGCTCGACGGCACCGGACGTCAGCAGACGCCGCTCGTGAGCACCGAGCTCGTCGTGCGCGAGAGCACGGCGGCGCCGCGGAAACGCTGAGCGCTCAGCGCCAGATCGCGGCGATGGCGGCGTTGGCGGCGGTGAGGATGCCGACGAGCCAGAACACCGCCGGCGGGATGGCTGCTCCGCGGCGCTGACGGCCCAGGCCGATTCCGAGCAGCGCACCGATGACGAGCAGGATCACGAGCTTGACGCCGATCTTGACGTAGTTGAGCTCGTACGAGATTCCCCAGGGGGCGGCGAGAGCGAGGCCGGCGACCGCGGCGATCGCCATGCCGATGTTCATCAGACGAGTGAACTCGCGCTTGCCGCCGAACGCCTGGACCGCCCACGCCCCGAAGAGCACGGCGAAGCCGATGAGGTGGACGAACAGCACGATGTGGCGCAGAGTCTCCATGCCCTCACCGTAGGAGGTGCGGGTCGGTCCGCGCTAGCAAGGTCAGGCTGACCTGCGCAGTCGGGCCCGACTCAGCCGCGCAGCTCCCGGACGACGAGCGCGGTGCGCAGTGCGGCATCCGCCGCCTCGGCACCCTTGTCCTCCTTGGAGCCTTCGAGGCCCGCGCGGTCGAGACCCTGCTGCTCGTCATCGAGGGTCAGCACGCCGAACCCGACCGGCTTGCCGGCGTCGAGCGCGACGCGGGTGAGGCCGTCGGTGGTCGCCGCCGACACGTACTCGAAGTGCGGGGTGCCGCCGCGGATGATGACGCCGAGTGCGACGACCGCGTCGGCGCCGCCGGCGAAGGCGGCCTGCGCGGCGAGAGCGAGCTCGAACGAGCCGGGCACCCGCACGAGGCGGTGCGAGGCCTGCGCCTCATTCAGCACGCGCTCCGCGCCGGCGATCAGGCCGTTCGAGATGGTCTCGTGCCAGGTGCCGGCGACGATCACGACGTTCAGACCGCGTCCATCGATGTCGCCGGTCTCGGGTGCTCCTGCGCCGCTCATTTCTCGTCCTTCCCGTGGGCGAGCGCCTCTGCGAGTTCCGCTTCGCCGATGATGTGACCCATCCGGTCACGCTTGGTCTCCAGGTACTGATGGTTGTTCGGTCCGACGCCCACGATCAGGGGGACCTGCTCGATGACGTCGAGTCCCAGCTCGCGCAGCTGCTCCACCTTGTCGGTGTTGTTGGTCAGCAGCCGCACCTTCGACACACCCAGATCGGCGAGGATGCCCGCTGCCGCGGCGTAGTCGCGTGCGTCAGCCGGCAGCCCGAGGGCGAGGTTCGCGTCGACGGTGTCGAGGCCCTCTTCCTGCAGGCTGTATGCCCGCAGCTTGTTGATGAGGCCGATGCCGCGTCCCTCGTGCCCGCGCATGTAGATGACGACGCCGCCCTGCTTCTCGATCGCGTCGAGCGCCGAATCCAGTTGCGGTCCGCACTCGCACTTCAGCGAGCCGAACGCCTCGCCGGTCAGGCACTCCGAGTGCACGCGCACGAGAGCCGTCTCGCCGAGTTCGCCCGAGACGACGGCGATGTGGTCGGTCCCCGTCACCCGGTCCTTGTAGGCGAGGAACCGGAAGACCCCGTGGGTCGTCGGCACCGTGGCGTCGGCGCGCAGGCTCACGCGGCGCCCGCGATGCGCCGAGGGAGTGGCGCCTTCGGGATCGATGTCATTGAGGTGCGCGATGAGCTGCTCGATCGTGATGACCGGCACGCCGTCGCGCGCTCCGAGGTCGATCAGGCCGGGGAGACGCATCATGCTGCCGTCTTCGGCGACCACCTCGGCGATCGCACCAACCGGCCGCAGGCCTGCGAGCTTCATCAGCTCGACGGCGGCCTCGGTATGACCGCTGCGCTCGCGCACGCCTCCGTCGACGGCGCGCAGCGGCAGGACGTGGCCCGGACGGATGATGCTGGTCGCCGTCGATCCCGGGTTCGCCAGCACGTTCAGCGTGTGCGCGCGGTCGTGGGCGCTGATGCCGGTGGTGACGCCCTCGGCCGCGTCCACACTCACCGTGTAGGCGGTGGAGCGGGCGTCTTCGCTGGCGGCCACCATCGGCGGCAGGTTCAGGTGGTCGGCGAGGTCGGTCGGCATCGGCGCGCAGATGAAGCCGGACGACCAGCGCACCGTCCACGCCACCCACTCGGGCGTGGCCAGCTCAGCCGACAGGATCACGTCGCCCTCGTTCTCGCGATTCTCGTCGTCAGCGACGAGCACGGGGCGCCCGGCGCGCAGCGCCTCCAGGGCCTCGGCGATGGTGGAAAGGCTCATCGCGAGCCTCCTTCCGGTGCGGCGCGGAACGCGAGCAGGCGCTCGACGTGACGGGCGAGGATGTCGGTCTCGAGGTTCACACGGTCGCCGACCGCTCGGCTGCCGAGGGTGGTCGCGGCGAGGGTCTCCGGGATCAGCGAGACCTCGAACCACGGGGAGGGGTCGGCGGGCTCGCTGACGGCACTCACGGTCAGTGACGTTCCGTCGACGGAGATGGAGCCCTTGTCGACCACGAGCGGGGCGAGGTCAGTCGGCAGGCTGATGCGCAGCACGCTCCACTGGGCACCGGGTCGCACCTCGAGCACGTCGCCGACTCCGTCGACATGTCCCTGCACGATGTGTCCGCCCAGTCGTGCACCGACAGGCATGGCCTTCTCGATGTTGACGCGGGTGCCGACCGTCGCCGATCCGATCGCGGCGACGTCGAGCGTCTGCTTCATCACGTCGGTGTCGAAGGTGTCGGCAGTCGAGCCGACGACCGTGAGGCACACGCCCGAGACGGCGATGGACTCGCCGTGCACGGCATCCGCTGCCGCGCGGGGGGCGCGCACGGTCAGGCGCCAGCCGTCGCCCGCGGGCGCGATCGCGGTGATCTCGCCCATCTCCTCGATGATTCCGGTGAACATCAGGCGGCTCCTTCGTTCTGGTTCTGAGGGTCTGTCGGTGCTGCGGGGCGTGCGACGGCGAGCAGATCGGGTCCGAGGGGGACCCATTCGTCGATCGTGAGGCGGCGCGCATGGTCGATCGATGCGACGCCGATGTCGCCGAGGGCGAGCTTGTCGCCGCCGAGCAGCACCGGCGCGATGTAGGCGAGCACCCGGTCGGCCAGGCCCGCCTGGATGAAGGCGCTGGCCAGGGTCGGCCCACCCTCGACGAAGACGCGCTGGATGCCACGCGCGTGCAGATCGGCGGTCACCGCGTGCAGATCGTGGGTGTCGTAGAAGAGTGGGGAGTGCGGATGACGGTGCACGGCGGCGTCCGTCGGCGTCGGGCGCGAACCGATGACGACCGGGACGGGCTGGTGCGGCAGCAGAGCGTCGCCGTCGCGGGCGGTGAGAGCCGGGTCGTCGGCGAGCACGGTGCCGGTGCCGACGACGATCGCGTCGGCCTCCGCGCGGCGGTGGTGCACGTCGGCCCGAGCGGCCGGTCCCGTGATCCACTGGCTCGAGCCGTCGGCGGCAGCGGCGCGACCGTCGAGGCTCTGCGCCCACTTGACCGTGATGTGCGGGCGTCCCAGGCGTTGTGCCGTCAGCCAGCCGTCGATCAGGGCATGCGCGGCATCCGCCTGCTCACCCGAGTCGACGTCGACGCCGGCGGCGCGCAGGCGCTCCGCTCCGCCTCCTGATTCGGCGCCGGGATCGTCGAGGGCGTACACGACTCTGGCGACCCCTGCCTCGATCAGCGCGACGGCGCAGGGCCCGGTGCGTCCGGTGTGATTGCAGGGCTCGAGCGTCACGACGGCAGTGGCGCCGCGGGCGTCGCCGGGTGCGAGCTTCGAGAGCGCGTCGACCTCGGCGTGCGGTGTCCCGGCTCCCTGATGCCAGCCCTCGGCGAGGACCGTGCCATCGGGGGAGAGGATGACCGCGCCGACCTGCGGGTTCGCCCCGCGCGGTCCGCGCGTGGCGAGCTGGAGCGCGCGATCCATCGCGCTGCGCTCTGCCGCGTTCACTGCCATCCGTCGTCCTCCTCTGAGGCTCCGGGGTCAGACAGGGATGGCGGAACGGACGCACGGATGCGTCTCGTGCTGCCTCCCTTCCGGACTAGCGAGGTCTCCCTCGCATCACCGTCGGTCCCGGAATTTCACCGGATCGGCATCCCGATCTCTCGAGACGCTCGCGGACTGTCACCGCCGGTTCGGATTCCCACCGACCCCGGAGCACGTTGTTGTTCTGAGTGTACTCAACGCATCTGCGCGCATTTCATTCCGAGACATGGACCGGGAGGGCCCGGAAGGGCGAGGTCACTTCAACAGTCGAGAGAGACGACGGTCGGCGAGCACCTTGCCGCCGGTCTGGCACGTGGGGCAGTACTCGAGGGAGCGGTCGGCGAAGAACACGCTGCGGACGGTGTCACCGCAGACGGGGCATGCCTCGCCGCGACGCGCATGCACCTGCATCCCCCGTCGCTTGGCGTCTTTGAGGTCGGCGGGCGGTTTGCCCGATGCCTCGGCGACCGCCTCGGTGAGCGTCTCGCGCATCGCGTCGTACAGGCGGTCGATCTCGGCATCGTCGAGCTTTCCCGCGATCGCGTACGGCGACATCCGGGCGGCGTGCAGGATCTCGTCGGAGTACGCGTTGCCGATCCCCGCGATCACCGCCTGGTCGCGCAGCAGTCCCTTGATCTGCATCCGCCGGTCTTCCAGCAGCGCAGCGAACGTGCCGCGGTCGAAGGCGGGGTCGAGCGGGTCGGGGCCGAGCCGCGCGATGCCCGGCACCTCCTGCGGATCACGGACCACGTACACCGCGAGCGACTTCTTCGTTCCGGCCTCGGTCAGGTCGAAACCGCTGTCGTCATCGAGCGCGACGCGCAGAGCGATCGGCGACTTGCCGGGTTTGATGAGCGTCGTCGGCAGCGTCTCATACCAGCGCAGCCACCCGGCCTTCGCGAGGTGGAACACGAGATGCAGCTCGTCGCCGCACGACAGCACCACGAACTTTCCGAGCCGGACGGCGGCCGTGATCGTCGCGCCCTGCAACGCGGTGATGGGCGGATCGTAGGTCTTCAGCGCGGCGATCGCCGCGACGCTGGCGCGCGTGATCGTGCGCCCCACGGCGCGGTCGGCGAGGAACGTGGTCAGGCCTTGGACTTCCGGCATCTCCGGCATGCGTTCATCCTGTCATCGGCCGCCGACACTGTCACCCGGTGGGCGTGCGTCTCAGAGGATCGGCCAGTCCACCGGCGTGCGGTCGTCATCAGGCAGCAGGCCGGCGATCCACCCGTCGTCACGACCGCGCGGACTCGTGAGCGCCTGCCGCTGCAGACCCTCGTAGCGGAAGCCGAGCGCGCGGGCGGCGCGGGCGGAAGGGACGTTCCCGGCCACGGCCTGCCAGCGGAGGCGGACGAGCCCGAGCTCGGTGAAACCCCAATCGATCACGGCGCGGGCAGCTTCCGCGAGATGGCCCTTGCCCCGGGCGGCCGGGGTCACCCAGTACCCGAGTTCGGCGCTCCCGCCCGTGAAGTGGGCGGCGATACCGTGCAGACCGATCATGCCCACGAGCTCGTCGTCGGCGTACATACCCCAGACCGCCTCCGAGCCGTCGGCCCACGACCCCGCGACGAGACGCACGAAGTGCTCCGCATCCTCGCGGTTGTAGGGGCTCGGAACCGTCGTCCAGCGCGCGATCTCCGGATCCTGGCACGCCTCTGTGATCGCATCGATGTCCGCCTCCGTCGGTGCATGCAGGACGAGACGTTCGGTGGTCAGGGCGACGGATTCCATCCCGACAGCCTATTGAGGTCGGCGCCCTCTGAACGAGCGGGCGGGCCGGAGTGTCCGTGGGCGCGACTAGTCTTATCCGGTGACTGTTCCGGGGATTCTGCGCGCCTTGGAAGAGGCGTCTCTGTACCGTGACGCCCTGCAGTGGGCGCACACCGATGCCGACCTCGGCCTGGTCGACGGGCTCGATGCGCCGGCGCTCGCCGGCCTGCTGGAGAAGCGCGCTGCGGCGGGGCACCCCCCTGCGCTCCTCGCCGTCGTCCCCACCGGGCGGCGTGCCGAGAGCCTGGCGCTGGCGATGCACGCCTACCTGCCCTCAGCCGACATCCTGACGTTCCCGGCCTGGGAGACGCTGCCGCACGAGCGCCTGAGTCCCAGCGTCGACACGGTCGGCCAGCGCCTGCAGACGCTGCGCCGCATCGCCGAGTGGACCGGTGATCATCCGCTCGTGGTCGTCGCGTCCGTGCGGGCTGCGCTGCAGCCGATCGCGGGCAACCTCGGGGAGATCGCGCCGCTCGAGCTCGCCGTCGGCAGCCGGGGCAACGATCTCGACCGCGTCGTCGAGCAGCTCGTGGAGCGGGCATACTCCCGCGTCGACATGGTGTCGCGTCGCGGCGAGTTCGCCGTGCGCGGGGGCATCCTCGACGTCTTCCCTCCTGTCTCGGAGCACCCGTTCCGCGTCGAGTTCTTCGGCGACGAGATCGACCAGATCCGCGCGTTCTCCGTCGCCGATCAGCGCTCGCTCCCGGGTGACGTTCCCGGCGTCGACCTTCCGCCCAGCCGCGAGCTGCTGCTGACCGCCGATGTCCGCGATCGCGCGCGCGCCCTGATCGAGGGCTTCCCGGCGATCCGGGGGATGCTCGAGAAGATGGCCGAGGGTATCCCGGTCGAGGGCATGGAATCGCTCCTGCCCGCGGTCGCGGGGCCGCTGAAGTCCCTGGCCGAGTATCTGCCGGCGGGGGCGGCGACGGCCGTCGTCGATCCCGACCGCTCCACCGCGCGCGCGATCACTCTGGGCGACACGAACCGCGAGTTCCTCGATGCCGCCTGGAGCGCGGCCACGTCCGGTGCGTCGGCGCCCATCGATCTCGGTGCCGGCGACTTCCTCACGATCGCCGAACTGCGCGAGGGCGTGCGCGACCGGGGTGGCGTCTGGTGGCAGCTGAGCCCCTTCGGCATCAGCGTCGGCGACGGCGATGCGGCCTCCGATGCGGATGCCGCCACCCTCGGCGCCGCCATCATCCCGTCGTTCCACGGCAACGTCGACGGGGCCATCTCGTTCGTCGAGGCCAAGGTCACCGACGGCTGGCGCGTGGTGGTGATCGCTGCCGGCAGCGGTCTGGTCGATCGTGCACGTGATGTGCTGTCCGACCGCGGCCTCGCGGCTCGCGTCGTCGAGAGTCTCACGGATGCGCCGGAGGCCGGTGTCGCGACGCTGGTCACGGGGTCGGTCGAAGCCGGATTCCAGGTGCCGGAGGCGAAGCTCGCCGTCCTCACCGACAACGAGTTCTACGGACGCACGATCGGTGGCGACCAGCGGGTCGTCAAGAAGCTCGCCTCCCGTCGCAAGAACGTCGTCGACCCGCTGCAGCTGAAGCAGGGCGACTTCGTGGTGCACGCCACCCACGGCATCGGGCGGTTCGTCGAGATGACGCAGCGCGAGGTGTCCACCGGTGGTCGCAACGCGACCAAGTCCGTGCGCGACTATCTCATCCTCGAATACGCCCCCTCCAAGCGCGGCTACCCCGGCGACAAGCTGTACGTCCCCACGGATCAGCTCGACTCCCTCTCGAAGTACGTCGGCGGTGAGGCCCCGACCCTCTCGAAGATGGGCGGCAGCGACTGGTCGCAGGCCAAGGGCAAGGCTCGCAAGGCCGTGCGCGACATCGCGGTCGAGCTCGTGAAGCTGTACTCCGCACGCATGAGCGCCAAGGGCCATGCTTTCGGCCCGGACACGCCCTGGCAGCGCGAACTCGAAGAGGCCTTCCCGTTCGCCGAGACGCTGGACCAGCTGCAGACGATCGACGAGATCAAAGCCGACATGGAGCGGCCGATCCCGATGGACCGGCTGCTCTCGGGCGACGTCGGCTTCGGCAAGACCGAGGTCGCCGTGCGCGCGGCGTTCAAGGCGATCCAAGACGGCAAGCAGGTCGCGATGCTCGTGCCGACGACGCTCCTGGTCAAGCAGCACATGGAGACGTTCACCGAGCGCTTCGCCGGTTTCCCGGTGAAGGTGCGCGCGCTGTCGCGCTTCCAGACCGACAAGGAGGTCAGGCTCACTCTCCAGGGGCTGCTGGAGGGCTCCGTCGACATGATCATCGGCACCCACCGCATCCTGACGGAGGGGGTCATCTTCAAGGACCTCGGTCTGATGATCATCGACGAGGAGCAGCGGTTCGGCGTCGAGCACAAAGACGCGCTGAAGAAGCTGAAGACCAACGTCGACATCCTCGCCATGAGCGCCACCCCGATCCCGCGCACGCTGGAGATGGCGGTCACGGGCATCCGGGAGATGTCCACGCTCGCGACACCTCCGGAGGACCGGCATCCGATCCTCTCGTTCGTCGGACCCCGCAGCGACAAGCAGATCGCCGCGGCCATCCGGCGCGAGATCCTGCGCGAGGGCCAGATCTTCTTCGTGCACAACCGCGTGCAGTCCATCCAGCGCGTCGCGGCGCAGCTGGCGGAACTCGTTCCCGAGGCGCGCATCGCCGTCGCCCACGGGCAGCTGGGCGAACACCAGCTCGAACAGGTCGTCGACGACTTCTGGGAGCGCAAGTTCGACGTGCTCGTCTCGACCACCATCATCGAGACCGGCCTCGACATCTCGAACGCGAACACGATCATCATCGACCGCGCCGACAAATACGGCCTCAGCCAGCTGCACCAGCTCCGCGGCCGCGTCGGGCGAGGGCGCGAGCGGGCGTACGCGTACTTCCTCTACGACGAGATGAAGCCGCTCTCCGAGACCGCCGCCGACCGCCTGCAGACCATCGCGGTCAACAACGAGCTCGGCTCGGGCATGCAGGTCGCGCTGAAGGACCTCGAGCTCCGCGGCGCGGGCAACATGCTCGGCGCCGAGCAGGCCGGACACATCGCCGGCGTCGGCTTCGACCTGTACCTGCGCATGATCGGCGAGGCGGTGGCGACGTTCCGCGGCGACGAGGTCGAGACGGGGCAGGAGCTGCGGCTCGAACTGCCGCTCGATGCCCGGATCCCCGAGTACTACATCGACAGCGAGCGACTGCGCCTCGAGGCGTATCAGAAGCTGTCGGCGGCCTCGGCGGCCACGGCGAAGGACGGCGCCATCGACCTCGTGATCGAAGAACTCGTCGACCGCTACGGCACGCCTCCCGAAGAGGTCGAGGGGCTTCTGGCGATCTCGCGGCTGCGTCGTCGGGCTGCGCGCGCCGGATTGACGGATGTGGTCGTGATGGGTTCGAACCTGCGCATCGCGCCGGCGCGGCTCGAGGACTCGATCAAGGTGCGGCTGCAGCGGCTGTACCCGAAGGCGAAGCTCGTGGCCGGGGGAGAGGCGCTGGTCGTGACGATGCCCACGGTTCCCGCCGCTGTGGGTGTCGGACTCGAGCCGCTGCCCGACACGCAGCTCCTCGAATGGGTCGAGCAGCTGTTCACCGCCATCTTCCCGGAGCCCGCCAAAGTCGAGTAACGTGCGGCGGCTGCTTTCGCGGCTGCGGCGGGACTAGTCTGGCCGCATGTTGTACGAGCACCTCGGGGCTCGCCCCCGCATCCATGACACCGCCGTCATCGCCCCCACCGCCGTCGTCTCCGGCGACGTGGAGGTGGCGCCGGGCTGCCAGGTGCTGCATGGCGCCGTCATCACGGCCGAGGGCGGGCCGATCACCCTCGGCGAGAACGTGATCGTGATGGAGAACGCGCTGATCCGCGCCACCGCGGCCAATGCGGTCCACATCGGTGCGCACACGCTGATCGGGACGCTGGCGAGCATCGCCGGCGCGACGGTGGGCGAGGAGGTCTTCTTCGCATCCGGTGCCCGCGTCTTCAACGGCGCGCTCGTCGGGGCGCGCTGCGAGGTGCGGGTCAACGCGATCGTGCATCGCCGCGCCGTGCTTCCCGAGCGCACGGTGGTCCCGATCGGGTGGGTGGCCGTCGGTGACCCGGTGCAGCTACTCTCGCCGGACCGGGATCAGGAGATCGCCGCTGCGCAGCCGGAGCTCGACTTCCCCGGTCATGTGTTCGGTGTCGACCGAGACACCCCCGACCTGATGGTGCAGCTCACCGAGCGCTACGGCAGTTCACTGGCCCGCCACGCCCACGACCGCGAGGTCTGACTCCGCGGTCCGAAACTCGCAGAACAGCACGAACGTCGCAGAGAATCCCGGGATTCCTGCGACGTTCGTGTGGTTCTGCGAAGTCTCGCCGCGCGAGGTGCGAACTCGGATCAGATGACGCCCTGGGCGAGCATCGCGGCGGCGACGCGCTCGAAGCCGGCGATGTTGGCTCCGGCCACGTAGTCGCCGCCGACGTCGTGACGCTCTGCGGCGTCGAAGGCGGCGTCGTGGATGTCGGCCATGATCTCGCGCAGCTTGTTCTCGCTGTCGGCGAAGGTCCAGCGCTGACGCGAGGCGTTCTGGCTCATCTCGAGGGCCGAGGTCGCGACACCGCCGGCGTTCGCAGCCTTGCCGGGAGCGAACAGCACGCCCGCCTTCTGGAAGGCCTCGACGGCGTCGGGCACGCACGGCATGTTCGCGCCCTCGGAGACGGCGCGCACGCCGTTGGCGATCAGTGCCTCGGCATCGGCGAGGCTGACCTCGTTCTGCGTGGCGGAGGGGACGGCGATGTCGACCGGGACCTCCCAGACGCTGCCGCCCTCGACGAAGCGGGCGCTGGGCCGACGGTTGGCATACTCGACGATCCGGGCGCGCTCGACCTCCTTCAGCTGACGGAGCAGGTCGACGTCGATACCGGCGTCGTCGACGACGTAGCCGGAGGAGTCGGAGGCCGTGACGGCGGTCGCGCCGAGCTGGGTGGCCTTCTGGATCGCGTAGATGGCGACGTTGCCCGAGCCCGAGATGCCGACGCGCTTTCCGGTGAGGGAGTCGTTGTGCACGGCGAGCATCTCCTGCGCGAAGAACACCGCGCCGTAGCCGGTCGCCTCGGTGCGCACCTCAGCACCGCCCCAGCCCGTGCCCTTGCCGGTGAACATGCCGGACTCGTGACGGTTGGTGACCTTGCGGTACTGGCCGAAGAGGTAGCCGATCTCGCGGCCGCCGACGCCGATGTCGCCCGCGGGGACGTCGGTGTGCTCGCCGAGGTGGCGGTACAGCTCGTTCATGAACGACTGGCAGAAGCGCATGACCTCGGCGTCGGACTTGCCGTGCGGGTCGAAGTCGGACCCGCCCTTGCCGCCGCCGATTCCCTGACCGGTGAGCGCGTTCTTGAAGATCTGCTCGAAGCCGAGGAACTTGATGATCGAGAGGTTCACCGAGGGGTGGAAGCGCAGTCCGCCCTTGTACGGGCCGAGCACCGACGAGAACTGGATGCGGTAGCCGCGGTTGACCTGCAGCTTGCCGGCGTCGTCGATCCACGGCACGCGGAAGAGGATCTGCCGCTCGGGTTCGACGAGCCGCTCGAGGATGCCGCCGTCGACGTACTCCGGGCGTCGCTCCAGGACGGGGGCGATCGAGTGCAGCACCTCGTGGACGGCCTGGTGGAACTCCGGCTCGTACGGGCTGCGGGACAGCACCGTGTCGAACACGGGCTGCACGGAGGCGGCGAGCGGATGGAAGTCGGCGGGAGTCGTTGCGGTCACGCGGAAGAGGCTTTCTGATGGGGGATTGTGGTGCAGGCGATCGTGTCGCGTGAGGCATCGCCGGTGTCGGCGGAGGTTTCACTCTAGCGGCCGGCCGAATGCGGATCGCGCACCCGGCCAGACGGTATATCGGTCACCCGGTGTTCTGAAGGCCGGCGGCGACGCCGCTGACCGAGAGCAGAAGCAGGCGCTGCTGTTCGGCATCGGCGCCGGACCCGGTGGGCCCCTCGGCCGAGCGCAGCGCGCGCAGGGCACGCAGCTGCAGCAGCGAGAGCGCGTCGACGTAGGGGCTGCGCAGCTGCACGGCGCGCTGGAGAACAGGCTTGTTCTCGAGCAGGCGCTCGCCGCCGGTGAGGCGGATCACCCAGCGCCGCGTGACCGCGAGTTCGTCGAGCACGAGCTGTGCCAGGTCATCGCGGTCGCCCAGGGCGAGGTACTGCCGGGCGATGCGCTCGTCGGTCTTGGCGAGGCTCATCGCGACGTTGTCGATCATGGTGCGAAGCAGCGGCCACTCGCGGTACGCCTCGATGAGCAGCTGCTCATCGCCGACGGCGTCCAGGGCGGTGCCGAGACCGAACCAGCCGGCGAGGTTGATGCGCGCCTGCGTCCACGCGAACACCCACGGGATGGCCCGCAGATCCTCGAGAGACTCGACGGACAGTCCGCGACGCGCGGGCCGCGAGCCGAGCGCGAGCAGACCGATCTCCTCCATCGGGGTGACCGTGGCGAACCAGGGTGCGAACCCCTCGGCCTTCACGAGCGAGAAGAAGCGTTCGCGGGAGGCGGCATCCATCACCGAGGCGACCTCGGCGTAGCGCTCGGCCGCGCGGCTGGTGCGTTCCTCCTCGGTGGGGGACGACGCGAGCAGTGTGGCGGCGGCGACCTGGTCGATGTGCCGCATCGCGATGGCCGGCTCGCCGTAGCGCGCGAAGATGACCTCGCCCTGCTCGGTGAGCTTGAAGCGGCCGTCGACCGAGTGCGGCGGCTGTGCGAGGATCGCGGAGTTGGCGGGGCCGCCACCACGCCCGAGGGCGCCACCGCGACCGTGGAAGAGCGTCAGCTCGATCTCGGACTCCTGCGCCCAGCGCGCGATCTTCTCCTGCGCCTCGTACAGGGCGAGGTTCGCGGCGACGGGGCCGACATCCTTCGACGAGTCCGAGTATCCGAGCATGACCTCGAGGCGGTTGCCGGTGGCGGCCATTCGCTCGCGGAACTCCGGGAAGGTCACGGCCTCGGCCAGGATTCCGGGCGCTGCCTGAAGGTCGGCGAACGTCTCGAACAGCGGCACCACGTCGAGCACCGGTGCGTCGTCGCCGAGCGCGTACCGGGCGAGACGGTGCACGCCTGCGAGGTCGGAGGCGGCCTGGGTGAACGAGACGACGTAGCGTCCGGCCGCCCGCAGGCCGCGGTCGCGCTGGATGTCCGCGATCGCGCGGAACACCTCCAGCACCTCCTCGGTCTGGGCACTGATGGCCTCGCCCGCGTCGAGCTCCGCCAGGGCCTTCGCGTGCACCTGCGAGTGCTGACGCACCTCGAGCTCGGTCAGGTGGAAGCCGTACGTCTCGACCTGCCAGATCAGATGCTGCACGCCGCCGAACGCATGACGCTTCGCGCCGGCAGCCGCGAGCGAGGACTGCACGGCCCGCAGATCCGCGAGTAGCTCCTCGGGACGCGAGTAGCCCTGGGCCGAGTCACCGTGGCGGGTCGCGGCGACTCGTCGGGACAGGACGAGCAGCACGCGGCGGTGGGGCTCATCGGGGGAGCGGGCCGCGAGTTCGGCGGCGAGATCCGGCTCTGCCGCGGCGAATCGCTCCCACACGGCGACGACCTCGGTGCTCGGCGGGGTGTCGTCCGCAGACAGCGTGAGGGTCCTGCCGATGCGGTCGAGCGCGCGCTCCAGTCCGCGAAGGACGTGGTCGGCCGCGATCTGCGAGGCCTCGCGGGTGACGGATGCCGTGACGAACGGGTTGCCGTCGCGGTCGCCACCGACCCAGGAGCCGATGCGCACGAACGCGGGCACCACAGGAGCACTGGAGCCGGATTCCTCGCCACGGAGAGCGTCGTCGATGCGGCGGTACACGTGGGGCACGGTCGTGAACAGCGTCTCGTCGAACACGCCCATCACGGTGCGGACCTCGTCGGTCGGGGAGGGCTTCTGCGACCGCAGCGGCGCGGTGCGCCAGAGGGTGTCGATCTCCTCCAGCATCCGGCGGCGGGCACGGTGCTCCTCGGATCCGCCGGCGCTCGCCGCATCGTGCTGGGTCAGCAGTTCGGACAGGCGACGGATGCTCGAGGAGACGGCACGGCGGCGGGCCTCGGTCGGGTGGGCGGTGAAGACGGGGTGGAAGCGGAGGCCGTCCAGGCGGCGGCGGGCTTCCTCGTCGCCGACCTCGCTGCGCAGTCGTGCGTAGGCGGTCGCGACGGTGTCGGCGGCATCCTCGCGTCCCGGCTGTCCGGCGCGCTCGCGCAGCACGCGCACGCGCTGGTGCTCCTCGGCCAGGTTCACGAGGTGGAAGTAGCAGGTGAAGGCCCGGGCGACCTCGTCGGCCCTGGCGATGGTGAACGACTCGGCGATCGCCGCGGCACGCTCGAACGCATCGGGCGTCTCCTGGTCATACGCCTGGATCGTGGCGAGCCGCAGACGCTCGACGTCTTCGAAGAGATCGTCGCCGCCGGCTTCGCGCAGCACCTGCCCGAGCAGCTGCCCGAGCATCCTGACATCGGTGCGCATCGCATCCGGCGTGCCGCTACTGGCTTCGAATCGGCCGATCACGCGGATCGCCTCGGTGTTCGTGGGCTCGGAGAAAGAGTGTGCGGGGGTCACCCTTCGAGAGTATCCCGGGCGGTGGGGGTGTCCTGCACGCATGACGCCGCACCCGCGCCGACCCGGAACGACACGGCATGCACGGCGATATCGCCGCAACCTACGATGGAGGGGATGCGCATCTCAGCGAACCCCCTCCGCGGTCAGCAGTTCCCCGCAGTCCTTCTTCTCATCGCCGCCGGTCTCGGCCTGCTGCTCGCGAACCTGCCCACGCACGACGCGCTGGCGGCGTTCCTCGACTTCCACATCGCGGTGCCGGGCACGGATCTCGATCTGTCGATCTCGCACTGGGTGTCCGACGGCCTCCTCGCGATCTTCTTCCTCGTCGTGGCCATCGAGCTGCGTCACGAACTCACGCACGGCGAGCTCGATTCGCCGCGCAAGGCTCTGCAGCCCGCGATCGCCGCGGCCGGCGGAGTGCTCGTCCCGATCGCCGTGTATCTGCTGATCGCGGGTGGTGACAGCTCCACCGCGTCGGGCTGGCCGATCCCGACGGCCACGGACATCGCGTTCGCGCTCGGTGTGCTGGCGATGTTCGGCAAGGGCCTGCCGTCGCGGGTGCGCGTGTTCCTCCTCGCCCTGGCGATCCTCGACGACATCATCGGCATCATCTTCATCGCGGTGCTCTTCGCCGACGACGTGCAGTGGCTGCAGCTCGTGCTCGCGATCGTCGGTGTCGCCGTGTTCTGGGCGCTCAGCCGTCTGCTGCACGCGAAGGGGCACCCGCTCATCGCGGTCGCCATGGTCGTGGTCGGCGTCGTCACCTGGGGCCTCGTCGCCTCGTCCGGCGTCCATGCGACGATCGCCGGAGTGCTGCTCGGGCTCGTCATGTCGCCGGTCCCCGCGGCCCGTACCCGGCACGCGCTGGAGCCGACCGTGAACGGTCTGATCCTCCCGGTGTTCGCGTTCGTCGCGGCGTTCGTCGTGATCCCCGCCCTCTCGCTCACGCAGCTGTCGCCGGCATTCTGGGCGATCGTCGTCGCGCTGCCGGTCGGCAAGATCATCGGCATCTCGCTGTTCGGGTGGATCGCGATGCGCATCCGCCCGAAGGGTTCGGAGCCCGCGCTGCCGTTCGCCGACATCCTCGCGGCCGGTGCGCTCGGCGGCATCGGCTTCACGGTCTCGCTGCTCCTGGCCAACCTCGCCTTCGCGAGCGACGGCGGCATCCGCGACCAGGCCATCCTCGGTGTGCTCGTCGGCTCGCTGATCGCCCTGGTGCTCTCCGCATTCATCGTGTCGCTGCGTGCGCGCTGGTACCGTCGGGTCGCATCCGCCTCTTCGTGAGCGCGGAGCCGGATCCGCACCGACCAGAAGGAGCACGCGTGAGCGCACGACCCGAGCCTCAGGCAGACGGCGCCGACCCGCTCCGCACCGCCGCCGACACCATGCACGCGGTCCGCGACCGCTGCGTGTGGTCGCAGCAGATCACGCACCGCGACCTCGTGCCGTACCTGATCGAGGAGTCGCACGAGGTGATCGACGCGGTCGAGGCCGGCACACGCGACGACCTGCGTGAAGAGCTCGGAGACCTGCTCTGGCAGGTGCTCTTCCACGCGGCGATCGCGGCGCAGGATCCGGAGGACCCGTTCGACATCGACGACGTGGCACGCACCCTGACCGAGAAGATGGTGCGGCGGCATCCGCACGTCTTCGCCGGAGAGATCGCCGAGACGCCCGAGCAGGTCCTGGTGCACTGGAACGCGGCCAAGGCTGCCGAGAAGCGCACCCGCAGCAGCGTGCTCGACGGAGTGCCACGGGGGATGCCGGCACTCGCGCTCGCGCAGAAGCTCGTCGGTCGCGCGGCCGGTGTCGGTGTGACAGTCGCACCGGTTTCGACGGCAGTGCCCCCGGCATCCGAAGCCGAGCTCGGCGATGCGCTGCTCGCGCTCGTGGCGACGGCCCGCGCCGAGGGGTGGGACGCGGAACGCGCACTGCGCGAGCGGCTCCGCGCGCTCGAAGACGACGTCCGGGCGGCCGAGGCCGGCTCCTGACGCACGGTCGGGGTGCCCGACCTGGGAAGATGGACTCGTGGCTACTGTGAACCCGCCGCGCGGCATGCGCGACATCCTCCCCGCCGACAAGGCCCGCCGTGAGCGCGTGCTCTCCGTCATCCGCGAGCGCTACCTCGCGCACGGATTCGACGAGATCGAGACGCCCGTGGTCGAGGACTACGACCGGCTGCATGCCGGGATCGGCGGCGACAACGAGAAGCTCTCGTACAACATCCTGCGGCGTGGGCTCGACGCCGACGCGATCCGCGCGGCCGCCGAAGACCCTGCTGCCCTCTCGGACCTGGGCCTCCGTTACGACCTCACCGTCCCGCTCGCACGTTTCTACGCGAGCAACCGCGGCCAGCTCCCCACCGTCTTCCGCTCGATCCAGATCGGCCCGGTCTGGCGTGCGGAGCGCCCTCAGAAGGGCCGCTACCGGCAGTTCGTGCAGTGCGACATCGACATCATGGGAGACGACTCGTCTCGTGCCGAGGCCGAGTTGATGGTCGCCTCGCTCGACGTGGTCGACGCCCTGGGCCTCGAGGGTGCGACGGTGCGGATCAACGACCGCCGCGTGCTGGACTGGATGCTGGACAGCTTCGGTTTCACCGCCGAGGAGCGTCCCGGCGTGCTCATCACGATCGACAAGCTCGACAAGATCGCTCCGGAGGGGGTCGCCGCCGAGCTGCACGAGCGCAGCGCCTCGACGGCCGCCGCCGATGCCTTCGATGCCTTCCTGCGGCGCCCGCAGACGATGGAGTACCACCCGTTCGGCGAGCGTCAGATCCGCAAGGCCCTGCCCGACGGCGCCCCGGCCGAGCTGATCGAGCACCTGGTCGGCATCGGCGAGGCGGTGGCTGCGGGGCGTGGTCAGTCCGACATCCCGCTCGTCTTCGACCCGTTCCTCGTGCGCGGCATGGGGTACTACACCGGAACGATCTTCGAGCTCGCGCACCCGTCCGTCGGGTACTCACTCGGCGGCGGCGGGCGCTACGACGGCATGATCGGTCGCTTCCTCGGACAGCAGGTCCCCGCGGTCGGGTTCTCGTTGGGCTTCGAGCGGCTCGTCGATCTGATCGCCGATGAGGCCGATGCCGCCGCGCAGGCGGTCGTGCTGATCCACGATGCCGACGTGCCGGTGCACGAGCTCGTCCGCCACAAAGCCACGCTCATCGCGGGCGGGGCCCGGGTTCGGCTCGAGCGACGCACGAAGAACGTCAAGGCGCTGCTCGAGCGCTCGGCGGCCGACGGCTACACGGCCTTCGCGACCGTGTCCGCGGGCGCCGGCGACCTCGAGGTCAAGCCGCTCTCCTGACGCGAGGTTCGGACGCTCGCGTCGCGTTCACGCCGCGTTCACACCGGCGCGGTGGAATCGGGGCGTGAGCCGCATCCGCACCCTCGCCATCGTGTCTCTCGCCCTCGCGGCGGTGCTGGCCGCGATCCGTTTTGCCCTCGCGCAGCAGGCTGCCATCGCGCGGAAGCGGATCGGGAAGCCGCTGGGGGAGGAGTCCGTCGATGCCGACCGCGTCTGGCGTCGCGCGCTCGACGGCGAGCCGCTCGACCTGCTGGTGCTCGGCGACTCGATCGCCGCGGGCCTCGGCGTCGAGCATCGCAAGGAGACACTCGGAGGGCGGCTCGCGAAGGGCGTCGGTCAGCGGATGCACCGACCGGTGCGGCTGCGCACTGCCGCGGTGGTGGGGGCGGAGTCGCCCGACCTCCCGGCGCAGCTCGACACGCTCCCCGCCGGCTACCGTCCGCACGTGGCGGTGATCGTCGTGGGCGGCAATGATGTGACCCACCGGCTTCCGGTGGCGCTCTCCGCACAGCATCTGCACGAGGCGATCGGGCGGCTGCGGGAGACCGATACCGAGGTCGTCGTCGGCACCTGCCCCGATCTCGGGGCGTTGCGTGCGGTTCCGCAGCCGCTCCGCCGCATCGCGTCGAGCCTGTCGCGCCGTCTCGCCGAGATCCAAGACGAGACGGCGCGACGGGCGGGAGGCGAGCCGGTCGATCTGCGCCGTGCGGTGGGGCCGATGTTCTTCGACGAGCCGGAGGCGATGTTCAGTCTCGACCGCTTCCACCCGAGCGCTCTGGGCTACCGGCGCACCGCTGAGGCGCTGCTGCCTGCGGTGTGCCGTGCCGCGGAGGTGGCCCTCAGCTCGCGCCGTCGCTCGGGGCCGCGCTGAAGGACGCGGCCCACTCGGCCACCCGGCGGCTGCTCTCCTCGTCGGAGATGTCCTCGACACGGGTCATCACCGACCAGCGCACGCCGAACGGGTCGCGGATGCTCGCGAACCGGTCGCCCGAGACGAACGGCGCCGGTGCTTCGCGCACCGTAGCTCCGGCCTCGACGGCTTTCGCCACGACCGAATCGACGTCTGAGACGTAGAGGCCCATCGAGTAGCAGTCGTCGTCGCCCTCGGGCGAGCGGACGAGGTGGTACTCCGGGTTCGGCTCGCCGAGCTGCAGGATGCCGAGTCCGAAGTCGAGGTCGGCATGGGCGACCACGCCGCCGAACTCCGTCACGTCGATGACTCTGGCGCCGAAGACGTCGCGGTAGAACTCGATCGCTTTCTTCGCGTCGGGGATCGCCAGGAACGGCGTGAGTGAGGTCGCGCTGTTCGGGCGCCCGTCGGTCGTGTACGTCCCGGTGGCACCGGTCGTGGGGGCGTCTGTCGTGGGGATGTCGTTGCTCATGCCGCCACGTTAGGCCGGGGGCACGGCCCGCAACTTGAACATCCGCGACAACCTCCCGAAGTCGGGGCGGGAGCCTACGCTGGGCGCATGGTGAACCCGACCCGTGGCGTGCTGTACCCCGCTCGCTTGCCCGAGTTCCACCGCCTTCCCGCGCCGGCCGCGGTGACAGAGCTGGTCGCGTGGTTCTGGATTCCGGAGTGGGACATCGAGCCCGGCCGTTCTTCGCGCCAGGAGATCGTCGC
This sequence comes from Microbacterium sp. B19(2022), assembly GCF_012030385.1. Lineage (NCBI taxonomy): Bacteria > Bacillati > Actinomycetota > Actinomycetes > Micrococcales > Microbacteriaceae > Microbacterium > Microbacterium sp. B19(2022). Next base: position 27,927 of record NZ_JAAUVO010000008.1, read on the forward strand.
CTATCCGGCGCTCAACCTCGTCGTCGATGCGGATGCCGTGATGCTGTCGGGCGCCACGACGCGGGTGTCCCACCGTGATCTCCGGGGGAGAGGCTGGGCGGTGGGCGCCCTGCTGCGCCCCGCCGCTGTCGCCGCCCTGATCGATGCCCCCACCGCACTGGTCGACGGCGAGCGAGTCCTGGGTGGGCCGACGGCGGATGTCGCGGAGCTGCACCGTGCCGTGGCGGCGGCGATGGGTTCCGGAGACGGGCACCGCGAGCAGGCGGTCGCGATCTTCGCCCGGTGGCTCGGGGAACGCGTCGGCCCGGTGGGCGATCCCGCGCGTCAGGCCAACGCGCTCATGGACGTGCTGATGGGCGACGATGCCGCTCTCACTCCCGAAGAGGCGGCCACGCGCCTCGCGGTGTCGGTGCGAACCCTGCAGCGGATGACCCATCGCCACGTCGGGCTCTCGCCCGCCGCGATGATCCGGCGACGGCGACTGCAGGAGGCAGCCGTGCGCGTGCGGGAGCAGCCGGATACCGATCTCGCGTCGATCGCCGCCGATCTCGGGTACGCGGATCACGCCCATCTCACCCGCGACTTCCAGGCGGTCCTCGGCCTCGCTCCGCGCGCGTACCGTTCCGAGTCGAGCCGCTGACCTCAGGCGCGCGCGAGTCGCAGCCGCAGCATCCGATATCCCACGCCGATCAGGAGGATGGCGGCGCCGATGGCGGAGCCCAGCACGGGGAGGGTCGCCACCAGCAGGAGGCAGCCGAGTGCGCCGACGACTTGCAGTGCCCGGGGGTAGCGGCGCGCCGATCCCACCTGCCGGAACGCCGCTGCGTTGGCGATGAAGTAGTACAGCAGCACTCCGAAGGACGAGAAGCCGATCGCGCCGCGAAGGTCGGCGAGGAGCACGATGGCGATCACGATGACGGCGATCGCGATCTCCGCGCGCCGGGGCACAAGATGGCGCTGATCGATCTTCGCGAGGAAGCTCGGGACGTCGCTCTCTCTCGCCATGGCGAGCGTCGTGCGCCCGATGCCGGTCAGCAGCGCCAGCAGCGCGCCGAGCGAAGCGGCGGCGGCGGCCACACGGATGACCGGTGCCCACGCCGAGGCACCCGCCGCGCCGAGCAGGTCGACCAGGGGCGCCCTCGATCCGATCGCGTCGGCGCCGAGGACCAGGATGACCGCGACGCAGACGAGGGTGTAGACGACGATCGCTCCGCCGAGTGCGAGGACGATCGCGCGCGGGATCGTCTTCGCCGGGTCGACGACCTCCTCGCCCATGGTCGCGATGCGCGCGTAGCCGGCGAACGCGAAGAACAGCAGCCCGGCACCCTGCAGCACGCCGTATGCCGTGGCGTCGGGCAGCGGGCTCGGTGCGGCTGACGGCGTCGCGCCGAGCCCGAAGCCGACCGCGACCGCGAGACCGAGCAGCGAGCACACGACGAGGATGCGCGTGAGCAGCGCGGTCCTGGTCACGCCGAAGCAGTTCACGACCGCGAGCGCGGCGACGGCGACCACGGCGACGGGCACCTGCCATCCCTCGGGCGCGGCGTAGGCGGCGAAGGTCATCGCCATGGCGGCGCAACTCGCGATCTTGCCGATCACGAAGCTCCAGCCGGCGACGAATCCCCACCATGGTCCGATCTCGGCGCGGGCATACGCATACGTGCCGCCCGCGACGGGATGCGCGGCCGCGAGCTGCGCCGATGCGGTCGCGTTGCCGTACGCGACGACGGCGGCGATCGCGAGCGCGATCAGGATGCCGCTGCCGGCAGCCCCGATCGCCGGAGCCCATACGGCGAACACACCGGCGCCGATCATCGAGCCGAGGCCGATGGCGACGGCGTCTCCGAGCGTCAGCCGGCGAGCGAGGGGCATCCCGTCATCGTGGCACGCGGGAGTGAACAGCGGATGACGCGGCTCAGTCCCGGGACGCCGTGACCCGCTTCTTCTCGCGGATGTACACCTCGCGGCGGACCCTCGCGACGACGTCGCCCTCACGGTCGGTGATGACCGTCTCGAACCACTCGAGCACCTTCGCCCCGCCTCGGGCGCGCTCGCGGATCTCCTCGGCCTTCTCCTTCGACACCTCGAACTCGGCCGTCAGCACGCCGCGGCCGGGCTTCAGGAACTCGATCTCGCCACGGGTGTCCCACACCACGTGGTCGCGCCCGAGCTGATGCATCACGAGCATGAAGAAGTACGGGTCGGTCATGGCCGACATCGATCCGCCGAAAGCGGTCTTGACGTAGTTGCGGGTGAAGACGTTCACGTGCAACTCGACCGTGGCGTGGGTCCAGTCCTCGCTGAAGCGGCGGATGCGGATGCCGCTGAAGAGGTTCGGGATCCACAGGCTCATGCCGAGGGCGAGGCGGCGGGGAGTGATGCGCATCCCGCCAGTGTGGGGGACGCGGGACCGGGCGACGAAGACGTCTGGAGGGTAGCTACAGTTGTTCTAGTTCGAATAGAATAAGGCCAACAAGGCGGAGGTCGGATGCTGATCAGGGTCGACATGGCGAGCGGGGTGCCGCTCTACGAGCAGGTCGCGGCGTCCGTGCGTGCCGACATCATCGCCGGCAGGCTGGCGCCGGGAGACCGCCTTCCTTCGGCGCGCGAAGTCGCCGAGACCCTCGAGATCAACCTGCACACCGTCTTGCACGCGTACCAGCAGCTGCGCACGGACGGGCTGATCGACCTGCGACGCGGCCGCGGTGCCGTGGTCTCGGCCTCCGTCGGTCCGCTCGTTGACCTGACGAAGGATCTGCAGGATCTGGTGTCGCGCGCCGCCGCACTCGGCGTCGCCCCGGCCACACTCGCCGCTCTCGTGAAGGAGATCACCGTATGACCGCCGACGTCCGCCGTGCCCGCACTGCATTCCTCTGGGTGGGGGTGATCATTCCGCTCACGATCCTGGCGGTGTCGGCGGTCATCGTCGCGTTCTGGCTTCCCGAGATACCGGAGCCCGCGGCGATCCACTGGTCGGACGACGGCGTGAACGGCTTCGGGCCCGGCTGGACCTACCTCGCCATCCTCGGCGGCATCGCGGTGATGGTCATCGCGTTCGCCCTCCTCGCGTGGTTCGCGCACCGACTCCCGCAGAACGGGCAGCCGGTTCCCGCCGCCGACGCCGAGCGCCCGCAGTGGTCGATCACGGCGAGGTTCCTCGGTGCGATGAACCTCGGCACGGTCGCCCTCATCTCCCTCATCACGCTGGTCGGCGTCGACGCGCAACGTGGTCTCGCCGATGCCGCAGACACCCCCGACATCGGCTTCGAGGTGCTGATCGGGTTCGTGCTCATGGCCGGCGGTGTGGCGCTCGGATGGTTCCTGCAGCCGGCGACGCCCCTGCCGGACACGAGCCGGTCCGAGAGCCCGGCGGATCCCCTCCCGACCTCCGCCACGGAACGCCTCGTCTGGATCGGCACCGCGACGATCGCCCGCAGCGGCCTGGCGGTGCTCGGTGGCGCGGTGCTGCTCGCCTGCGCGCTCGCCGCCATCATGATCGCGACGGGCGCGGGCGGAGTGCTGACCGCGGTCATCATGCTGGTCACGTGCGCGATCCTGATCGCCGCGCTCGTCACCACCTTCGCGTTCCGCGTGCGCATCGGGCCCGCCGGACTGCTCGTGCGGTCGCTGGCGGGCTGGCCGAAGATCGAGATCCCCACGGTCGATGTCGCGTCGGTGCGCGCGATCGACGTCGATCCCTTCGCCGAGTTCGGTGGATGGGGGCTGCGCTACGGCCTCGACGGACGATACGGCGTGGTGCTGCGCCGGGGTGAAGCGCTCGAAGTGACGCGCGTCGGTGGACGGCGGTTCGTCGTCACGGTCGACGACGCGCAGACAGCGGCGGCGGCCTTCGCCGCCGTCACACGGAAGGAAGGGTGAACCGCATGAACTCCACGATCCCCACGTCTCGAAGGGTCCAGTGGCCCGCCGTCATCGTCTTCGTGGCCGTCGCCTGCGCGCTGGCCTGGCTGGTGGCGCTGCCGCTGTGGCTCGGCGACGGACTCGCGGAGCCGATGTCCGTGTTCCTCCTCCCGGTCATGATGTTCACGCCCGCCGTCGCGGTGCTGGTCGTCACCTTCGCGATGCGCGTGCCTGCGCGGGGAGAGCGGGCGCGCTTCCTGGGCCTCTGGCCGCTGCGGCCCGCCAAACGCGTGGTCTGGCTCATGGTCGCCGCCTGGCTCGTGCCGCCGGTCCTGGTGGCGCTCACGGTCGTCGTGTCCGCAGCACTCGGGTTCGTGCAGCTCGATCTGACCTTCGCCGGCTTCGCGGCCGAGCTCGCGAAGGCGCTGCCCGATGGTGTGCCGGTACCGCAGGTCGAGATCGTGGTCTTCGCGCAGATCGCGATGGTCCCGCTCGGAGCGCTCTTCAACAGCATCTTCGCCTTCGGGGAGGAGCTCGGATGGCGGGGCTGGCTGGTGCCGGCGCTGCGACCGCTCGGCACCTGGCCGGCCCTGATCCTCAGCGGCGCGATCTGGGGCCTGTGGCACAGCCCGATCATCCTGCTCGGTTACAACTTCGGGCGCACCGACATCACGGGCGTCCTGTTCATGGTCGGCGGCTGCGTCGCCTGGGGCGTCCTGCTCGGCTGGCTGCGACTGCGGTCGGCATCCGTCTGGCCGGCCGTGATCGCGCACGGATCACTGAACGCCGCCGCCGGGCTCATCGTCCTGTTCGCGGCCACGCAGCCCGACATGGCCCTCGCCGGACCGCTCGGCGTGGCGGCATGGATCGTCATCGCGGTGGTCATCCTGATGCTCGTGCTGACCGGCCAGTTCCGGAAGCAGCCGGAGCTCGCCGACGCTCCTGGTCGTCTGCTCTCGCCGCCGCGGGGTTGACGGGGGCCGGGGCCGGCGGTTGGCTGAGGTCATGGACTCCACCCCCGCCGCCTGGTCGCAGGCCGACTCGTATCTCGCCGACACGCTCGTCGGGCCCGACGCCGAACTGGAATCGGCTCTCGTCGCTCAGCGTGAGGCAGGGCTGCCCGAGATCGAGGTCGCGCCCGTCGCGGGCAAGTTGCTGAACCTGCTCGTCCGCATCAGCGGCGCGCGACGGGTGCTCGAGATCGGCACCCTCGGCGGCTATTCGACGATCTGGCTCGCCCGGGCCGTCGGTTCCGAAGGCCGCGTCGTGACGATCGAGGCGGAGGCCGAGAACGCCGCCGTCGCGCGGGCCAGCATCGACGCCGCAGGCGTCGGCGACCGGGTCGACATCCGCATCGGCCGGGGCGCCGAGGTGCTGCCGACTCTGGTCGGCGGGTTCGATCTGGTGTTCATCGACGCCGACAAGGAGTCCAACACCGTCTATCTCGACTGGGCCGCGCGACTCGGTCACGCGGGCACGGTCGTCGTGCTGGACAACATCGGGCGCGAGGGCGAGATCGTCCGCGACGACAGCACCGACTCGAAGGTGATCGGCACCCGTGACTCGCTGCGGATGCTGGGGGAGGACACGCGCTTCGATGCCACGGCGCTGCAGACGGTCGGGGCCAAGGGCTGGGACGGCTTCGCGATCGCCGTCGTGGTCTGAACCCGCTCCGCGCGCGGCGGCCGGATGAGTCCCTGGTCCGGTCGCACGGCCGGGCTAGACTGGGCGCGGATCGACGACGCTCCACACCACGTTTTCCCCCTGAACAAGGAGCACATCAGTGGCACTGATCGAGGCTGTAGGCGCACGCGAGATTCTCGACTCGCGCGGAAACCCGACCGTCGAGGTGGAGGTCCTCCTCGACGACGGCATCGTGCAGCGGGCGGCAGTCCCGTCCGGTGCCTCCACCGGCGCGTTCGAGGCGTACGAGCTCCGCGACGGCGACAAGAGCCGCTACGGCGGCAAGGGCGTCCTCAAGGCCGTCGAGGCCATCATCGACGAGCTCGGCCCGGCCATCGAGGGTGTCGAGGCGAGCGAGCAGCGTATCGTCGACGAGATCCTCATCGATGTCGACGGCACCGAGAACAAGAAGCGCGTCGGCGCCAACGCCATCCTCGGCGTGAGCCTCGCCGTCGCCAAGGCGGCTGCAGACTCGGCCGATCTCCCGCTGTTCCGCTACCTGGGTGGCCCGAACGCGCACGTGCTGCCCGTTCCGCTGTTCAACGTCATCAACGGCGGCGAGCACGCCGACAACGGCATCGACATGCAGGAGTTCTTCCTCGCCCCGGTCGGCGCGGAGACCTACTCCGAGGCACTCCGCTGGGGTGTCGAGACCTATCACGTGCTGCGTGCAGAGCTGAAGGCCGCCGGCTACGCGACCGGCCTCGGCGACGAGGGCGGCTTCGCCCCCGACCTGCCCAGCAACCGCGAGGGCCTGGACTTCCTGGTGAAGGCGATCGAGAAGGCCGGCTTCACCCCCGGCACCGACATCGCCCTCGGCCTCGACGTCGCGGCGACCGAGTTCTTCAAGGACGGCGTCTACCGCCTCGACAACAAGGACTGGGACGCGGCCGCGCTCACCGAGTACTACGTCGGCCTGGTCAACGACTTCCCGATCGTCACGATCGAGGATGCTCTCGCCGAGGACGACTGGGACAACTGGAAGCACCTCACCGACGCCCTGGGCTCCAAGGTCCAGCTGGTCGGCGACGACCTGTTCGTCACCAACCCGCAGCGCCTCGCCGACGGCATCAAGCGCGGCGTCGCCAACTCGCTGCTGGTCAAGGTCAACCAGATCGGCACGCTCACCGAGACGTTCGACGCGGTCAGCCTGGCGCAGCGCTCCGGCTACACGGCCATGCTTTCGCACCGCTCGGGCGAGACCGAAGACACGACCATCGCCGACCTCGTCGTCGCGACGAACTCCGGTCAGATCAAGGCAGGTGCGCCCGCTCGCAGCGAGCGCGTCGCGAAGTACAACCAGCTGCTGCGCATCGAGGAGGAGCTCGGCGACGCCGCGGTCTTCGCCGGTCGCTCCGCGTTCCCGCGTTCGCAGGCCTGAACGCAGCTGACACCCGAAGAAGCGGCGGAAGCGGCGGCTGAGACGGCCGTCGTCCGCGGCGCACGAAGCCGCTGAAGCGGTAAGACGAAGGAGGGGCCGTGGCACGACGACCGGCTCCTCCTTCGTCATCTCCGGCCCCGAAGACGCCCGGAAAGGGCGCTGCCCGACCGAAGGCGTCCTCTGCCGCCGCCCCCGCGCCCAGGGCCTCAGGGAGGAACCGCGGCGACGCCCCACGTGTCGACGTTCGCGAATGGGCCTCCGGCATCCGCCTCTCGGCGTTCTCGGTCATCATGCTCTCGCTGGTGGTACTGGGAGCCTGGGTCCTCGTGCCCACGCTCGGGACGTTCATCGACCAGCGTCAGAAGATCGCGGCGCTCGAGGCATCGGTGCAGGTCAGCGAAGACGAGATCACCGCCCTGATCGCCGAGCGCGAACGATGGAACGACCCCGCCTACATCACCACTCAGGCGCGCGAGCGCCTGTACTACGTCAAGCCGGGCGAAGTCGTCTACCTGATCGACAACGACCTCGATCCGTCCGCGCTCCCGCGTGAGCAGGCGCCCGTGAGCGACACGCTCGAGGAGAAGCCGTCGGACTGGATGCCGCAGCTGCTGCGTACCCTGGTCGCGACGGGACTCAGCGGCACGGCGACGACCGCTCCCTGAGCGTTCGCTCCGAGCATCCTCTCGGCCGGCTCCCCTACGCTGGAGGGGTGACCACGCCGCCGTTCCCCGCCCCCACGCCCGCCGAGCTCGCCGTCGTCTCGGCCCAGCTCGGTCGTTCTGCCCGGGGTGTGGTCGGCATCGCAGCTCGCTGCGCATGCGGCAACCCCACGGTGGTCGCGACGACGCCGCGCCTTCCGGACGGCACCCCGTTCCCCACGTTCTACTACCTCACGCACCCGGCTGCCACGGCCGCGATGTCGACCCTCGAGGCCAACCAGGTGATGCCGGAGCTCGCGGCGCTCCTGGCCGACGACGAAGACGTCGCGGCCGCCTACCTCGCCGCGCACGAGGCCTACCTCGCCGATCGGACGCAGTTCGGGGAGGTGCCCGAGATCGACGGCATCTCCGCCGGAGGGATGCCGACGCGTGTGAAGTGCCTGCACGCACTGGCGGGGCATGCTCTCGCAGCCGGTCCTGGCGTGAACCCCATCGGCGATGCCGCGCTGGCGCGGTCATCCTGGTCGCCCGACGTGTGCCGGTGCGAAGACCCCGGCGCCGCGCAGCGCGAAGCGGCGGCGTCACCGGCATGACAGCCCGACGGACGCTGCGCAGCGCCGCCGCCATGATGGTGGTCGCGGCGTCTGTGCTGCTCCTCGGCGCCACCGCGACGCCGCCCCCGATCCCGGACGACCCGTCCGATCCGACCCGTGCGTCGGAGTACTGGCTCGACGGGGCGCGGATCCGCGAGGCATGGCAGACGACCCGCGGCAAGGGCGTGACGATCGCCGTGATCGACACCGGCATCGGCAAGGTGCCCGAGGTGTTCGGCGACGCCGTGGTCGGCGGCACGGATGTCTCGGGTGCCGGCACGCCGGACGGACGGACGCCGCTGGGCGCGATCGACGGAAACCATGGCTCCTGGGTGGCCTCGCTTGCCGCCGGACGCGGCGCGGCCGACGGGACCGGCATGATCGGCGTCGCGCCGGAGGCCAATCTCCTCTCGATCTCGGTCGGGTTCGGCGCAGCCGCCGCCGTGCCGTTCACGGAGCAGGTCGCGAAGGGCATGCGCTGGGCGGTCGACCACGGCGCCGACATCATCAACCTCTCGTTCACGACGAACACACTCGATTGGGACGAGAGCTGGGATGATGCGTTCCTCTACGCGTTCGAGCACGACGTGGTGGTCGTCGTCGCCGCGGGCAACCGGGGGAGCGGCACGAACATCATCGGTGCTCCTGCGACCATCCCCGGCGTGCTCACAGTGGGCGGCGTGGACCAGACCGGCACGGCGAGCGTCGAGGCTTCCACCCAGGGCATCACGATCGGGATCTCCGCACCCAGCGAGGGCCTGATCGGCGTCTCCGCCGACGGCAAGGTCGAGCGCTGGCGTGGCACGAGCGGCGCGGCACCCATCGTCGCGGGGGTCGCCGCACTGATCCGTTCCGCGCACCCCGACATCAAGGCCATCGACGTCATCAACCGCATCATCAAGACCGCGATACCGGTGCCGGACGCCGTCAAGCCGCAGGATCCGCTGTACGGCTACGGGCTGGTGGACGCGGCCGCAGCGATCTCCGCGAACATCGCCCCGGTGAGTGCGAACCCCATGGGCGACCTCGCGGAATGGATCCGCTACTTCCGTCGCGCGGAATCCGAGCCGCAGCCCGTGCCTTCGATGACTCCGGTGGCCGTGCCCCCTCTGCCCGCGGCCGATGCGCCGACCGACGTCGCTTCACCGTTGCTTCCCAGCGCCGATTCCCTGCGCTACGGTACCCTGCCGCTCATCGCGCTCACGGTGCCTGGTATCCTGATAGCGCTTGGCGTCACCGCAGCTGCCCGGCGCATCCGATCGGCGCGCGTTTCCGTACGCCAAATCCCCGACTCCGAGGAGTAGTTCTTCTGTGCCTCAGAACAGCACTGTGCCCAAGATTCTGATCGTCGGCGGAGGGTACGCAGGCTTCTATTCCGCGTGGAAGCTCGAGAAGCACCTCCGCAAGGGTGAGGCCGACGTGACCATGGTCGACCCGCTGCCGTACATGACGTACCAGCCGTTCCTGCCCGAGGTAGCCGCCGGCTCGATCGAGGCACGTCACTCGGTCGTCGCCCACCGCCGTCACCTCAAGCGCACCCACGTCCTCACCGCCAAGGTGACGAACATCAACCACGCGCAGAAGGTCGCCACGATCACGCCGCCCGTCGGCGAGCCGTACGAGTTCGCCTACGACCAGATCGTGGTCACCGCGGGAGCCGTCTCCCGCACTTTCCCGATCCCGGGCATCGCCGACAACGCCATCGGGCTGAAGACCATCGAGGAAGCCGTCGCGATCCGCGACAAGGTCATGTCGAACTTCGACAAGGCCGCCGCGCTCCCCGCCGGACCCGAGCGCGACCGTCTGCTGACCGTCGTCGTCGTCGGCGGCGGGTTCGCCGGTATCGAGGTCTTCGCCGAGCTGCGTTCGCTGGCCTCCGCGCTGGTGGGCAAGTACCCGCAGATCAGCTTCGAAGACACCCACTTCCACCTCATCGAGGCGATGGGCCGCATCATGCCCGAGGTCTCGCTGCAGACCAGCGAGTGGGTGCTCAAGGACCTCGCCAAGCGCGGTGCCAACGTGCACCTCGACACGCAGCTGACGAGCGCGGTCGACGGCAACGTCGAGCTCTCCACGGGCGAGGTCATCCCGACCGATGTCATCGTGTGGACCGCGGGTGTCATGGCGAACCCGACCGTCGTTCGCGGCGGCGACCTCCCGGTCGAGGAGCGCGGTCGCATCCAGACCCGCGCCGACCTGCGCGTCGGCACGCCGGAGGCCTTCGTCGAGGGCGCCTGGGCTGCGGGCGACGTGTCGGCAGTGCCCGACCTCTCGGGCGGTGGCGTCGGCGGCTTCTGCGTGCCGAACGCTCAGCACGCGGTGCGTCAGGCGAAGCTCCTCGCGAAGAACCTCGTGGCCGTCCTCCGGGGCGAGAACCCCAAGGAGTACTTCCACAAGAACATGGGCGCTGTCGCAGGTCTCGGCCTGTACAACGGTGTCTTCCAGTCCGGCAAGATCGCCCTCAAGGGCTTCGTGGCCTGGGTCGCGCACCGCGGCTACCACGGCCTCGCGATGCCCACGTGGGAGCGCAAGTTCCGCGTGATCTGGGGCTGGTGGAACAACCTGTGGCTGGGTCGCGACCTGGTGAACCTCGAGACGGTGCAGAACCCGCGCTACGTGTTCGAGGAGTTCGCCGCGCGTCCGCGGCCGGCAGCTCCCGCGGCGCCCGTCGCAGACGCTGCGCCGGCTGCGAAGTCCGCGCCGGCCGTCAAGAAGACGACGGCGAAGGCAGCATCGGGAGATGCTGCGGCCGAGACGGCAGCCAAGAAGCCGGTGGCCAAGAGGCCCGCGGCGAAGAAGGCTCCCTCGAAGACCGCCGCCGAGCCCGCTGAGGCGACCGCGAAGTAGTCGCACTTCTGTCAGACGATCGGCCCCGCGCGCTCTGCGCCGGGGCCGATCGTCTTTTCGTCGGTGCGGCTTCGGGGCGATGCACAGGTACAGCCATTACCTTGGGAGCAGCAAGGGGAGTACTCCCGTCTGCAGCGTCGTCGTCATTACGAGCACGAGATCGTGCTCCGGCCCGCTGGCCCGTGAGGGTGGAGGAGACCTTGGCACCCGCATCGCGGGGTGCCGAGTAACCCCTGCCGTCGCTTCGACGTGGGAATCCCCGGTGGCCCGCACCACGAAAGGGACACCCATGGGAAAGCTCTCCCGACTGATCGGAATGGCATCCGACGCGCTCGAGAAGAATGCCGGGTCCGGACGCAGCGACCACTCGGCGGGCGGTCCCCGCTCGCAGGACGGTTCCCGGTCGACGGACTGGGGAGGGATGCTCCGTGGTGCCGTGGACGCGGTCCGCGGTCCGGCGGAGGGAACCCCTCGCGCAGACCAGAGCGCACGGACCGCGGGGGCGGATCCCTACGCGCCGCCGGCACCCGGTGCTCCGAGCGTCAGGGCCGGTTCGACTCCTCCGCGGGATCGTTACGCGCCGCCGGTAGCCGGATCCTCGCGCACAGCCCCTGCGGCATCCGACGCCGATCGAGCGGCCATCGCGCGCTACGACTACCTGCTGCAGACAGCCGACCCGCAGCGCGTCGAGCAGATTCACCGTGAGGCATTCGCCCGCCTGACGCCCGTGCAGCGCACACTCGTCGAGGCGCGGATGCGGCAGGAGCTCGAGCCGGGGGAGCGTCCGAGGTCTTCGTCGCCGGACGATCTCGCGCGCGCGGCCGGGCGGGCCGAGGCCATGAAGCCGGGGCGGATGCGCGGACTCCTGTCGCGCGTGCGCGGCGCGGGTGCCGGTGGTGCTGCGGTTGCTGCAGGCGGTGCGGCGGTCGGACTCCTCGGCGCGGTTGCCGGTGGTGCGGTGCTCAGCACGGTGGCCGGTCCGCTTCTGGAGCAGGCCGCGGACATCGGCGTCGACTTCGGCGCGCTGGCCGAGGGCATCGATGTCGAGTCGCTCGCCGGCGGGGCAGGCGACCTGATGGGCTCCGCGGGGGAGGCAGCCTCCGGCCTCGGCGAGGCGGCCACCGGATGGGGCGAGCGACTCGGGGACCTCGGCATCCCGGGCATCGGCGATCTGTTCGGACGCTGAGCTCGGATGTTCTTTGCAACCGACGCCGAACACGGCTTCACCGGTCTGACCGGATTCGCGGCCGACGTGCTCACCTCCCTCGGCGACGTCGGGGTCGGCGTGCTCGTCTTCCTCGAGGTGCTGATCCCGCCGATCCCGAGCGAGGTGATCCTGCCCTTCGCCGGATACCTCAGCCAGAGTGGAGAGCTGAACCTGGGCTGGCTCATCTTCTGGAGCACGCTGGCCTCCTGGCTGGGAGCCCTGCTGCTGTACGGGCTCGGCGCGGCGATCGGCATGCAACGGGCGGTGCGGCTGCTGGCGGCGACCCGGCTGGTGAGCCGCTCGGACCTGGAGCGGGGCGCCGACTGGTTCACGCGCAGCGGGGGCTGGACGGTGCTGGTGGGGCGGATGGTCCCGGGTGTGCGCAGTCTCATCTCCATCCCCGCCGGGGCATCGCGAATGAATCTCGTCAACTTCAGCATCTACACGATCGTCGGCAGCGGCGCCTGGAACGCTCTGCTCCTCGGTGTCGGTGCGGCCCTCGGCACGCAGCACGAGCAGCTGGAGCAGTACCTGGGATACCTCGACTACGCCGTCTACACGGCCATCGTGATCGCCCTCGTCGTCCTGGTGGCCCGGCGAGTGCGCGAGGCCGCGGGAGAGCGGAGGGCGGTTGCCGACGGCGAGAAGTGAGAAGCGGAGTGCCCCCGCTGGGACTCGAACCCAGACTGAAGCGATTTTAAGTCGCCTGCCTCTGCCATTGGGCTACGGGGGCCGCGTCGCCAGCCTATCGCCGAGCGGTGGCTGCGACCCGGTGCCGCAGGGGATGATCCGGAGTACGAGAAAGCCTTAGGGTGGGGGAGTGCTCGACCTCATCGACGAACTGAGCCCCGTCCAGGGTGCGCCCGCGATCGCCCCGGAGTGGGAAGGTCCGGCGCGGTACTGGCCACGCCTCTCCGCCGCGACCGGACACCTGCCGGCGCCGGTCGGGGTGATCGATCGCGAGGCGCTCCGCTACAACGCGATGGACCTGTTAGTGCGCGCGGGCGGACTCCCCATCCGAGTCGCCTCGAAGTCGGTGCGCGTGCGCGCCGTGCTCGATGCGGTGCTGAAGCTGCCCGGATTCCGCGGCATCCTCGCGTTCACGCTCGAGGAGGCGCTGTGGCTCGCCGAGACGCATGACGACATCATGCTCGGCTACCCGACGGTGGATCGTGCGGGCCTGGAACGGCTCTTCGCCGATGAACGTGCGGCGCAGCGCATCACGTTGATGGTCGACGATCTCGTCCACCTCGACCTGATCGACAGCGTCGCAGGTCCCGCCTCGCGCCCCGAGATCCGCGTCGCGATCGATGTCGACGCCTCCTGGCGATCGTCCCTCCTCGGCCACATCGGCGTGCGCCGCTCGGCGCTCTTCACTGCCGGTGAGGTCGCCGGCTTCGCCCGCAAGGTGGTCGCGCGTCCCGGCTTCCGCCTCGTCGGACTGCAGATGTACGACGCGCAGATCGCCGGACAGGGCGATGATGCCGGGGCCGACGCGCCGCTGATCCGCGTGGTGCAGGCGAGGTCGAGGAACGAGCTGCGCGAGCGACGGGCGGCCATCGTCGCCGCCGTCGGTGCGATCGCCCCGCTGGAGATCCTCAACGGTGGGGGCACGGGCTCGCTCGAGTTCACCGGCAGCGACGAGTCGCTCACCGAGGCGAGTGCCGGGAGCGGGCTGCTCGGCGGCCATCTGTTCGACGGCTACCGCTCGTTCCGTCCCGCCCCGGCCTCAGCCTTCGCTTTCGATGTGGTGCGCCGTCCGGCCGCCGATATCGCCACCGTGCTCGGAGGAGGCTGGATCGCCTCCGGCCCTGCGCTCGCCTCCCGTCAGCCCCGTCCGGTGTGGCCCGAAGGGCTCCGCACACTCGGGCGCGAGGCCGCCGGTGAGGTGCAGACGCCGCTGCAGGGCCCCGCCGCCACGTCGTTGGGCGTGGGAGACCGGGTCTGGTTCCGGCATGCGAAGAGCGGTGAGCCCGCGGAGCGCATCGAGCGCTACCACCTGGTTTCGGGGGAGCAGGTCATCGATGAGCTCCCCACCTACCGCGGCGAGGGAAAGGCGTTCCTGTGACGAGAATCGGCGGCTCCTGGCAGAACTGGGGCCGGTCGGCCTCGGTGCGCCCCGTGCGCGTGGAGCGTCCGCGCAGCCCCGAAGGCGTGCAGCGCGCGGTGATCGCGGCGGTGAAGCACGGTCTCAGCGTGAAGGCTGTGGGAGCGGGGCACAGCTTCACCGGCATCGCCGTCGCACCCGGTGTCCTGCTGGAGCTCGACGACCTGCAGGGACTCGTCTCGGCGGATGCGGCCACCGGCCGCGTCACCCTCCTCGCGGGCACCCGGCTGCACCGCGTCCCCGGATTGCTCGCGCCCTATGGGCTCGCCATGGAGAACCTGGGCGACATCGATCGCCAGTCCATCGCGGGAGCGATCTCGACCGGAACCCACGGCACCGGCGCTCGGTTCGGCGGCCTGGCGACTCAGGTCGTCGGCATCACCATGGTCACCGCCGCCGGAGAGTTCCTCCGCATCGACGACGAGCACGAGAGCGAGCTGCTGCCTGCTGTCGCGCTCGGGCTCGGCGCTCTCGGCATCATCGTCGAGGTGACGCTGCAGTGCACACCGGCGTTCGTCATGCACGCCATCGACGAGCCGGCCCCGCTCGACGACGTGCTCGCCACGCTCGATGAACGTGTGGCTTCGTCGGACCACTTCGAGTTCTACTGGTTCCCGCATACCGAGGTGGCACTGACGAAGCGTCAGACGCGACTGCCCGAGTCGACGGTACGCAAGCCGCTCCCCGTCGTGGGCAGGTGGATCGATGAGACGCTTCTCTCCAACGGGGTCTACCGTGTCGTGTGCGCCGCGGGGCAGGTCGTTCCGGCGATGACGCCGCCGTTCAGCAGATTGGCGGTCAAGCTCACCGGAGACCGCGAGTTCACCGAGCAGTCGCATCGGGTGCTCATCCAGAGCCGCACCGTGCGGTTCCGTGAGATGGAGTATGCGCTCCCGGCCGAGAACGTCGTGCCGGCGTTCCAGGCGGTCCGCGCCCTCATCGCTCAGCGCGGGTGGCGGATCGAGTTCCCGATCGAGGTGCGTTTCGCGGCGGAAGACGACCTGTGGCTGTCGACGGCGCACGGGCGGCCGAGCGCTTACATCGCCGTGCACCGGTATTGGCGCGCCGACCCCACGGAGTACTTCAACGCGGTGGAGGAGATCATGCTCGAGTTCGGGGGACGGCCGCACTGGGGCAAGCTGCACACGTTGACGGACGAGGCGCTGCGCGAGCGCTATCCGCGATTCGACGACTTCGTCGCGCTCCGCGACCGTCTCGATCCGGAGCGGCGTTTCACGAATCGCTATCTCGAACGGGTACTCGGAGCCTGACACGGTTCGGGACCGCAACCCGGGCCGCGCGCCCAGTCCACGTGCAGGGTGCGCGTCTAGGATGAGAGAAACACGAGGAAGGGTGGGCCTCTGATGGAATGGCTCGTGCCGGTACTGATCGTTGTCGGAGTGATCCTGCTCGCCGGCATCTATCTGTGGGCCACGTACAACTCGCTGGTGCAGCTGAAGGTACGCGTCGACGAGGCGTGGAGCGGCATCACGGTGCAGTTGAAGCGACGAGCCGACCTCATCCCCAACCTCATCGAGACGGTCAAGGGATACGCCTCCCACGAGAAGGCGGTCTTCGAGAACGTGACTCGTGCACGCGCCGAGACGCTGTCCGCCGGCGGTCCCGGTGAGGCAGGCATCGCCGAGGGACACCTCCAGCAGGCGCTGCGCAGTCTCTTCGCGGTCGCCGAGGCGTACCCGCAGCTGCAGGCGAGCACGAACTTCCTCCAGGTGCAGCAGGCGCTGGTCGACACCGAAGACAAGATCCAGGCTGCGCGCCGGTTCTACAACGGTGGCGTGCGCGAGCTCAACACCAAGATCAAGGTCTTCCCGAACAACCTGTTCGCCAAGGGACTCGGCTTCACCGAGCGGGAGTTCTTCGAGGTCGCCGACAGCAGTGCGATCTCCGAGCCGCCTCGCGTGCAGTTCTGATTCGAATCGCATTCACCAGGGGCCCGCTCACCAGGCGCTGAGCACCACGCCGTCTGCGGTGAACGACACGTCGCCGCGCACGGTCCACGTCTCGGTCCGGTAGGTGGCCTCGCGCTTCGCGCCGTCCTGCCCTGTTCCGGTGACCGTGGTGACCAGGCCGCCGCCCTCCGCCGAGAACTCCGTGCCGGTCAGGGCCAGCGTCGGTAGCTTCTCGATGCGGTATCGGTACTCCGACACTGCGCGGAACTCGGTGCCCCAGGGGATGCGGATTCCGCAGCCCTCGGGCGCGGCGGTGCCGGGCTTCGCGCACGTCTCGAGGTGCTCGTCGAGTTGCTTCTGCGCGGCGGCTGTCGCCTCGGGGCGTACCGACACATCGATGTCGACGGCCGTCTCGTCGCCGGGGAGCACGGTCACCGATGTCTCTCCGCTGAGCAGCGACACCGGTGCGGCGGCGACGGTGTAGGTCGCCGGCAACAGCGCCGTCGCCTCGTCGGCGGGTAGGAGCTGCTCCCCGATGGCGATGAATGAGCCGACCGAGGGGCGGGCGGTCACGGTACCCCGCCCGGACTCATCCACCACCCACCGTCCGTCGATGGGGGAGAGCGTGAGCTCTGCGGAGTGTTTCTCGTCAGCCAGGCGGAAGGAGATCTCGGCCGTCGCCGTCACACCACCGACCGGCGCGCTGTCGTCTCCGCTGACGGAGATCACCTCCGCATCGTGGACGAGTGCGGTCGCGTCGGAGAACGCGTCGAGCGTCTCCTGCTGCATCACGGCACCAGTGGCCTCCACCGCTGCGGGGTCACCGGATTCGAGCGCGCGCAGGTACTCCGCCGCCGCCTCCTCCGCCGTGGCGGGGCGGCCGGTCGCCTGCCAGATCCACACGCCACCGGCGACGAGCACGACGACGCCGACCGCACCGGCGATCAGCCACCAGCGCCGCCGACTCACGGGGAATTCTCTCTGGCGTGCACGTGTCTGTGCACCTGCGCGCCCGTGCCGCTCAGCGCCTCATGAAGCGCTGCCGTGGCATCGCCCCAACCAGAGACCGACACGCGCTCCAGACCCTGCCAAGCGGCGGCGAGGGCCAGTTCCGCGGCGACGGGCTCGGCATCGCCCGGCCGGGCCTGCGGCTCCCACCACGCGGACTGCACCTGCAGTGTCGAGGTGGCGCGGTCGGCCTTCAGGTCGACCCTCGCCACGATGCGGTCGCCGACGAGCACGGGCAGCGAGTAGTAGCCGAACCGGCGCTTCTCAGCCGGGACGTAGATCTCGATGCGGTAGTCGAGGTCGAAGATGCGCAGCGCCCGGTCGCGGAACCACACCACCGGATCGAAGGGCGTCAGAACGGCTGCGGCTCCGACCTTGCGCGGCAGAACGGCGTTGCGATGCCGCCAGGCGGGCAAAGGACGGCCTCCGCGTTCCCACCCGCGCACCTGAACCGGCTGCAGTTCCCCGGCATCGACGAGCTCGGTGACCGATCGGGCGACCGCGGCACGGTCACGGATCCGGTAGTAGTCGGCGAGGTCGGATTGCGTCGCGACACCGCTCGAGCGAGCCGCACGACGCGTCAGCTCGAGGATCGCCTCGGCGCGGGAGATCTCCCGCGACCGGATACCGTCTGGAATCACCTGCTCGGCCAGGGCGTACGTGCGCTCGAAGCCCCGGCGGCCGCTGACGGCGACATCACCCGTGCGCCAGAGGTGTTCGAGCGCGAGCTTGGCCTCGTCCCAGTCCCACCATGTTCCGCGTTCCCGCGGCGCGTCGTCACGCAGATCGGCGGGACGCAGCGGACCCCGCGCACGCAGTTCGTCTTGCACCCACTGCACCGTGCGCGCGTTGTTGCTCATCCACGAGTCTTCATCCGCCCACTTCCGCCGGAAGTCGTCCATGCGGAATCGCCACAGCGGCCAGTCCGCCACCGGGATGAACGTCGCCTCGTGGGCGAGGTACTCGACGTAGTGGGTGGTGCGGGAGAGGAAGACCCTGTCGAGGAGCGCCGGGTCGTAGGAGCCGAGACGGGAGAACAGGGGAAGGTAGTGCGAGCGTGCGAACACGTTCACCGAATCGATCTGGAGCACCCCCAGGCGGTCCATCACCCGGTGCACGTGGCGGGCGGTGACCGCCTCGGGTCTGGCGCGGGTGAACCCCTGAGCGGCGAGGGCGATTCGCCGGGCCTGGGTGGAGCTGAGGGTCTCGGTCACGCCGTCAGCGTATCGCCGGGCGCCGACATCGCCCGTTCTCAGCGAAGGATGCGTCGAACGGAATACGGCTTGACCGTAGACTTGGGCGATGAGCGAGGACCAGCGCCCCCGGCTGCGAGATTTCTTCCGTCCGCGCCCGGTGTCCACAGACCGCACCGTGACGACCGACGCCGATGAGGCGGTGCCCTTGTCGCTGCGGATCACAGCGAGCTACTCCTGGCGGCTGTTGATCATCGCCGCAGCGATCGGCGTCTTCATCTGGCTGGTGATGCTGCTGAAGCTCCTGGTCATCCCGCTGATGGTCGGCATCCTCATCACGGCGCTCCTGTGGCCGGCGTTCTCGTGGATGCTGCGTCGCGGACTCCCTCGCTGGCTGGCGATCGCCATCTCGCTCATCGGGACAGCGGCCATCGTGACCGGCCTGCTCTGGCTCGTCGTCTGGCAGGTGCGTGCCCAGCTGCCCGACGTGCAGGCGCGCTCGACCGAGGCGTTCGACCAGTTCCAGGTCTGGTTGCACGAGGGCCCCCTGAACCTCTCCGACACCCAGATCGCCGACTATCTGCAGCAGGGCCTCGACTTCCTCGACGAGCAGACGCAGGCGCTGTGGACGGGTGCCCTGGCCATCGGCACCACCGTGGGTCACGTCGCCACCGGTGCGCTGCTGTCGTTGTTCATCCTCATCTGCCTGCTCGCCGACGGCGCCGGCATTTGGCGGTGGACCGTGAAGATCTTCCCGCGCAAGGCCCGCCCGGCGGTCGACGGGGCTGCGCGAAACGGCTGGGCGACGATCGTGAACTACGCCCGCACTCAGTTGTTCGTGGCCACCATCGACGCGATCGGCATCGGCCTCGGGGCCTTCCTGCTGCAGGTGCCGCTCGCGCTTCCGGTCGCCGTGCTGGTGTTCCTCGGCTCCTTCATCCCGATCGTGGGTGCGGTCGCGACCGGCGCTGTCGCCGTGTTCCTCGCACTCGTCTACAACGGGCCGTGGATCGCACTGTGGATGCTCGTGGTCGTGCTGGCTGTCCAGCAGATCGAGGGCCACATCCTGCAGCCGATCATGATGGGCTCTGCGGTGAAGGTGCACCCGCTCGCGGTCGTGCTCGTCGTGGCGGGTGGCGCGATGATCGCCGGCATCCCCGGAGCGCTCTTCGCCGTTCCACTGGCGGCCTTCGTCAACGTCGCGGCCGTGACCATCAGTTCGGGTTCCTGGCGCACCGGCGTCGGTCCGAGCGGAGACCTTATCTGGAGCACAGTACCGCGCGAGCGGAGACGGAGGAATCGATGAGTGCAGTCCCCAGCCTGACCGAGTTCGAACAAGCAGCTCAGAGTCTGGCTGAGGTGATCTCGCACACGCCGACGCTGCCGTCGCGAGCCCTCTCCGACATTCACGGAGGCCCCGTCCTGCTGAAGATGGAGAATCTTCAGCGCACGGGTTCCTTCAAGATCCGCGGTGCGGCGTATCGGTTGTCACGCCTGAGCGCTGAAGAGCGCTCGCGCGGCGTCGTCGCGGCATCCGCGGGCAACCACGCTCAGGGCGTCGCGCTCGCGGCGCAGGCGCTCGGCATTCCCGCGACCATCTTCATGCCGCTGGGCGTTCCGGTTCCCAAGCTTCTCGCCACGCGCGGGTACGGTGCAGAGGTCGTGCTGGAGGGCGAGACCGTGGCGACCTCGCTGCGTCTGGCGGCGGAGTTCTCCGAGCGCACCGGTGCCGTGCTGATCCATCCGTTCGACCACCGCGACATCGTGATCGGGCAGGGGACGCTCGGACTCGAACTGCTCGAAGACGCCCCGGACGTCGACACCGTGGTGCTCGGTATCGGCGGTGGTGGCCTGATCGCCGGTGTCGCTGCGGCCGTGAAGGCGCGCGCCGCGGAGCTGGGGCGCACCGTTCGCATCGTCGGCGTGCAGGCCGAGAACGCCGCCGCCGTGCCCCCGTCTCTCGCTGCGGGGGAGCCCGTCGACATCGTCACTCGACCGACCATCGCCGATGGAATCCTGGTCGCACGCCCCGGCGCCATTCCGTTCGACATCATCAAGGATCTCGTCGACGAGGTCGTCACCGTCTCCGACGACGACCTCGCTCGGGCGATCCTGATCCTGCTGGAGCAGGCGAAGGTCGTGGTCGAGCCGGCCGGTGCGGCCGGTGTCGCCGCGATCATGGCCGGCAAGGTCTCCGGTACCGGCACGACCATGGCTGTGCTCTCGGGCGGCAACATCGATCCGCTCCTCCTGCAGCGGGTCGTGTCCCACGGGCTCGCCGCATCGGGCCGGTACCTCACGATCCGGGTTCCGCTGCCGGACCGCCCCGGTCAACTAGCCCGTGTCTCCGACCTCATCGCCGGGGCGGGCGCGAACGTCATCGAGGCGATCCACACCAGGCACGGTCACGGACTGCAGATCAGCGAGGTCATCCTCGAGCTCAGCGTCGAGACGCGCGGCCCGGAGCATTCGGAGCACACTCTCGACACTCTGCGCCGCGCCGGGTTCGAGCCCATCATCGTCGCCGACTAGGTACACGGTCGCTCACGCAGAAGCGCCCCCGCGTCCGAGAGGATGCGGGGGCGCTTCTTGCGTAGGAAGTCAGCCCGCGTAGGTCTCGACGTTCACGATCTCGACGCTGATGGAACGCCCGTTGGGCGCTTCGTAGGCCGACTTCTCGCCGACCTTGAGGCCGAGGATGGCCTGACCGAGCGGGCTGGCCTCGCTGTAGACGTCGAGGTCGCTGCCGACGGCGATCTCCCGGCTGCCGAGGAGGAAGACCTCTTCACCGCCGGCGACGAGCGCGGTGACGACGGTGCCGGGCTCGACGATCCCGCGGCTGGCGGGAGCTTCGCCGACCTTGGCGGTCTTCAGCAGAGCTTCGAGGGTACGGATGCGGGCCTCCTGCTTGCCCTGCTCATCCTTCGCGGCGTGGTATCCGCCGTTCTCCTTGAGGTCGCCTTCTTCGCGGGCCGCCTCGATGCGCTTGGCGATCTCATCGCGACCCACGGTCGACAGGTGCTCCAGCTCGGCGACGAGCCGGTCGTAAGCCTCCTGCGTGAGGAAGGGAACCTGAGCATCGGTGGACATGGCGAAGCTCCTTCTTTCGGGATCCCTCCGGCATGCTGCGGGGGATATGCCAAGACGCCCCGGCTCGTGCCGGGGCGTCGTATGTCTGCCACGAGTCTAGGCGACCCAGCAGGTGTTCACCAAACCTGTCGTGGCCTCGGCGACCGTCGGGATGGTGACCGACTTCGCCTGTGAGTGACTGTCCCCGGCGGGGATCTCGACGATCTTCCAGCCGACCACGCCGAACTCCTCATCGAGGGCTTCGAGGGCGCAGACGACGTCCCGGCCCTGCACGCCGGTGACCTGGAAGCTCACTTCTACCGAGTACTCGTCGACGAGCGTGAAGCCCAGATCGTCGGCGTCGACGGAGGCCATGGACTGCGCGACGGTCATCCAGCTGAACGCACCGACCACGAGCAGCGCGAGGCCGCCGCCGACGATCCACGGCCACCGCCGCCGTCGGGTTCGTCCATAGCGTTCGTCGAGCTCTTGTGCGGTCGTCACAGGTGGGTCTTCCCGGTCGTTAGGCTGGTAGTACCAGGTTATGCGACCTGCGTACGAAAGGCCGATTCATGCTCGCTCTGACCGAGACCCCGATGCCGACACCGTCCATGACGGTGAAGCCGGAGGCCGTCACCCCCGGGTTCATCGGTTTCGCCGTGATCGTGGTGATCGTGATCGCCGTGATCCTGCTCATCTGGGACATGAATCGTCGGATCCGCCGCGTCCGGTACCGCGACGAGGTGCGCGAGGAACTCGACGCCGAGGAAGCCGCACGCGCCGCCTTCGGAGCCCAAGGCGACACGAGCACGACGGGATCGACCGAGATCGACGGCGCCGGCGCCCGCGACGAGGGCGAAGAACCGCCGGCACGCTGAGTGCCCCAGGGCGCCGGAGCGCCCGAGCGAGCCCAGGCCGACGGGTGACTACGGAGCGCCGAGCGAGGGCGACAGCGGTGCGAGGGCGATGAGCAGGCACGCGGTCCAATGGCACAGGAACGCGAGCACGGTGCACACGTGGAAGATCTCGTGGAAGCCGAAGTGGCCGGGCCAGGGATTCGGCTTCTTGAGCGCGTAGACGACCGCGCCGCCCGTGTACAGGAGCCCGCCGACGATGACGAGCACCATCATCGCGACGTTCGCCGCGAGAAGGTCGCCGATGTACATCACGGCCGCCCAGCCGAGCAGCAGGTACAGGGCGACGTAGAGCCAGCGCGGCGCGTTGATCCAGAAGACTCGGAACAGGATTCCGATGGCGGTCCCACCCCAGACGAGGCAGAGGAGCAGCACGCCCTGCTCAGGCGGCAGCGCGAGCACCGCCAGCGGCGTGTAGGTACCGGCGATCAGCAGCAGGATGTTCGCGTGATCGATCCGCTTCAGGAGTACCTTCACCTTCGGCTTCCAATCGAACCGGTGGTACAGCGCCGAGTTGCCGAACAGCAGCATCGAGGTGACCATGAACACGGCGGAGGCCCATTTCGCTGCGGCCCCATCGGCCACGAGGATCAGGATCGCGCCGGCGACCACCGCCACGGGGAAGGTGCCCGCGTGGATCCATCCTCGCCATGTGGGCCGGATCTCCACCGCGGCATCGACTTCGCCGGCGGCGTGCAGCGGGAGCTCGGGGACATCGGGACCGGACTGTTCGGGAGTGCTCACGTGCTCACTCTAAGCCGATGCGCATACCTCGACGAGCACATGATCCTCAGCATCCGCACACCGTGGCGAAAGCCCTGGCACGGTAGCGTAGGGAGGTGATATCACGCGAGAATCCGGTGCGAGGGCCGCTGTATCGGCTCTACACCAGTCGGCTGCGTCGCCACCTCGATCCCGCTTCCGTCCCACATCACGTCGCGATGATGATCGACGGCAACAGGCGATGGGCGCGCCAGCTCGGATTCGACAGTGCGGCAGAAGGCCACCGGGCCGGGGCTGCGAAGATGCGTGAGTTCCTCGGCTGGTGCGACGAACTCGGCGTGCGCGTCGTGTCGCTGTATCTGCTCTCCAGCGACAACCTGCGAAAGAGGGACTCCGCGGAGCTCGCCGACCTCATCGAGATCATCGCCGAGCTGGCAGAGGCGCTGTCCCAGGAGGGCAACTGGCGCGTCAAGCACGTCGGACGCTCCGACATCCTTCCGCCCGAACTCGCCAGAGTGCTCGCCGACGCCGAGGCGCGCACCAAGGACCACAGCGGACTCCACGTGAATCTCGCCGTCGGCTACGGCGGTCGCAACGAGATCGTCGACGCGGTTCGCAGCATCATCACCAAGCACGAAGCTTCGGGCGGCACGCTGGAGGACCTCGCCGCCCACCTCACTCCGGAGATGATCGGCGAGCACCTGTACACCGGGGGACAACCGGATCCCGATCTCGTCATCCGCACGAGCGGTGAGCAGCGACTCAGCGACTTCCTGCTCTGGCAGAGCGCGCACAGCGAGTTCTATTTCGTCGAGGCCCTCGGGCCGGATCTGCGACAGGTCGACTTCCTCCGCGCGATCCGCGACTACACGGATCGCGAACGCCGGTTCGGCCGCTGACCGGAGGCGGTGCGACCGGCACCGTGTCACAATGACGCAGTGAGCACTTTCCAGGACTATGTCGACACGTTCGACAACGAGTCCGGCTACCTGAACTGGGCGGCTTTCGGCCCGCTGTCTCCCTCGGTGCGCGAAGAGGTCTTCGCCGACGCCGACCTCCTGGGAAGCGGACGCCCCTCCTCCCTGTCGCTGGTCGCCGAGCGCGTCGGTCAGGCGCAAGAGCTCGTCGCGGAGATGCTCGGCGGCGACGCTGCCGACGTCACCCTGCAGCCCTCGTCGACGCAGGGACTGATGCACGCGCTGTACGGCATCTCCGGGGCGGTCATCGCGAGCACGGCGGAGTTCCCCAGCGTCAGCCTGACGCTCGAGCGGGCCGCGACCGCATCGGACCGCGCGGTCACGCCCCGGTGGATCACGCCCGACGACGGACGCGTGACGCCGGATGCGGTCGCCGAGGCTCTCGACGACGAGATCGTCGCATTGGCGGTGAGTCACGTCGACTTCCGCACCGGGTACCGTGTCGACCTCGCCGCACTGCGTGACGTGATCGGTCCCGACCGCCTGCTCATCGTCGACGCGGTGCAGTCGTTCGGCGTGATCGACGTCGACTACACGGCCGCCGACGTGGTGGTCGGACACGGCTACAAGTGGCTGCGTGCGGGCAGGGGCAGCGCCTTCGCCTGGTTCGCGCCGCGAGCACGGGAGCGGATCGTCCCCGTGCTCTCCGGGATCACCGGGACCACGGCGACCGACCTGTTCGTCGACGAGCTGCCGGCTCCGGCGGCATCCGCCAGGGCGTATACGGTCAGTCAGCCGGACACCCTCGCTGCGGGACGACTCGCGATCGGTGTGCGCGACATGCGCGACGCCGGAGTCGCCGCCATCGAGGAGCGGCTCGCCGACAACGTCGACCGTGTCATCGAGATCGCCGACCGCCATGGGATCGAGGTGAGTTCGCCGCGCGAGCGCTCGCAGCGTGCCGGCATCGTCGCGCTGGCGCCGGAAGAGCCCGCCCGGCTCGCGGCGGCGCTGGCGAATGCAGGAATCGTGGTGACGGCGCGCGGATCCTCGGTGCGCATCGCCCCGCACGCGGGCACAGACGCGGCCACCCTTGAACTGCTCGACGAGACGCTGCACGCGTTCGGCAACGAGACGTTCATCAGCGCGTAACGAATCCCTGGCGTGTCTAGCCCGGGTTAATCCCCTGGGCGGTCGTACGTTCTAGGCATCGGGCAAGGCGCCCGTTCGGGTCGGCCTCAGGTTCGCGGCTCGTGACCCCCTGGTCGACTCGTTCGAATAGCCGGGATTCCCCGGGTCGGGAGTGGGTCGTGACCACACGTACAGCGCAGCAGGCCACCAGCACCGCGCAGCAGTCCACCCGTAAGACGTCAAGCCGGGCATCATCGTCCGCCGATCCGGATCAGGATCTGCGCACCTACGTGCTCGACACCTCCGTTCTGCTGAGCGATCCGCAGGCGTTCTTCCGTTTCGCAGAGCACTCGGTCGTCGTCCCGGTGGTCGTGATCACGGAGCTGGAGGGCAAGCGTCACGACCCGGAGATCGGATACTTCGCACGCCAGGCGCTGCGGCACCTCGACGACCTGCGCATCGAACACGGACGCCTGGACTTTCCGGTCGAGGTCGGGGAGGGCGGCACGCTCCGCGTCGAGCTCGCCAACACCGACTCCTCGGTGCTCCCGGCCGGCATCCGTCTCAGCGACAACGACACCCGCATCCTCTCGGTCGCGATGCATCTCGCGCAAGACGGCCAGGACGTCACGATCGTCTCGAAGGACCTGCCGATGCGCGTGAAGGCCGCATCGCTGGGACTCCGGGCAGAGGAGTACCTCGCCGAGCAGGCGGTGGACTCCGGATGGACCGGCATCGCGACGCTCGACCTCTCCGGCGACGACATCAGCGACCTGTACGAGAGCGAAGTCGGCATCAGCGACCAGGCTCGGGGGATCCCGGTGAACACCGGGCTGATCATCCACTCCGAGCGCGGCTCCGCTCTCGGGCGCGTCACGGGTGATGGCGAGTTCCGCCTGGTGCGCGGCGACCGCGACATCTTCGGCATGCACGGCCGTTCGGCGGAGCAGCGGATCGCGATCGACCTGCTGCTCGACCAGGAGGTCGGCATCGTCTCCCTCGGCGGTCGTGCGGGAACCGGCAAGTCGGCGCTCGCACTGTGCGCCGGGCTCGAGGCCGTGTTGGAGCGCCAGCAGCAGAAGAAGATCATCGTGTTCCGGCCGCTGTTCGCGGTCGGCGGCCAGGAGCTCGGCTACCTGCCCGGCGACCAGGGCGAGAAGATGGGCCCCTGGGGGCAGGCGGTGTTCGACACGCTCGGCTCGGTCGTCTCCGGCAACGTCATCGAAGAGGTCGTCGAGCGCGGACTGCTCGAGGTGCTGCCGCTCACCCACATCCGTGGACGCTCCCTGCACGATGCCTTCGTGATCGTCGATGAGGCGCAATCGCTGGAACGGAACGTGCTGCTCACGGTGCTGAGCCGCATGGGACAGAACTCGCGGGTCATCCTCACCCACGACGTCGGTCAGCGGGACAACCTCCGCGTCGGCCGGCACGACGGGATCGCCAGCGTGATCGAGACGCTGAAGGGGCACGAGCTCTTCGGGCATGTCACCCTGACGCGCTCCGAGCGCTCGGCCATCGCCGCCCTCGTCACCGAGCTCCTGGAGGGCGGAGAGCTCAGCTGACGACCGGAAACGACGGATGCCGCGAGGAACGAGTCCTCGCGGCATCCGTCGTTTCGTGCGGGTCAGCCCGGGTGGGTCATCGAGAGCAGGTCGAGCTTCTCGTCGAGCTGCTCGAGGGTGAGGTCGCCGCGCTCGACATAGCCGAGGTCGATCACGGCGTCGCGCACGGTGATGCCCTTGGCGACCGAGTGCTTGGCGATCTTCGCCGCAGCTTCGTAGCCGATGAGCTTGTTGAGCGGAGTGACGATCGACGGACTCATACCCGCGAAAGCCGCCGCCCGCTCGACGTTCGCCTGCAGACCGTCGATCGTCTTGTCGGCGAGTACGCGCGAAGCGTTCGACAGCAGACGGATCGACTCGAGCACGGCCGTGCCCATCACCGGGATCGCGACGTTGAGCTCGAACGAACCGGATGCTCCGGCCCACGCGACCGTCGCATCGTTGCCGATCACCCGCGCGCACACCATCAGCACGGCCTCGGGGACCACCGGGTTGACCTTGCCGGGCATGATCGAGGAGCCGGGCTGGAGGTCGGGGATGTGCAGTTCTCCGAGGCCCGTGTTGGGGCCGGAGCCCATCCACCGCAGGTCGTTGTTGATCTTGGTGAGCGAGACGGCGATCGTCCGCAGAGCGCCGGATGCCTCGACCAGGCCGTCGCGGTTGGCCTGCGCCTCGAAGTGATCCTTGGCCTCGGTGATGGGCAGCTCGGTCTCGGCCGCGAGCAGCGCGATGACCTTCTGCGGGAAGCCGAGGGGCGTGTTGATACCGGTGCCCACCGCGGTGCCGCCCAGGGGGACCTCGGCGACGCGGGGGAGAGCGGACTGCACGCGCTCGATGCCGAGGCGGACCTGTCGGGCGTAGCCGCCGAACTCCTGGCCGAGGGTCACGGGCGTGGCATCCATGAGGTGCGTGCGGCCGGACTTGACCGCATCCTTCCAGAGCTCCGCCTTCGCCTCGAGGGCGACCGCGAGGTGGTCGAGCGCGGGGATGAGGGTGTCGATGAGGGCCTGCGTCACGGCGATGTGCACCGACGTCGGGAACACGTCGTTCGACGACTGCGAGGCGTTCACGTGGTCGTTCGGGTGCACGGTCGAGCCGAGGATGCCGGTCGCGAGGGTCGCGAGCACCTCGTTCATGTTCATGTTCGACGACGTGCCGGAACCGGTCTGATAGGTGTCGACCGGGAACTCGCCATCGTGCGCGCCGGAGGCCACCTGATCGGCGGCCTGCGCGATCGCGTCGGCGATGGCTCCGTCGAGCGTGCCGAGCTCCTTGTTGGCGAGCGCCGCAGCCTTCTTGATCCGCGCGAGCGCGGCGATCTGCGTGGATTCGAGACCCTTGCCCGAGATCGGGAAGTTCTCGACGGCGCGCTGCGTCTGCGCCCCGTAGAGGGCATTCACGGGCACCCGCACCTCACCCATGGTGTCGTGCTCGATGCGGTACTCGTTATCGGTCATTCCGAACCCTCCTTGGTTGCGGGGTCGATCCCCTTGGTGACGTCGGTGTCGAGCCCGACCGTGATGACGGGCACTGCCACGCCTTCGGCCAGACGGTAGTTGGCGCCGACGATGCCGAGACGGCCTTCGGTGACGGCGTTGCTGATGATCTCGGACGACTGCAGCAGGTCGCGCACGGTGTTGCGCAGGTGCTCGATGCCGACGAGCTCCGAGTCGATGTCGGCGACGGTGCCGCCGCCGTTCTCTGCCAGGACCTTCCGGGCCGCGGGAACGATCGGGGCGATCAGCTTCCAGATGTGCGGCGGCAGGGGCGCGGCGTCGATCGCGGTGCCGTCGATCGCTGCGCGAACCGCGCCGCAGGAGTCGTGCGCGAGGACCACGATCAGAGGCACTTCGAGCACCGCGACCGCGTACTCGAGGCTCGCGACGATCGATTCACCGATGACCTGGCCGGCGT
Source organism: Microbacterium sp. B19(2022) (assembly GCF_012030385.1). Taxonomy (NCBI): domain Bacteria; kingdom Bacillati; phylum Actinomycetota; class Actinomycetes; order Micrococcales; family Microbacteriaceae; genus Microbacterium; species Microbacterium sp. B19(2022). The sequence goes on from NZ_JAAUVO010000008.1 coordinate 56,612, forward strand.
TGCGTACGACGAACAGGTCGCCGAGGCCGAGGTCGAAGATGATCTCAGCGGCGAGACGGGAGTCGGAGCAGCCGAACAACGTGGCGACGGGGTGCTGCGCCGCCGCCAGGTCTTTGCGGCGGAGCACATCCTGGTTCGGGTGACGCGGCTCGTCCGCGACGAAACGGCGGTTGCCATCCTGCATCTGCTGCCAGGCTGCGGCCGGGGTCAGGGGGTGCGTCATGAGGCCTCCGAGATGTCGCGGATCTGCGGGATGAGGGATTCTGCGAGCTCCGCGGTGGAGTCTGCGGAGCGCGCGCCGTAGAGCAGGATGTAGTCGTCGCCCGCCTGAGTGCCGATGGCGTAGGTGACGTTCGCGTTGGACTCGGCGCTACCGGGCTTGTAGACGTCCCAGTCGAGTCCGCCGATGCGCACCGTGTCCGTGGGAGCGATGCCGCTCAGACGCTGCGGGGCCCAGGACGCGTCGGCGTCGAAGGCCTGCGCGACCTTGATGAAGCCGCGCTCGGTGTCGGATTTCGGGGCGAGCGTCACTTCCCAGACGACCGTGGCGCCGCCCTGCATCTCCGCTTTGTTCGCGCGCCAGAAGGTGCCGAGCTCGGGGATAAGGACGGGGCGCTGCATCGAGGACTCCACGCCTTCGGCCACGGACGCGACGTCGAGCGGCTTGCGCTCGACAGGCTCGCCCCGGGGCACGGCGAAGATGATGACGGCGACGACGGCCACGGTGACCAGCAGCGCCGCGATGAGATTGCGGAAGGTCTGGCTGGATCGATAGGCCTTGCTCGACGCCGCCTTGCGGGCGGCGGTCTCGTCCGGCGTCTCGGGGCGTCCGAGCTCGGCGATGATCGGAGGCTGCTTGCTCATGCGTCTCCGCCAGGAGTCTCGTCGTCCGACGCGGCTGCGCGAGCGGCATCCAGACGGCGTTTCGCGCCGAGCAGCCACTCCTCGCAGCGAGCGGCCAGCGCCTCGCCGCGCTCCCAGAGGGCGAGCGAGTGCTCGAGGGTCGGAGAGCCCTGTTCGAGCTCGGCGACGACCTTCACGAGCTCGTCACGGGCTGCCTCGAACGACAGCGTCTCCACGGGGATGTCGTTCAGGGCGCTCACCCCTCCATCCTACGTCGTGCGTCGTGTCGGCCCGGCTCAGTCGTTCTCAGGGATCTCGCCCTCCGAGCGGGCAGCCACCGATCCACGATCGACCGTGATCGTCAGGGCGCTGCCTGCCGGCGCATCCGCCGCATCGCGAAGGATCACGCCGCCCTCGAGGTGCGCGATCGCATAGCCGCGAGCCAGGGTCGCCGCGGGGGAGAGCGCCCGCAGGGAGGCGCGCAGCTCGCTGGTGCGACGTCCGGCGAGGTCGAGCTGCCGGGTGAGACTGTCACGACCACGCGACAGCAGGAGCCACAGCTCCTGCGCGCGCGCGTCGATGATCGGCGCGGGGGAGCGCAGGACCGGGCGGGAGCGGAGCTGCTCAAGCTGTGCGATGTCGTGCGTGAGGCGCTGCGTGAGGCGCGACGTCGCGCGGGATCTCAGCTGCGCGATCAGAGCTCGCTGCTCTCCGACGTCGGGTACCACGCGCTTCGCCGCATCCGTCGGGGTGGACGCGCGGAGGTCGGCGACATCGTCGAGGAGGGGGTGGTCGTTCTCATGTCCGATCGCGCTGACGACGGGAGTGGTCGCCGCGGAAACCGCCCGCACGAGACGCTCATCGCTGAAGCCGAGGAGCGTCTGCGGGTCACCGCCGCCGCGGGCGATGATGATGACGTCGACCTCGGGGTCCGCGTCCAATTTCGCGAGGGCCGCCAGGGTGTCGGGCACACAGCGATCACCCTGCACGGCGGCGTACTCGGTGCGGAAGCGCACCTGCGGCCAGCGCAGCTCGGCGTTGCGGTGCACGTCCTTCTCGGCGTCCGAGCGCTCGCCGGTGATCAGCCCGATGACGTGCGGGAGGAACGGCAGGCGCTTCTTCCGGGCCGGGTCGAACAGACCCTCCTGACGCAGCTGCACACGGAGCTTCTCGAGACGCTCGAGCTGATCGCCGAGCCCCACGTGCTTCATCGCGGAGACCGCGAAGCTGAAGTCTCCGGCTTTGACGAAGTAGTCGGCCTTCACCGCGACGACGACGTGATCGCCGATGCCGATGTCGGACGGGATGCGTCCGCGCACACTCGACCACACGCGGATCGAGATCTGCGCGTCCGAGCGGGTGTCCTTCAGCCGTGCGAAGACGTTGCCGGCGCGCACGTTCCAGGACGTGATCTCACCTTCGACCCAGACCGTGTTCCAGCGGGCGATGAAGTCGCGGATCGTCGCGTTGAGCCTCGTGACCGAGGTGGGGGCATCGGCTGTGGAATCGCGAGGGGCGACCGAATCGGCGGGCGGCGTCTCACCCTGGCCCGTCGTCGCTTCGAAGACTGTCATCCGCTCCCGTTCCTGACCCTGGTCTCTCCGGCCCCGCACAGCCGCGCGGCGGTAGAATCCAAGGGTGACTTCGACTGCCGTGCATCTCCCCGTCCCCCGTCTCCCACGTGTTCGTGCGGCGGCCGGACGGCTTCAGGATAACCCGGTGGCCGGACGCAAGCGGGTCCTGCTCGCCGCGCCGCGCGGCTACTGCGCCGGCGTCGACCGCGCCGTCGTCGCCGTCGAGAAGGCGCTCGAACGCTACGGCGCCCCGGTCTATGTGCGCAAGCAGATCGTGCACAACATCCATGTCGTGACCGAGCTCGAGGAGAAGGGCGCGATCTTCGTCGAAGAGGTCGACGAGGTCCCCGAGGGCGCGCACGTCGTCTTCAGTGCGCACGGCGTCTCCCCGGCGGTCGTCAACGCCGCATCGGATCGTGGACTGCACGCGATCGATGCGACCTGCCCTCTGGTCACCAAGGTTCACCGCGAGGCCGTGCGATTCGCCCGCGACGACTTCGAGATCCTGCTCATCGGTCACGAGGGTCATGAAGAGGTCGAGGGGACGGCAGGCGAGGCCCCGGAGCACGTCACGGTCGTGAACTCCCCGGAAGAGGCAGACACCGTCGTCGTGAAGGACCCCAACAAGGTCGTCTGGCTCTCGCAGACCACTCTCTCGGTCGACGAGACGATGGAGACGGTGAACCGGCTGCGCACGCGCTTCCCCGAGCTGCACAACCCGCCGTCCGATGACATCTGCTACGCCACGCAGAACCGCCAGGTCGCGATCAAGAAGGTCGCGGCCGGTGCCGACCTCGTGATCGTCGTCGGCTCGTCGAACTCCTCCAACAGCGTGCGCCTCGTCGAGGTCGCGCTCGAGTACGGCGCGAAGGCCGCCTACCGCGTCGACTACGCGGAGGAGATCCAGCAGGAGTGGCTCGACGGCGTCGAGACCGTCGGCGTCACGAGTGGTGCATCCGTGCCCGAGGTACTGGTGCGCGAGGTACTGGATGCGATCGGCGACGCCGGGTACCGTGATGTCGAAGAGGTCAAGACCGCAGAGGAGGACCTCATGTTCTCCCTGCCCAAGGAGCTTCGACACGATGCTTCCGGTCAGCGTGACGATCGTGCACTCGGCGGTCGCGCCACTGGAGGAGGCGCGTAGCGTTGAGCGCCGCGGAAGCGGAGCCGACCCTCATCGGGTCGGTACAGCGCGCGCTGCGGCTGGTCGACATCGTCGCCAATTCACCTCGGCCGCTTCCGACCAAGATGCTGGCGGCGATCACGGGATTGACGCCGGGCACGACATACAATCTCGTGCGCACCCTCGTCCATGAGGGGTATCTGAGCTCCGAACCCGACGGATTGGTGCTCGGGACCCGGTTCCCCTCGTTCCAGCAGCAGATCGACTCGCGGGGCGTCTTCCTGGCTCGAGTCCGAGCCGCCCTCCGGGACGTGACGGAGGATGTGGGGGCGACCGCGTACCTCTCCCGGTTCGCTGATGGAGAGATGCACCTGGTCGACATCGTCGACGCGGTGCGCAACCCGAGGGTGGAGCTGTGGGTCGGACTGCAGTCGAGCGCGCACGCGACGGCTTTGGGGAAGCAGATCCTGGCGGACCTGCCCGATGATGAGCGACTGGACTACCTCTCCCGACATCGCCTGGAGGAGCTCACGCCGCGCACGATCAGCGACCGCACGACACTGCTGACCCAGCTGGAGCACTCGCCCGGGTGGGCGGTGGATCATGAGGAGTATGTGATCGGCGCGACCTGTGTGGCGGTGCCGGTCATCGCCCCCGGCGTCACCGCGTCGCTCGCGATCTCGTTGCCGGCCGACCGCGCAGTGGTGGACAGCGAGCTGGTGGCGACGCTGCAGCGAACGGCCAGACGGCTCTCGCTGCAACTCGGCGCCGACAACCTCGACGCGGGTTCCGACGGCGCGGAGTTCACTATCTGAAGTCTGACCCCTGGTGCTCGGGCACACGTTTTCCTATGATCAGGTGAGTAGCGGCATGCATCAGCGCTACTGATCACCACAGGCGTCCCCAGCGCCGGTGATCAAATTGGATGAGAAGCGTCCCCAGCGCTTCACGTCCGCGGCCCCGCGAAGTCCCCACTTCTCCGGGGCCGCTATCGTTTTCACGCGCCCTCGCTGTGAATCGCCCAGGGTCGGGACGGTTAGCATGGCGGGATGACCGATCAGCGCCCGCAGTACGGCGAACTCGCCACGCCCGAGGAGCAGCGGCGAGCCGCCGGCTTGCCGCCCCTCGACGAGGTCGTCGTCGCCCCGCCGGCACCGCCGGCCGCAGGCCCGACGGTGCCCGATCCGAGCGCGAGCGCCCCGGCGGCACGTCCGCACCCGGTCGACCGCTTCGTGACCATCGCGCTGCTTGCCTACGGCCTGGTGAACATCATCATCACCGGGTTGTCGTATCTCGATCTGCCCACCGTGATGAACGAGACGATGAAGATCCTCGGCATCGAGGGGGAGTTCACGAACTTCGCCCAGGGGCGGATCTGGGGGACGATCGCGGCCATCGTGCTCGCCGTCGGATGGTCGATCACGGCGGCGCTGTCGATCCGACGTCTGCGGCGTCGACGGATCAGCTGGTGGGTGCCGATCGCGGGTGCGCTGGCGACGATGATCGTCGTGACGATCTGCATCTCGGTGCCGATGATGAACGACCCGGCGTTCGTGGCCTACCTCGCGACCGTCGGGCAGTAGCCGCGGGAGCACGTACTGTCGAAGGATGCTTCAGAACAGCTTCGGCATCCAGCTCTCCTACGCCTCCGTGGATCGTGGCGACGGCTCCGACCCTCGGCCAGCGGCCCGAGACATCCTCTCCCTGTTGCGTGTTCCCGCCGGTATGCGCGATGCGACAGCCGCGTGGGATGACCGGGAGGAGGCCGTACTCGCGATCCCGGTGACGGACGACGGCCACGTCCTGACGCTCAGCGAGGAGGACACGGTCGAGTCGACCCTGTCGACGAGCGAGCTGAAGTCAGCCTTCGAGGCGGAGGGCCTGACGCTCTGGCTGGACGTGGACGTGGACGTGGACGTGGATGAGGACGAGGCGTTCGGCTTCGATCCGGTGGAGGAACTGGTCGACGAGCTCATCGACGATTCGGCCGAGGTGGGCGCCGACGAGTCGGAGGATGCCGCGATCGATTCCGCACTGTTCGCGGCTTCGGCGGTGAGGGTCTCCGCGTTCTCGCACCGCGGCCCCGGCATCGCGAGGATCCTGGCGACGGCGCGCAGAATGCCCGTCGATCACCGGGAGTCCGGCGACTGGTCGCTTCAGCAGTTCGAGACCTCGGAGCCGACCGGTGATTGGTCGACCTCCAGGGCAGAGGTGCCCGTGATCGAGCTGAATCGCGCGGACGCCGACGTGTGGTTCGAGGTGACCGCGGGCAACGGCGGTCCGGTGCCGTTCTGGACGGATGCGGAACGCGACACCCTACCCGTGCTCGACATCGACGCCATCCGTGTTCCCGAGACTGCGGAGATCTACCGTCGACTGCTCACCGAGGGTGACGGGAGCCGCGATGAGCTCCTGGAGCTGGCCGCCGCCGTCAGGCTCGACGTGGATGCCGCCCACCGCGCACTGATTCCCGAGGCATTGGGTGGTGTGATCGGTGCCGAGTCCCGCGAGCGAGCCTTCCTGGCCGCCTTCGGCGTCGCGCCGGACTTGATCGACGCCGCGTTCGGCGGGGCGACCGCACGGCCGCAACGGCGGTTCCTGCCGGTGGGGTGGTGGACCGCGGTGCGGGAGACGGCGATCGCCGGGGTCGGGGAGTTCACGCCTCTCACCCGTCGGGAACGCCCGCTCGGCGAGGCTCTCCGCCGCCGTCCCGTGGTCGGCCTCGCCCTGTCGTTCGGGGAGTTCGCCGCGGGAGCGTGGGTAACGTCTCGCGTGCGGGGAGCGGGCAGGACCCTCGGGTTGCTGCTCGTGATCGATGCGTTGATCGATGCAGCGATCTCGATCGTCCGGATCCACCGCGGCCGAGGCTGACGGCTGCCCGGCTGGCCGACCGCGCCACGCTGCGAAATGAGAGATGCCCCAGCCGACCGGCTGGGGCATCTCTCATCGAAGTCGTGACGGATCAGCTCTTCGACTGGCCGTACGAGCCGAGCTGACGGGTCGACTCGACCACGCGGGCGGCCATCGCCGACTCGGCGATCTTGCCCCAGGCGCGGGGGTCGTACTGCTTCTTGTTGCCGACCTCGCCGTCGACCTTCAGCACGCCGTCGTAGTTCTTGAACATGTAGTCGGCGATCGCGCGCGTGTAGGCGTACTGCGTGTCGGTGTCGATGTTCATCTTGATGACACCGTTCGCGACCGCGAGGGCGATCTCCTCATCGGTCGAGCCGGAGCCGCCGTGGAAGACCAGATCGAGCGGCTTGGCGCCCGTGTTGTACTTCGCCGCGACCTCGGCCTGGATCTCGCCGAGGAGTTCCGGGCGCAGTTTGACGCCGCCCGGCTTGTACACGCCGTGCACGTTGCCGAAGGTGAGGGCGGCGATGTAGCGACCCTGCTCGCCCAGACCGAGGGCCTGCACAGCCTGGTCGACGTCGGCGAACGTCGTGTAGAGGGCGTCGTTCGAGCCCTCGTGCTGCACGCCGTCCTCTTCGCCACCGACGACGCCGATCTCGACCTCGAGGATGGCGTTGATGTTCTTCATGCGGGGGAGCAGGTCCTTCGCGATCTCGATGTTCTCCGCGAGGGGAACGGCCGAACCGTCCCACATGTGGGACTGGAAGATCGGGTTGCGACCGGCCTTGACCTCGTCCTCGGATGCTGCGATCAGCGGCTCGACGAAGCCGGCGAGGGCGTCCTTCGGGCAGTGGTCCGTGTGCAGCGCAACGGTGACCGGGTAGTTCTTGGCGACCTCGGTGGCGAAGCGGGCGAAGGCGAGTGCACCGGTGGCGCGTGCCTTCACGGTGTGGCCGGCGAAGTAGTCGGCTCCACCCGTGGTGACCTGGATGATGCCGTCGGAGCCGGCCTCGGTCAGCCCCTGGAGGACGGAGTTGATCGTCTGCGAGCTCGAGACGTTGAATGCGGGGTACGCGAAGCCGCCGGCCTTCGCGCGGTCGAGCATTTCGGCGTACTGATCCGGGGTGGCGACGGGCATGAGAACTCCTGCGATAGGGGAAGCCGGGACAGGTGCCACTCTATCGGGGCCACCGGAGTCGTATCGAAGGTCGGCCGCACCGCTCGCACGGTCGCTCGTGCCCAGGCGTTAAGAATCGCGATTCCTTCGCGGGATAGAGGCGGAAAACCGGGCTGTTCGCTCGCTTCGATAGCTAGGCTGACCGCATGGTGAGTCTGACTGCGGATCTGAGCCCTCTTCGTCCCGACCGTAACCTCGCGATGGAGTTGGTGCGAGCGACGGAGGCTGCGGCCATCCGCGCGGTCCCCTTCATCGGTCGAGGCGCGAAGGAGGCCGCCGACGGGGCGGCCGTCGACGCGATGCGCGCGTTCCTGGGCACCGTCGACTTCCAAGGCCGCGTCGTGATCGGCGAGGGCGAGAAGGACAACGCACCCATGCTGTTCAACGGCGAGGTCGTCGGCACCGGGCGCGGACCGCTGTGCGACATCGCAGTCGATCCCATCGACGGAACCTCCCTCACCGCAGCGGGTCGGCAGAACGCGCTGTCCGTGATCGCGGTGTCCGACCGGGGCACGATGCTGGATGCCTCCACCGTCTTCTACATGGACAAGCTCGTCACGGGGCCCGCAGGCGTCGGTGTCGTCGACATCCGGCTCCCCATCGGCGAGAACATCCGCAAGCTCGCCGGTGCGCTCGACAAGCCCGTCGACGAGATCGTCGTGTCGGTGCTGAACCGTCCGCGTCATGAGCAACTCATCCAGGAGATCCGCGATGCGGGCGCCGGCACCCGACTGATGAGCGACGGTGACGTCGCGGGTGGGATCAACGCCGCCCGGCATGATGCGCGCACCGACATGTGCGTCGGCGTCGGCGGCAGCCCCGAGGGCATCGTCACGGCATGCGCCATCAAGGCGCTCGGCGGACACATCCAGGGTCGTCTGTGGCCACGTGACGACGACGAGCGTCAGCGCGGGATCGACGCCGGACTCGACATGGACAGGGTCTACGAGGCCGACGACCTGGTGCAGGGCAACAACACGATCTTCGTCGCGACCGGTGTCACCGACGGCCAGCTCGTGGCGGGCGTCCGCCGTGAGCGGGGCTATGTGTACACGGAGAGCGTCGTGCTCCGTGGTGCTTCCGGAACCCTCCGGCGCATCGCCTCGGAGCACCTCGTCTCGAAGTGGCTCTGATTCCCCATTCCCCGGCCCTGCTGAGGGCGTGTTCTCCCGGCGGCGACGACGGCATCGTTATCGAGCCGGTATGGGCTCGGGGCGGGGTGAGCCACGCTTTCCGGAGCGCCGTGTCACAATTGTCACTGGGTTTGTCGCCGTGGACGGAGCCGTCAGGCACCGCAGGCACAGGAGGGCGAACGGATGACAACGCAGCACACGAGTGGCTCGAAGGCCGCCGCGACGAAGATCATCACGACGAACACCGGACGGATTCTCCGAGTGAGCGCCGACGCCGAGCAGGGCGTCGCAGCCACCCCGTCCGTCACCACCCCACCGGCGGCGGTCGCCGATCCGGCTCGCCGCGCTGACGTGCTGTTCCGCGTCCGCCGCGACGAGGGTCATGAGGTCAGCGCCTGGTGGATGATCGGAGCGTTCCTCGCCACCAGCGGCCTCGTGATCCTGCTGCTCAGCGGCGTTCCCGGCATCGCCTGAGGCGCTGCTCGACAGTTCGTCCGCGCGCTACGCCGTAGGCCGCAGTGCAGGCGTGACGGCGGTGCACAGCGTCGGTGGGCCCTAGATCTCGTCGAGGCGAATCCGTACCTCGCCCACGTCCGCACGCACTGATGCCGCTCCGATGTGATCCGTGGCTTCTGGCATTTCGGCGACGGGTTCGTCCCCGTGCTCGTCTGCGGCGATCAGCTCGGGAGCGGTGAACCGTCGTCCCGTGCCCTCCGTCACCGCCGGAACGGATACGAGAGCCGCGGCGTCGACGCCGGGGAACTGCCGCGCCGTCACGAGCACGCGCGTCTCGAGCGAGCCGGCGAAGCGGTTGTAGCTGTCGACCGTGCGCTCCAGGGCGCGGCGCAAATCGTCGGCATGCCCGGCGAGAGTGCCCAACCGGTCGTAGAGCTGCGTGCCGAGAGTGAGCAGCGTGCGTGCCTCGGTCGACACCTCCTGCTGCGTCCACGTGAAAGCCACGGTCTTCAGGACGGCCCAGAGATTCACGGGAGACGCGAGAGCCACTCGTCGGCTGAACGCGTAGTCGAGCAGGGTGGGGTCTTCGTCGATGGCCGCGGCGAGCAGCGACTCGCTCGGCAGGAAGCAGATCACGAACTCGGGACTCGCGTCGAGTCCGGCCCAGTACGCCTTCTTGGCCAGGGCATCGATGTGCACGCGGACGGCCTTGACGTGCTTCTGCATGAGGGATCGCCGCTGCGGTTCCTGGGCGTCGCCCGCCGACAGCGCCGATGCCTCGAGATACGCGTCGAGCGGCACCTTGGCGTCGACCGCGATGGAGCTGCCGCCGGCGAGACGGATGACCATGTCGGGCCGACCCTGGCCCCGGTCGGAGGAGATCGTCGCCTGCAGGTCGAAGTCGATGTGACGCGTGAGCCCCGCCGCTTCCACCACACGGCGCAGCTGCGTCTCGCCCCACACTCCGCGCGTGGCCGTCGAGCGCAGCGCTCCGGCGAGGGACTCCGTGGTCGCCCGCAGCGCCTCGTCGGATTCCTGCGCGCGTCGCAGCTGCTCCTCCAGTGTGCCGAACTGGGCGTGGCGCTCGCGTTCGATCGCGGTGACCTTGGTCTGCATCTGCTGCAGGCTCTCCCGCACCGGAGCCAGCGCCGTCAGCACCGCGTTCTGCTGCTGCACGCGCTGCGCCTCGGCTCGCTGCTCGTTCCGTGAGTGCTCGACGGCATCGCGGTAGAGGTCGTACTGTCGGTCGCGGTCGTCTCGCGCGGCGGCCAGCTCGGCCTGAGCGCGCGCGAGATCAGCGGCCCCACGTCCTGCGTGCAGGAACCAGCCCACAGCGACACCCACCGCGAGGGCGACGAGGAGGAGAACCACAGCCAGAGCATCCATGTGTTCATGATGCGGCCGGCATCGGACATTACGAGGTCGCCGCGCACGGGAGCGGGGTGTCGGCTCAGGCGACGGCGCGCTCCAGAGCAGGCGTGACGGGTGCGGTGACGCGCAGGCTCAGCGCGTCGGCGAGCGCGAACACATCGGCGGCACCCGCCCTGGCGGCGGCATCGATCACGATCTGCGCGCAGGCACGTGCATCGGCGAGAGCATCGTGATGTGCGAACTCCTCGAACCCGGCGGCGGCTGCGGCGACGGGCAGGCGGTAGGAGTCGAGCACATACGTCTTCCGTGCGACCTGCAGGCTGCAGAGCGAGCGGTACGGCGGGCAGGGCTGGCCTGTCGCCTCCGAGGCGCGGCGCAGCACGTTCAGGTCGAAGCCGGCGTTGTGAGCGACGAGCACGTCGGCCCCCGCGAAGGCGCAGAGTCGATCGAACTGGTCGACCCACGTGGCCGCCGACAGCACATCCTCCGGCTGGATGCCGTGGATCCGCACGTTCCACTCCTGGAACTCGTCGTGACCGGGCGGCGGTTGGATCAACCATCCGGTGGTGGCGACGACCTCGCCGCCGCGCACACGGACCAGTCCGACGGAACAGGCGGAGGCGGGGCTGGAGTTCGCGGTCTCGAAGTCGATCGCAGTGAAGTCCAGTGGCACGTCTCCACTCTCACCCCGACGTCGGCGACCACGCGGGAGACTCGCCGTAGGCTGGCCGCATGGCTGAGGACATGGCGACGTCGTTCGGAGCACAGGCCGCGGACTACGAGGTCGGACGACCCGAATACCCCTTCGATGCGGTGGCGTGGATGCTCGAGCGGATGCCGCACGGAACCCGCCGCATCGCCGATGTCGGCGCGGGGACGGGCAAGCTCACGCGGGTCCTGACGGAAGCGCCTGATGCCGAGGTCGTCGCGATCGATCCGGATTCCGAGATGCTCGCGACGCTGCGCGGAGCCGTGCCGGGCGTGCCGACCTTCGTGGGGTCGGCAGAGCGGCTGCCCCTTCCGGATGCCAGCGTCGACGCCGTCGTCCTGGGGCAGGCCTGGCACTGGGTCGATCCCGTCGCCGGATCCGCCGAGATCGGTCGGGTCGTACGCAGCGGGGGAGTGCTGGGCCTCGTCTGGAACATCCGCGACGATCGGGTCGCATGGGTGCGCCGGTTGACCGAGATCATGCACGGCAGCCACGCCGAGAACATGCTCGCCGAGGGAGATCCTGTCGTCGCTGCACCGTTCAGCTCGCTCGAACAGGAGCGCTGGGAGTGGGTCCGCCCCATCACGCGCGACTTGCTGCACCGCATGGCGGCGTCGCGCAGCTACATCATTACCGCCTCCGACGATGAGAAGGCTCGGATCCAGGGCGACCTCGACGCGCTGTTCGACGAGCTCGATCTGCACGGCGAGACGACCATCGACCTTCCGTACGTGACACGGGCCTACCGCGCCATCCGCGACTGAGGAGCGGCCTCTCCCCGCCCGGAAGCAGTGCTGCGCTTCCCTTCCTTTCGGGGCATAAGTACGGTGGCGATATGCGGGATCGACAGCGGGCCATGCTGGGGCTCACCTTCATCGCAGCCATCGCGCTGAGCGGGTGCGCGGCGACGCCGTCGTCGGAGCCGTCTCCTGCGGCGGTCGCCTCGAGCGATACGCCGGTGCCAACGGGCGCACCGGCGACGTGGCAACTGACCGACGACAGCCGCGTCACCCCGGACAGCATGGCTTTCGAGGTGCAGGTCACCCGTCTCGACTGCGCGAACGGAGTGACCGGCGAGATGCTCTCGCCGGTCATCACCTATGAGGCCGAGCAGGTGACCGTCCGCATAGACGCGAAGCCGAATCGTCTGGAAGCCGCGGACTGCCAAGGCAACGACGCCATACCGGTCACGGTCACGCTGAGCGAGCCGATCGGTCAGCGGACGTTGGTCGACGGAGCATGCGTCAGCACCGAGGCTCGGACGACCGCGGAGTGCGTCGCGAGCGAGCGCGCCTCGTTCCGCTAGCAGAGCGAGCGCGCCTCGTTCCGCTAGCAGAGCGAGCGCTCCGGCCGCTGCCCAGCCTTCCGCAGGGCGATGGGGGTGGGGCCAGGTAGACTCGTGCCCCGTGGCTCTCACTATCGGCATCGTCGGCCTGCCCAACGTCGGCAAGTCCACCCTCTTCAACGCACTCACCAAGAACGACGTGCTCGCGGCGAACTATCCGTTCGCGACGATCGAGCCCAACGTCGGCGTGGTGAACCTGCCCGACCCGCGCCTCGACAAGCTCGCGGAGATCTTCGGCAGCGAGCGGATCCTCCCCGCAGCGGTGTCCTTCGTCGACATCGCCGGCATCGTGCGCGGTGCGAGTGAGGGTGAGGGGCTCGGCAACAAGTTCCTCGCGAACATCCGTGAGGCCGACGCCATCGCTCAGGTCGTGCGCGGCTTCTCGGACGACGACGTCGTGCACGTCGACGGCACGGTGAACCCCGCCTCCGACATGGAGACGATCAACGCCGAGCTCATGCTCGCCGACCTCGAGACCGTCGACAAGGCGATCACCCGGTACGAGAAGGAAGTCCGCGGCAAGAAGATCGAGCCCGTCGTTCTCGAGACCGCGAACGCGGCGAAGGATGCCCTGGAGCGTGGCGTGCTGCTGTCGGTCGCGGGCATCGACCTGACACCGATCCGCGAGTTGGGCCTCCTGACCGCGAAGCCTGTCATCTTCGTCTTCAACGTCGATGAGGCCGTGCTGACGAACGACGCCCGCAAGGCGGAGCTCGCCGCCCTCGTTGCGCCCGCCAAGGCCATCTTCCTCGACGCGAAGATCGAGTCCGAGCTCATCGACCTCGACCCGGAGGACGCCGCCGAGCTGCTCGCGTCGACCGGCCAGGACGAGTCGGGGCTCGACCAGCTCGCCCGCATCGGCTTCGACACCCTCGGGCTGCAGACCTACCTCACGGCTGGTCCGAAGGAAGCTCGCGCGTGGACGATCCCCAAGGGGTCGAAGGCCCCGCAGGCGGCCGGTGTGATCCACACCGACTTCGAGAAGGGCTTCATCAAGGCCGAGATCGTGTCGTTCGAGGACCTGGTCGAGACGGGCTCCGTCGTCGAGGCTCGCGCCAAGGGCAAGGCTCGCCTCGAGGGCAAGGACTACGTCATGCAGGACGGCGACGTGGTTGAATTCCGCTTCAACAACTAGGAATCTGCAGGTGGAGACGCTCGGAGCGGGCCGCCCGACCTGATTCGATGCGCATGTGAGACGAACCGCGGTCCTGCTACACCATGTAGCAGGAGGTAACCATCATGGGCCGACACACTGTGCTACCCGCACTCGCAGCGATAGCTCTCCTGACGACGTCGTGCACCGCGGACGCCGGTGAGCCGGCGACCACCGGTACTGCCGCTCCGCAGATCCAGCCGACGCCTGGTCCAACGCCCCAGGGGTTTCTGGAGCGCGCCCCGTTGCATTCATGCGGGGAGTTCACGCTCGGCCTGGAAGAGCAGCTTCCCGCCACCGCTACGGCCTGCCTGGAGAATGCGATCGGTGCAGGCGGCGCGGAACTCGTCCTGACGAGTCCGACCGATGAGGGCGATCCTGTCGTGACCTGGCTCCGCGCTCTGCCTGCGGGAGGCATGGAGATCTGGGCGGACTTTCGTCGGGACAAGTTCGCGGGCGAGGCAGCATGGCAGTACAGTCTGTGCCCGAACGCGGAGTCGTGGTGGGGGGACTCCGCTGAGTGCACCTACGAATCGTTCGACTAGCGCCGTCTATTCCGCAGAGTCGGCACCAGGCTGTCGGGCCTCGGCGTCTGTCAGACCCTTCCGATACTTCGTGGCCGCACGCCGGATCGAGGCCACCTTCGGGTTATCCGCCCGCGATGCGGGAAGACGGTCGAGGATCGTCACGTCGGCTCGGGCGGCGAGCGTCAGAAGTCCCCAGATGCCGATCGAGTCGAGCTCGAAGTCGGCTTCCTCCGGGGTCGCTGCCGCGAACGCCGCATGCGCGGCCGCTTCGATCTCGGGGGCGCTCGGCCTCTTCGCCGCACCTTTCACCGCGTTCGGCTGATTCGAGTAGTCGTCGAGCTTCGTCAGCAGTCGCTCTGCGCGCTCTGCGCCGAGTGTCGATGCGAGCTCGGCTTGGATCGGGTACGTCTCCGTCACGCTCGTCTCCAGAGTTCTGATCAAGGCAGCTGCTGTCGGAGCCGAAGAAGGGCCCCGCACGGGCAGAATACCCAGTCCGAGGCCCTCCGCGTGCGGCCGGGAGCTCGTCAGAACATCCCGGGAATCTGCTGGAGCAGCCAGGAGAAGCCGATCATGACCACGGTCGCGAGCGGGAGGACGAAGACGGTCACCAGGCCTGCGCTGGCGCTCTCCGGCTGCTCGCCCGGCCCGACGATGGGATCGTCCTGCACCCGACCGCCGAGGTAGGCGCGCATCTGCAGGAGGAAACCGGCGGCGAGGATGACCACGCCGATGGCCGAGGCGATCCAGACGCTCACCTCTCCGATCTGCTGAGGCAGCAGGAGAAGTGCGCCGACCATCACGATGAGCAGCGCCATCCAGCCGATCCAGCTCCGTACCGGATACTGGGCGATCATCCGCAGAGGCACGTGCGACGCGAAGAGGAGCAGCGCGAGCGCCCCCGAGGCGATCGCGAGCAGGACGAGGTGCCCGACGGTCACGGCAAGAGCGGATTCGCCCGCGAATGCCGCCTGCGCGCTGAAGGTGGTGAGCAGCATGCCGAAGAGGCCCAGAACGAGAGCGATGCCCCATTCGCGATCGATTCGTTGAGGTGACTGCTGAGGCTGCTCCGGGGCGTCCTCGGCGGCGTACGCACGGGGTTCGCCGAATGCGGCAAGGGCGCTCTCGCCCGACTCGGACACATGACTCTCCACGACCACGAGGGAGTCCCCGATCCGCGATCCCGGAACGCCGAGGAGACGCTGCTCGAGCACGAACTGCTCGATCCAGTCCCGCTCGACACTCGGCGCCAGTCGCGTGTAGGTGTCGACGGAGCCGAAGCCCGTCCTGTTGCTCAGGTTCATCGGTGCTGCCTTTCGGTTCCCGGTGGTCATGTCAGTTCTCGGCGCTTCTCGAGCGCTCCGTCGGTGAGCTCGCGGGTGGTCTTCGTGAAGTCGGCCCAGAGCTCGGCCATCGACCGGGCATGTGCGCGGCCCTGATCTGTCAGCGAGAAGTACTTCCGGCCGGGGCCGCCGTCGCCGGGACGCCATTCGACTTCGACGAACCCGGACTCCTCGAAGCGCCCGAGGAGGGGGTAGAGGGTGCCGCCTTTGATGTTGCCCAAACCCGCGGTCGCCAGGCGTTGGGTGATGGCGTACCCGTAGTTCGGGCCCTCGAGGAGGGCTCGCAGCACGCACACGCCCAGCGCGCTTCTCATCCACTCACTCGGCCACTGTTCCGGACTCATGACTAGATCGTACGTCAGACTAGTTGCTGTGGCAACTAGTCTTCGCTGATCTCACCCACGCGGGGGAGGGCGCCGATACCTCCGGGCGATGGTCGGGTCGCGCGGAACGCGCCAGCCTGGGGGCATGCTCTCATCGACAAGCACAAGCAGCACCGATGACCCGTCCGTCAGGTTCGTCCGTTCTCGCCGTGTGGCGGGCGGTATCGGCGCTCTGGCCTTGGCCGGCCTGGGCGTGGCGCATACGGCGACCAATGCCGTCGGCTTCGCAGGGGAAACGGACGCCTCCTGGCCGATGTTCCTGATCTTCGGCGTCGGAGTCAGCCTCGTGCTGTGGGCGGTCGCGGTCATCGCCTGGCGGTTCTCACATCGCGGAAGCTGGCGCGTCAGTCGCGTGCTCATCGCTGTGGTGGGCGTCCTCTGCGGCCTGATGGCGTTCAATGTGCTGCGTGTGCACCCCGAGATCATCCTCTCGCCCGCCGGTCCAGGGCCCTGGACGCTCGTCGGAGGTCCGGCGCTGCTGCTGTCAGCGCTCCTACCGCTGCGGAAGAAATAGGCCGCGAATGCACGCAGCCTCCTCCTCGACCCGGTCAGCGCACCGTCCTGACGGGTGACAGGATTGACGGATGACCGCAACACTCGTGGCCCAAGGGCTGGCCGGCGGGTACGGCCACCGCACCCTGTTCGACTCGCTCGACCTCACTGTCACCGCCGGCGACGTCGTCGGTCTCGTCGGAGCCAACGGGGCAGGAAAATCGACCCTCCTGAAGCTGCTGGCCGGGGTGGAGGAGCCGCAGGCGGGCACGATCAGGCTTGCCCCGGCGGATGCGTTCGTGGGCTGGCTTCCGCAGGAGCACGAGCGCATCGTGGGCGAGAGCGTCATCGACTACATCGCCCGCCGCACCGGATGCGCCGCCGCGACCAGAGAAATGGATGCCGCAGCCGCGGCCCTCGGTGATCCCTCGCTCGCGGCTCCGGGCACAGACCCCGCCGACACCTACTCCACGGCATTGGATCGGTGGCTGGCCAGCGGTGCCGCAGACCTCGACGAACGCGTCCCCTCCGTGCTCGCCGACCTCGGACTCGACCTGGGCGATGAGCCTGCCGACACCATGATGACCTCGCTGTCGGGAGGACAGGCGGCACGCGTCGGCCTCGCCGCGCTGCTGCTCTCTCGCTTCGACATCGCGCTGCTGGATGAACCGACCAACGACCTCGACCTCGACGGCATCGAGCGGCTCGAGGCATTCGTGCGTGGGCTCCGCGGCGGTGTCGTGGTGGTCAGCCACGACCGCGAGTTCCTCGCCCGCTGCGTGACCAGAGTCCTGGAGCTCGACCTCGCCCAGGGGAGCAACAGAGTGTTCGGCGGTGGCTACGACTCCTACCTCGAGGAGCGGGCGACGGTTCGTCGGCACCAGCGGGAGAAGTACGACGAGTTCGCCGACAAGAAGGCCGACCTCGTCGCCCGCGCACGCACGCAGCGGGAATGGTCGAGCCAGGGTGTGCGCAACGCGATGAAGAAAGCACCGGACAACGACAAGATCAAACGTAAGGCGTCAGCCGAGTCCAGCGAGAAGCAGGCGCAGAAGGTGCGTCAGATGGAGAGCAGGATCGCCCGGCTCGAAGAGGTCGAAGAGCCGCGCAAGGAGTGGCAGCTGGAGTTCACGATCGGCTCGGCCCCGCGTTCCAGCTCCGTCGTGTCGACCCTGAGCTCGGCGGTGTTCCGGCAGGGATCCTTCCAACTCGGACCGGTGTCGCTGCAAGTGAACGCGGGGGAGCGCATCGGCATCACCGGTCCCAACGGTGCCGGAAAGTCGACGCTGCTCCGCGGGCTGCTGGGGCGGCAGCTTCCCGATGAGGGAACGGCGAGCCTCGGCGCGAGCGTGCAGATCGGCGAGATCGACCAGGCCCGCGCGCAGCTCGTCGGAACGCAACCGCTCGCGGTCGCGTTCGAAGAGCTCGTGCCGGAGATGGCATCCGCGGAGATCCGCACACTCCTCGCCAAATTCGGCCTCAAGGCCGATCACGTGACGCGCGCGGTCGATGAACTCTCGCCGGGGGAGCGCACGCGAGCAGGGCTCGCCCTGCTGCAGGCCCGCGGCATCAACCTGCTCGTGCTGGACGAGCCCACCAACCACCTCGACCTGCCCGCGATCGAGCAGCTGGAGCAGGCGCTCGAGTCGTACGAGGGAACCCTGCTGCTCGTCACGCACGACCGGCGGATGCTCGCCACGGTGCACACCGACCGGCACTGGCGGGTGGAGGCCGGGCAGGTCGCCGAAGCATGACGGCCCTCGTCATCGACAGCGTCCCGCACGGTCGCCTGACCGCGAATGACGTGGCGCGACTGCGAGAGTTGTTCGACGCCGAGTACTCCGCAGAGTTCGGGGCCTGGGATCCGGATCAGCCCTACGGCTACGCGCCCCATGACCATCACCTGATCGCGCGCGCCGACGATGAGATCGTGGGTCACATCGGCTGGGCGCGGCGGACCATCGGTGTCGGTGCGGCGGAGCTCGTGGTCGCGGGAGTCGGTGGGGTGCTGATCTCCCCACGCGCACGTGGGCAGCGGGTCGGTGCCCGGCTCCTGACACACGCGGCAGCGTCGATGACGGATGCCGGGGACATCGAGTTCGGCTACCTCGGCTGCCGCGAGGAGGTCGTCTCCTTCTATGAATCGTGCGGATGGCGCCGCATCTCGGCGGTCGAGCGATCGATCGACCGCACCGGTCGTCCCGCCATACAGCCTCCGGGGCCGCCGATCCTGACCCTCGCGCTCGGCCCGAATCCGCGCACGTGGCCCGCAGGCACGATAGATCTTCGCGGGCGAGCATGGTAGTCGTCGGGCGAAGATGCTCCGGCAGTCCTCGTCTCGGTGGCCGCCGGGTCGGGATACGCTGGTGGACGGCGGCTCCGGTCGCGGTCCGGTCGCTGGCGTCCGCCGTGGACGTTCCGCCTGAATTCCTGACACCGACGGCACGAGGAGATTCACGCCGATGACCGACACCCAGATCTTCGAGCCCGACGGCCGCGCGATCCCCTTCGTCGACGAGGGCGACGGTCCCGTCAAGCTTGTTCTGATCCAGGAGCGCGACCTCCCGGCCGACATCCTCGGTGTCGTCGCGCACTACCTCGCCGAAGAGGCGGGCTTCCACGTGCTGCGGATCGGTCACCGCGCCGAGGTCAAGGGCGAAGAGGTGTCGCTGAACGAGCGCGTCGAGGATGCGCTCGCCGTGATCGACCACGTCGGCCTCGGCGACACCTGGATCGGCGGACACGGGTTCGGTGGCACCGTCGCACGTGCTTTCGCCGTCGCGCACGCGGACCGCGTGAACGGCCTGGCGCTGCTCGGCGTCGAAGAGCTCGACATCCCGCTCGCGCCAGTGATGCCCGTTCTGATCATCCAGGGGACGAAAGACAACGTCACCCCGTTCGCGAACGGCGAGCAGTTGCAGTCGACGGCGCCCGAGCGTGCGAGCGTGAAGAGCATCGACGGGGGAGACCACCACTTCCCGATGACGCACCCGATCGAGACCGCGGTCGTCATCGAGGAGTACCTCGACTGGGACTGAGCCCCTAGCGGTCTTGCCGCTTCTTGTACGGCTTCGGCTGACCCTTCACCGCGGGGGTTCGGCCCTTGCCCTTCGAGGCCTTCGCCTTGCCGCCGGCGGGTGCGGGGGCGTTCTTCACCGGCGCGGGCGCCGCGGCGACCTCCGCCTTCGCCTCGACCAGCAAGAGCTCACCGACGTGCGTCAGCCGGGTCTGCCCCTCGCGGTGGACGATCGGATGGCCGACCTCGGCCTCGAGCTTGTCGATCGACGTGTACAGCGAGGCCAGTGGGATGCCGAGTTTCTCGGCCGCCCGCGGAAAGTGGAGCTCTTCCGCGAGGACGACGAAACGGCGGAGCAGAGAGATCTTCACGGTGGCCCTTCGACTGTTCGCACGGGATTGCGAGCCACTCCAGGTTACGCGGTGGAAGCCGCCGGTCAGATGTCGCTGAAGTCGTTCGCGGGAGATTGGATCTGTGTGACGGCGTCCGTCTCCAACAGGAAGAGCACGTAGAGGATCCCGACGGATCCGGGGTGCGTCAGCGATTGCGTGTCCGGCACCTCCTGTCGGCCCAGGCCTAGTTCGGTGGCGGTCGCCGGCTCTTCTTCATCGACCAGTGCCCAGGCGCCTGCGTCGAGGAGGTCTGCCCTGCTCGACCCCACCTGGAGCCCTTCCTCCGTCATCACGGGGATCCCGTCGACCTCGGCCGCGGTGACCGCGATCGACGCAGGGCTTGCGCCGGAGGGGTCGGTGAGCACCCGCAGACCGTCCCAGACATAGGCCTGCATCTCGACGTCGTAGCCCTCCATCCCCTCGACCGGTTCGGGCTCCGGCAGTTCACCCGTCGCATCCTCGAGCAGGGCGAGAAGCTCATCCGAATCCGCATACTCCGCAGTCGCGGTGCCTCCGTCGTCCGTGAAGGAGAGGCCGTCGAGCGTGACGACGAGCTGGGGTTCGACCTCGGGCTCCGCAGACGCGGACGTGGACGGCGTGGCCGCAGGTGAAGCGGACGGGGCCGCCGTCGGGGAACTGCATCCGAGGAGCAGCAGCGCAGAGGCCGTGAGGACGAGGACAGGTGCGAGAACACGTGGCATGGTTCGGAGCGTAGCGCCCACCTGCGCCCGCATCGCGCAAGGGCGTGTCGTCGAGATGGAATCGTGAGAACCGACGCTTCCGTGACACGACGGATGCCGCGACCGAATCGGCCGCGGCATCCGGAATCCTTCGGTCAGGCGACCTGAGGGAGCACCGCGAACGACACGGAGCCCTCGTCGTCCACACCCGCGTCGAGGATCTTGTCGTCGAGTGCGGCGACGGCGGACTCATCGAGGAAGAGCCGGGTGCCGGAGACCTCGACGACCTGGTCCTGGGGCTCCGGATCTGCGGCGACGAGCACCGCGAGACGCGCGCCGCCCTCCGCGTTCTGAGGTTCGGACGAGTGGATGCGCAGTCCGGCATCCGGGGCGTCGGTCTGACGACTGACGAGCGTCGTCACGATGGCGGAGGCGTTGTCGGTGAGGGTGAGCACGAGACTCTCCTTCCGTTCGGGGCATGTCACGGTCGCAACATGTCCGGGCCACGATGCCGAACTCGGACGATCACCTCAACCCCCTTGTGCCGATTCGGAGGAGGCTCTTATCCTCCTCGCAGGTTCTTCCGCAGGAACACCTGCTCCGTGCCGTCGCCGTCCGGCACGCGCTCGTGCTCGACGTAGCCGCACCTCTCGTAGAGGCGAATGTTCGCCTCGCTCAGGCTGCCGGTGAAGAGCTCGGCGACCTGTGCGTTGGATGCGCTCTCTGCGTGATCGAGCAGCGTCCGCCCGACTCCCTCGCCCTGCACGTCGGGGGCGATCGCGATCCTCCCGATGAGGAGCATCCCGTCCTTCTCCACGAAGCGGATCGCGCCCACGAGGCGTCCGTCGATGCGCGCCGCCAAGCCGGACTCCGCGCGCAGCTCCGCCTCGAGCTCGGTGAGGGTCTGCGTCAGGGGAGGCATGTCCACGCTCCCGTAGATCGCGGCTTCCGAGACGAAGGCCGCACGCTGCACGGTGAGCACTTCACCGGCGTCCGCTTCGCTGAGGGGGGAGATGAGGATCTCGCGGTCGTTCGGGTCGTTCTGTTCTGTCACGATGCGGGGTTCTCTTTCTGTCGCGCATTCAGGTCCGGTCGCCACACTCGGGCTCCGCGCTTCCGGTGTCAACCCCCTCGGGTCCGGGCCCAGGTCGCCGTTATCCTCACCGGCAGGAGGTCACAGACATGGCTGATAGCAAGACGAAGAAGACCGGCACCTCGACGAAGGGTGCCGTGAAGACCACGCGCCAGCAGAATGCGGAGAAGGGCTTCACCGCCTCGCCCACGCTCGCGAGCAACCTGCAACTCGTGCTCGTCGACCTGCTCGAACTGGCGATTCAGGGGAAGCAGGCGCACTGGAACGTCGTGGGCCGCAACTTCCGAGACACCCACCGCCAGCTCGACGAGATCATCGACGATGCGCGCGCGTTCAGCGACACGATCGCCGAGCGGATGCGCGCCCTGCACGCCGTGCCCGACGGGCGCAGCGCGACCATCGCCAAGACCACGACTCTGCCCGCGTTCCCCGCGGGGGAGGTCTCGACCACCGAGACCATCGACTTGGTGACCGAGCGCCTGGAAGCGGCGGTCGGGACGATGCGCGACGTGCACGACGCCGTCGACGAGGAAGACCCGACGTCGGCGGATCTCCTGCACGCGGTCATCGAACGACTCGAGCAGTTCGCCTGGATGGTCAGCGCCGAGAACCGCAGCCCCGCCGGTCGCTGAGATCGCCCCTGCCCCTCGGACCGGGATCAGTTCGTCTCGGCTCCGGGGGCGCGGGGTCGGCCGCGCATGATTCGCGGCAACGCTGCCCACAGTGCGACGACCAGCACGAGCGCCGAGATCAACGCCACAAGCCCGGCCGTGCGATTCACGGTGAAATCGACGATCAGCGTCGTCACCCCGATCGTCAGAGCACCGATCACCATCAGATCGATCCTCACGATCCGCGAGGCGATCCGCACGAGCTCGGGCTTACGGCGGTGGCCGAACAGAGCACGGTGCATCCCCACCGGAGCCAGCGCCAGGATCGTCGCGATGGCGGACAGGGCGACGAGCACGACGTAGAGGTCGCGCTGGAACTCGTCCATCTCGGTGAATCTCGGCTGGAAGGCGACGGCGAGGAGGAATCCCGTGAGGATCTGGGTCCCCGTCTGCATCACGCGGAGTTCCTGCAGAAGTTCTTCCCAGTTGCGATCCGCGCGCTCGTTCGCAGTCTCGTCACGTCCGTCCCTGCGGTCATCGAGTTCGTGTTCGCCGCGCGGAGGGTCCGATGTCATGATCACAGTGTCGTGCCGACGCTCGCACGATGTCCAGGATCTTGCACCGACGGATCGAAAGAAGGCACCATGACGCTCCCGCCGATCAGCGACTGGTGGTCCGAACTCTCAGGGGACGCACGCCGCTCTGTGCTCGACGGCGACTCTCCGCACCTCGACGCGGACGTTCGGGAGGAGATCCGCGTCATCACCGGAGCGGTCGTGGGAATGGTGGAGAGCCTGACCGATGACGACCTCGACTACGCCCGCGCACACGCGGAGGAGCCGGCCGACTGATGCGGGCGGCAGCCGTGGTGATTCACCCCAGGGCGTCGGGATCCGGAGTGGGCTGCTCCTCGCGAAGCCGCGGCTCGGTGCGTCGCTCCGGTCGTGCCCCGGCCTTGTCGGCGTAGAACGCGCGGATCCGATCCATGTCCGCGGCGACGTCTCCGGTCAGGTCGAGGGTGGGGCCGAGACCCGTCGTCATCGTGGTGCGATCGACGAAGCCGAGCGTGACCGGCATCCCCGTCTCCCGCGCGATGCGGTAGAAGCCCGACTTCCAGTACTCGTTGCCGCCACGGGTGCCGTCGGGGGTGACGACGAGGCCGAAGACCGTTCCCGCGTGCACCTGCCCGACGACATCGTTCACCACGCGCGCGGGGTCCGCACGATCCACGGGGATCCCTCCGAGTCCGCGCATGAGCGGACCGCGCCAGCCGCGGAAGAGGCTCTTCTTCCCGAGCCAGTGCACGTCGATGCCGAGGCGCCAGGCGATGGCGAGCATCAGGACGAAGTCCCAGTTGCTGGTGTGGGGGGCGCCGACGAGCACGGTCGGGCGCGTGGGTGCTGCCTCGCTCGTGAGCGTCCATCTGCTGAACGCCCAGAACATGCGGGCGAGGAGTCGTTTGACCATGGATCAACCGTAGGGGAGAACGGCTGTCGAGCCGCTCTCCGCACCCCGCGCGCGGGTTCGGAGCCACTACCTCGGAGCAGGCGTACGATCGAGGGATGAAGAAGACGCCGGAGGACACCGTGCAGCAGGAAGCGCCCATCGGGCTGCAGCCGCTCCCGGGAGCCCTGGACCTGCTCGAGGGCGATGCCGCCGGCTATTGCAGCAACGGCGTCTGCCACTTCCCCGCCCCGAAGGCCGAGTAAGAAGCAGACGCCGTCGCGTGCGAGCGCTGGGGTCAGTGACCGCCGTGGAAGCCCTCGCCGGCGTCGTCGGCCGGCTTGCGCACGAACGGGCTGAGCGCCACCGCGGCGAGCGAGATGATCGCGGCGATCAGGAACGCCATGCGCGCACCCGGTGCTCCGGCCGCCGCTCGTGACAGGCCTTCGCCCTCGCCCGCATGCAGGATCGCCGAGTAGGTGACCGTGAGCAGAGCGACACCGGCCGCGCCACCGACCTGCTGCAGCGTGTTCAGCACAGCGGAACCGTGCGAGTACAACGACCTCTGCAGCGAACCCAGCGAGGCGGAGAACAGGGGCGTGAACGACATCGCGAGCCCGACGGACATGGCCGCCTGCACGATGATGAGCACCCACCACACGGTGTGCTCGCCGACCGTCGAGTAGAAGAACAGCGCCGCCGACACGAGCATCGTGCCCGGGATCAGCAGCGGCCGCGTGCCGCGTGCGTCGTACACGCGACCCATGATCGGGCCGAGCAGACCCATCAGCACCGAGCCGGGGAGCAGGATCAGGCCGGACTCGAGTGCGTTCAGGCCGGCGACGTTCTGCAGGTACTGCGGCAGTAGGGTCAGCGTTCCGAACATCGACAGCGCCAGGATGGTCATGATGATCACCGAGAACGTGAAGTTGCTCGAGCGGAAGACGCGCAGGTCGAGCAGTGCGTCGTCGACACGCTGCAGGATGAGCTGACGCCACACGAACAGCGCCAGCGACACGGCGCCGACGACCAGGGCGATGATGCCCGTGGTCTCGCCCGATCCGCCTTCGCCGCCGAACTGGCTGAGGCCGAACACGATCCCGCCGAAGCCGAGCGCCGCGAGCGGGATGGAGAGCACGTCGAGCGGGACGAGGCGGGTCTCCCCGAGGTTCGTCATCCACTTCACGCCCATGAAGAGCGCGATGAGCGCGATCGGAAGGATGATCGCGAAGAGCGCGCGCCAGTTCAGCGTCTCGAGGACGGCACCGGCGACGGTGGGTCCGATCGCCGGGGCGAGCGAGATGACCAGGCCGACGCGGCCCATCATGCGGCCGCGGGACTGCGGCGGAACGACGTTCATGATCGTCGTCATCAGCAGCGGCATCATGATGCCGGTACCGGCGGCCTGGATGACGCGCCCGACGAGCAGGATCGAGAAGCCGGGAGCGACCAGCGCGACGAGCGTGCCGAGCGAGAACGCGATCATCGCGGCGATGAAGACCTGACGCGTGGTGAACCGCTGCAGGATGAACCCGGTGGTCGGGATCACGATGGCCATCGTCAGCATGAAGGCGCTGGTGAGCCACTGGCCGAGCTCGGGCGGGATGCCGAGATCGGCGTTCAGATGCGGGATCGCGATCCCCATCGTGGTCTCGTTGAGGATGGCGACGAACGCGGCGACGAGCAGCAGCCAGATGACGCGCATGTCCTTGCGCGAGATCGAACCCGCTGCCGGTGCGGGGGTCGTCGAGATGGAGCCGGTATCGACGGCAGACATGGGCGGCCTCCTGGGCGAAGAAGAAATGGAGATATCGCGAGAGTTCGCAAGAGTCCTTCAGCGTAACGGCGGTCGCCGACATTTCATTCCGAACTCACAGAAATCCGCTGTCGGCAGATCCGGGCGGTCTCGATGTCGTGAGGGCTGAGTACGCTGGCGCCATGAGCATGGGCGGTGGACGAGGTGGAGGAGCGAGCTTCCGCGGGGTCGATGAGGATACGCAGCGGAAGCTGAATGCCGAGGCGCCGCGGATCAGCGGCCTCGGTTCACGGGTCGTCTCCCTGTTCCGCGCCTACCGCGCGCGCATCTTCCTCACGGGAGTGCTCGTGGTCGTCGGCGCGGCGATCGCCGTCATCCCACCCCTGATCGTGCAGCGCATCTTCGATGACGCGCTGTTCCCGGTCGCCGGCGGCGGGCCGCATCTCGAGCTGCTGGCCTGGCTCGTCGCCGCGATGGTGGTGCTCTTCCTGCTCTCCGCCGTCCTCGGCGTCGCGCAGACGTGGCTCACCTCCACTGTCGGCAACAGCGTCACCGGCGACTTGCGGGTGAAACTCTTCGAGCACCTCCAGGCCATGGAACTCGGATTCTTCACGCGGACGAAGACCGGGGTGATCCAGTCGCGACTGCAAAACGACGTGGGCGGCGTCTCCGGAGTGCTGACCAACACCGTCACGAGCATCCTGGGTAACGTCGTGACCGTCATCGCCTCGCTCGTCGCGATGATCCTGATCGACTGGCGCCTCACCCTCATCGCCGTGATCATGATGCCGTTCCTCATCTTCGTCCAGCGCAAGGTGGGCCAGGTTCGGGCGCGGATCGCGGGGGAGACGCAGGAGTCCCTGTCGGAGTTGACCTCGATCACGCAGGAGACGCTGAGCGTCTCGGGCATGCTGCTCTCGAAGTCGTTCAACCGTCAGCGCACGGAGTCGGAGCGCTATCAGGCCGAGAACCGCAACCAGGTCGTTCTTCAGGTGCGCAGGGCCATGAGCGGTCAGGGCTTCTTCGCGGTCGTGCAGGTGCTCATGGCCAGCGTGCCTGCGGTCATCTACCTCGTCTCGGGCTACCTCATCGCCGGAGGCACCGGGGCGATCACGGCGGGAACCGTCGTCGCGTTCACCACGGTGCAGGCGCGGCTCCTCATGCCGCTGATGGGCCTGATGCGGGTCTCGCTCGATCTGCAAACGTCTTCGGCGCTGTTCGCCCGCATCTTCGAGTACCTCGACCTGGTGCCCGAGATCCAGGACGCTCCGGATGCGATCACCGTCGACGAGGCACCGGGTCCCAAGGGGCGGCTCGAGTTCGCCGATGTGCTCTTCCGCTACCCGGACGCCTCGGCCGATGCCCGACCGACGCTGGACGGCGTCTCGTTCGTCGCCGAGCCCGGGCAACACGTGGCGTTCGTCGGCCCCTCGGGTGCGGGCAAGACGACGATCCTGTACCTCGCGCCGCGGCTGTACGAAGCCAAGGGCGGCTCGGTGCTCTTCGCGGGCGCCAATGTGCGCACGCTCACGCAGGAGTCGATCATCGACCACGTGGGCATCGTGTCGCAGGAGACCTACCTGTTCCACGCGACGATCCGCGAGAACCTCCGCTATGCCAAGCCGGATGCGACAGAGCAGGAGCTGATCGCCGCGTGCACCGCGGCCAACATCCACCACATCATCGCCGGGTTCGAGCAGGGGTACGACACCGTGGTGGGTGAGCGCGGGTACCGGCTCTCGGGCGGGGAGAAGCAGCGCATCGCGATCGCGCGCGTGCTGCTGAAGGATCCTCCGGTGCTGCTCCTCGACGAAGCGACGTCGGCCCTCGACACCGTGTCGGAGCGCGTGGTGCAGGAGGCACTGGACGAGGCGGCGAAGGGGCGCACGACGCTGTCCATCGCGCACCGCCTGTCCACCGTGATGGGTGCCGACGTGATCCACGTGCTCGAGGCAGGGCGCATCGTCGAGTCGGGCACCCACTCCGAGTTGCTCGCGCGGGGCGGGTTGTATGCGGAACTCGCCGCTCAGCAGGTCGCGGCATCGCGCGTGCTCGACACCGAGGCCGCGGTCGAAGAGGCCGTGACCGGGGGAGTCGGGGCCGCGCTCACCGACCGCCGTGCGGATCGTGCGCCCGCGGACTCCGCCGGCGCCGATGCCGTCGCGGCCATCACCGCTGCGGTGCCGCTGCTCGCCGAGCCGCGCCCCGATGAACGGGTCTACCCGCCCGAACCCTGAACCGCTCCGGGTGTCAGTGCACGGACAGTCCGCCGTCGACGAACAGGGAGTGGCCGGTGACATAGCCCGAACCAGCTCCGGCGAGGAAGACGGCCGCGCCGGCGAAGTCGCTCGGGAGCCCGTTGCGGCCGATCATCGTGCGGGCGGCCAGCTCGGCGATCTTCGCCGGGTCCTGCTGCAGCCGGGCGTTCAACGGTGTCAGCACGAACCCGGGTACCAGTGTGTTGCTGGTCACTCCGGTCCCTCCCCATGCTTCGGCCTCGGAGCGCATCAGCGACTCCACCGCCCCCTTCGAGGCGCCGTAGACGCCACTGCCGACGAAGGCTCGATGCGCCTGCTGGGAGCTGATGTGGATGAGTCTGCCGTAGCCGCGCTCCGCCATGCCCTGCGCATAGCGCTGACCGAGCAGGAAGGGCGCGAGGGCGTTGACGGTCATCGTCGCGTCCCAGTCGTCTTCGGTGATCTCCACGAACGGCGGACGGATGTTGATGCCCGCGGAGTTGACCAGGATGTCGGGCTCCCCGAACGGCTCGGCCGCGGCCTCCGCGACGGCATGGATGCCCGACCGCGTGCTGAGGTCGCCGACGACTCCGGCCGCGCGGCAGCCGTGCGCGCGGAGTTCCTCGACGGTCTCCTCGATGCGGGCCTCGCCGCGAGCGACCACGACCGTCGCGGCACCGGACCGGGCGAGTGCCGTGGCGATGCCGCGGCCGATTCCAGAGCTGCCGCCGGTGATGACCGCAGTGCGGCCCTCGAGCGAGAAGAGGGAGGCGAGGTAATCGTTCATGCGGTCATCCGTGTCGTTCGTTCGGCGGTGCGGCGTCACCACGCGAGTGCGGCGGTGATGGTGGGATCGGGGGAGGCATCGGCGAACTCGGGGAGTGCCCGCAGCTCTGCGATGAAGGTGTCGACCTCGGCGGCGTATGCCGGGTCAGGGTGGCTGTGCGCGATGTCGAGGAGGGACGGCATGTCCATGGCGAGGATCAGGTCGAGCCGGGCGACGACCGAGCGTCGGGCACCCGCCTCGTGCAGCACACGGATACCGCCACGCAACGCCGCGAGGTAGTCCCTCAGCACGGGCAGCTGTGCTTTGCCCTGCGTGATCGAGGTGCCGTCGGCCCGGAGTCGCCACTGCACGACGACGTCGGGGATCACATCGAACGCCCGCGCCCGGGTGTACATGAGCTGAGCGACCACCTGGTCCTCGTACGCGACCCCCTCGGGGAAGCGGAGGTCGCGCCAGAACTCGGTGCGGCTCAGCTTCGACCACGCGACGATGTTCGACACCGCCTGCGGGTGAGCCACGAGCGTGGTGCCGAGACGTTCCGGCGAGGTCGCCGCCGTCACCCAGGGCTGCACGCGCCCGGCGACATACGCTGCTCCCTGCGAGCGTGAGCGCACGTAGGCGCCCGCCACGAAGTCGCTCCCGGTCGCTTCGAGTGTGCCCGTCATCCGGGCGAGCGCGTGGGGACGGAGCTCGTCGTCGCCGTCGAGGAACCCCAGGTAAGGCGTGTTGACGAGGTCGAGGGCGATGTTGCGCGCGGCGCCCAGGCCGCGGGATGCGGCATGGCGAATGGTCGTGAACCGGTCGTCGGCGGCGGCCGCCGCGTCGAAGATCGCACCGGTGGCGTCGGTCGAACCGTCGTCGATGAGGATCGCGCGCCATCGAGACTCGGTCTGTGCCCGCAGCGAGTCGAGTGCGGCGGGGGCGAAGGCGGCGATGTCGCGTCCGGGGACGATCACGGTCACGATCGGGGCGGCGGCGGTCACCAGCCGAGTCTATGGCTGTGCATCAGCCTCGCGCCGCGCGCACGGACTCCGCGACGAGCGCAGACAGCCGCTCGGGTGCGTCCTCGGCCAGTTCCTCCCGACCGAAGGTGAACCGGACGGATGTCTGGGCGACCTTGGGAGGCACGCCGCACGCGAGGAGCACATGCGAAGGCTCATCGCTGCCGGCGGCGCATGCCGAGCCGCTGGAGGAGATGACCCCGCGACGCTCCAGCTCCAGCAACACGGACTCCCCGCTGGTGCCGGCGAACGTGAAGCTCGCCGTCCCGGGCAGACGGCGCACGGCGTCGCCGGTGAGTGCGGCCTCCGGGACGCTGCTCAGAACGAGAGAGATGAACCGCGCGGTGGCCGAACCCACCCGCGCCGTCACGGTCGCCCGTTCCTGCTCCGCGAGCTCCAGCGCGGTCGCGAGCGCCACAGCCCCGGCGACGTTCTCAGTGCCCGAGCGCCGCCCGCGCTCCTGACCGCCGCCGTGCAGCAGCGGCTCGATGGGCACACGTCCGCGCACGGCGAGTGCGCCGATCCCCTTGGGGGCGCCGAGCTTGTGCCCGGCGATCGACACGGCGTCGGCGCCGAGCCCGTGCAGGGGAAGCCACCCGGCGGACTGCACGGCGTCGAGGTGCAGCGGAACGCGAGCGGCGCGGGTGACGGCCGACAGCGCCGCGGCATCCTGAACGGTGCCGATCTCGTTGTTCGCGTGTCCCACCGAGACCAGCGCGGTGTCGGGGCGGATCGCCGCGGCGACGGCATCCGCAGAGATCCGTCCGCCGGTATCCACCGGCAGGAGGGTCACGTCGACGGAGTGGAAGCGTTTCAGGTACTCGGCCGACTCCAGGATCGATTCGTGCTCGATGGGGGAGATCACCAGGTGTCGTCGCCCTGCCTCGAGCGCCGCGAGCACGACGCCCTTGACCGCGAGGTTGTTCGCCTCGGTGCCGCCTGCGGTGAACACGACATCACCGGCACGCATCCCCAGGACACGTGCGACCCGGGCACGGGCGTCGTCGAGGGCGCTCGCCGCAGCCTCTCCCGCGGTGTGGTGGCTGGACGGGTTGCCGAACACGCCCGTCAGGTACGGGCGCATCGCCTCCAGCACCTCCGGTCGCACCGGGGATGTCGCGGCGTGGTCGAGGTAGAGCACGATGCTCAGTCGATCCGCAGGTCCAGGCCGAGGTCGAGAGCGCGCGCGGAATGCGTGAGCGCCCCCACCGAGATCACGTCGACGCCGGTGCGTGCGATGTCGCCGACGGTGTCGAGGTTCACGCCTCCGGATGCCTCGACCGTGGCCCGATCGCCGATCAGGGCGACGCCTTCGCGCAGGTCGTCGAGTGAGAAGTTGTCGAGCAGCACGGTGTGGGCGCCGCCGTCGAGGACCGCCGGGATCTGGTCGAGACGGTCGACCTCGACCACGACGTGAGTGGTGTGCGGCAGACGGGACAGTGCCTCGCGCAGCGCTGAGGCGAGGTCGAGGCCGGAGCGGGTGAGCACGGCGAGGTGGTTGTCCTTGGTCATCACAGCGTCCGACAGGGAGTACCGGTGGTTACGGCCGCCGCCGGATTCGACGGCGTGCCGCTCGAACGCACGGAGGCCCGGGGTCGTCTTGCGCGTGTCGGCGATGCGCGCGCGGGTGCCGTCGACAGCCGCGACGTATGCCGCGGTGAGCGTCGCGATGCCGCTCATCCGCTGGGTGAAGTTCAACGCGACGCGTTCCGCGGTGAGGATGCCGCGCGCCGATCCGGAGACCGAGGCGAGCACGTCACCCGCAGTGAATTCGTCGCCGTCGCCGACGTGGAGGTCGACGGCCAGGGTGGGGTCGGTGAGGGCGAACGCGGCAGTGAAGACCTCACCGCCGCTGAACACCCCCGCCTCGCGCGCGACGAGGTCGGCGGTGGCTGTCGCCTCAGCGGGAAGCAGCGTCGTGCTGGTGAGGTCGCCCCACGGCGCGTCTTCTTCGAGGGCTGCGCCGACGACGCGGGTCAGGGTGGAGCGGGTGAGCATCAGACGGTCTCCAGGATCCATGAGCGGGGGCGGGCCGGCGCGGCGTCCGCGGAGGCTGCGGCGTCGACTCGGTGGTGGGCGCCGACCGAGACGGTGCGGTCCAGCGCGGCTGCGGCAGTCGCCTCGGCGACGAGCAGAAGGTTGGCATCCTCGTGCTCGGTGGTCGTGGTCGGTGTTGCCAGGGTCGCGGCCCACGTGCGCACAGTGGCCAGTGCGTGTGCGAGGCCGTCGTGGGTGCGCAGCAACCCGACCTCGTCCCACATCAGTTGCTGCAGTGCGGCACGGCTGAAGGCGGGTGCGTCGGATCCGCGGTCCTCCATCGGGTGCGAGACACCGGCAGGGGGCGCGGGCACCCGACGCCAGGGCAGCGCCAGGGCAGCAGCGGCCCTCGCACCGAAGACGGCGCCCTCGAGCAGCGAGTTGGACGCCAGACGGTTCGCCCCGTGCACGCCGGTGCGGGCGACCTCGCCGACGGCGAAGAGTCCCGGGAGCGTCGTGCGGCCGTCGAGGTCGGTCACGACCCCACCCATCAGGTAGTGCGCCGCCGGTGTCACCGGAATCGGCTCACGCGACCAGTCGAATCCCCGCTCCCTCGTCACTCGATCGATGGTCGGGAAGCGCCTGGACAGGGTCTCTGCACCCAGCATCCGGGCGTCCAACTGCACCGGTCGCCCCTGTGTGGCCGCCTGCCGGGCGATGGCCCGGGAGACCACATCGCGAGGCGCGAGCTCGCCGTCGGGATGGCTGTCGAACGTGAAGCGTCGACCGGTGTCGTCGACCAGGGTCGCGCCCTCACCGCGCACGGCCTCCGAGATGAGGAATGCCGGACCCGACGCCAGGATCGTCGGGTGGAACTGCACGAACTCCAGGTCGGCGACGGCCGCTCCTGCGCGCAGGGCCACGGCGATGCCATCCCCGGTGGCGCCGGTGGGGTTGGTCGTGTGGGCGTAGAGACGGCCCGCGCCACCCGTCGCGAGGATCACCGCGTCGGAGTAGAGCGCGGTGGTGTCCCCGTCACGCAGCACACGGATGCCGCGCACGGTGCCGTCGGCCACGACGAGCTCGGTGAGCAGAGCCTGCTCGACCGCGGTGATCGGTGCGCGCCGCACGGCAGCGATCAGCGCCGCGGAGATCGCTGCGCCCGTGGCATCCCCGCCGGCGTGCACGATACGCGCATGCCGGTGGGCCGCCTCGCGTCCGAGCTGCAGCGCCCCCTCGGCCGTCCGATCGAACCCGACGCCGCGGGCGATCAGTTCTGCGATCCGCTCAGCCCCCTCGGCCACCAGTACGCCGACCGCTCCCGGGTCCGAGAGCCCGGCACCGGCGTCCATCGTGTCGGCGGCGTGCTGTTGCGCCGAGTCATCGGGCCCGTAGATGCCCGCGACGCCGCCCTGAGCGAGGCCGGTGGACCCGTCGCCGAGCGATCCCTTGGTGACGAGGGTCACCGCGTGTCCGGCCTCGTGCGCATGGAGCGCTGCTGTGAGACCGGCGATGCCCGAACCGACGACCAGGATGTTCATCGGGCGCCCGCAGTCACCGGGGGCCTCGCGGCGAGCATCCGCTCCAGCGCCACTCGGGCGGGATCGGCGACGTCGCCGGTGACCGTGATCCGGTTCGGCGTGCGACCGGCGACGAGCTCCTCCAGCACCCAGGCCAGGTAGCCCGGGTGGATGCGGTACATCGTCGAACAGGGGCAGACGACCGGATCCAGGCAGAAGATCTCGTGCTGCGGATACTGCGCCGCGAGTCGGCGCACGAGGTTGATCTCGGTCCCGATGGCGAACGTCGTGGGTTCGGTCGCCGAGTCGATCGCTCGGCGGATGTACTCGGTCGAGCCGGCCTCGTCCGCCGCGTCGACGACCTCCATCGGGCACTCCGGGTGCACGATCACCCGCACGCCGGGGTGGTCGGCGCGGGCCTGGTCGATCTGCCCGACGGTGAAGCGGCGGTGCACGGAGCAGAAGCCGTGCCACAGGATCACCCGGGAGTCGACGAGCTCGGCGGCCGAGGAGCCCCCGAGCGCTCGCCGCGGGTTCCACATCGGCATCTGCTCGAGCGGCACGCCCATCGCCTTAGCGGTGTTGCGCCCCAGGTGCTGGTCGGGGAAGAAGAGCACCCGCCGGCCGCGCTCGAAGGCCCACTCGAGCACGGTCTGGGCATTGGACGAGGTGCAGACGATCCCGCCGTGCCGGCCGACGAAGCCCTTGATCGCCGCCGAGGAGTTCATGTAGGTCACGGGGATCACGGGCACGCGGCCGTCGGCGTCGGGGGTGTCGAGATCGCCGAGCACGTCCGCCAGCTGCTCCCAGCACTCCTCGACCTGGTCGATGTCGGCCATGTCGGCCATGGAGCATCCGGCAGCGAGGTTCGGCAGGATCACGGCCTGCTCGGGCTGCGAGAGCAGATCGGCCGTCTCGGCCATGAAGTGCACTCCGCAGAAGACGATGGCCTCGGCGTCGGCTCTGCCCTTGGCCGCCGTGGCGAGCTGGAAGGAGTCGCCGACGTAGTCCGCGTGCCGCACGACCTCTTCCCGCTGGTAGAAGTGGCCGAGGATCACGACGCGGTCGCCGAGAGTGGCCTTCGCCGCGCGGATGCGTGCGTCGAGTTCGTCTTCGGACGCCTCCCGATACGCGACCGGGAGCTCGCCCTGTCGAGGGGATCCTGTGGGGATCACGTCTCCCATCGATGACCCGGGCCCGTATCCGGGGCGGGAATCGAAGTCCCACGGCCCGGCGGCCAGGTCTGTGGCGCAGGTCGGGTCGGTGGACGCGCCGGCGACGATCGCCTGGATCGCGTGGTCCACCGAGGCGTCCAGCGGCGGGACGGCGGGAGCGGGGACGAAGGTGATGCTCATCGGGTGCTCGTTTCTTCGGGACCGAGGGGGCCGCGGTCGGCCAACTCGACATCGGTGTTGTCGCGGTACAGACGTGCAGGACGGTGGCTTCCCGTGCGGAAGCGATCGGTGGGGAGCAGATTCCCCGCCGACTCCACCTGGCGGCGGAAGTTGGCGGGATCGAGGTTCTTGCCGAGGATCGACTCATACGCCTCGCGCAGCTCCGCCAGCGTGAACTCGGCCGGCAGGAAGCCCTGGGCGACCCGGCTGTAACCGACCTTGTTGCGTAGGCGCCAGAGGGCGTATTCGACGATCTTGGTGTGGTCGAAGGCCAGCGGGGGCAACTGATCGACGTCGAACCAGCGCACGTTCTCGGGCGCATGACCGGATGCCCGGTGGGCCGAGATCTGCGCGGTCACGTCATCCTGTCGCAGCAGTGCCCAGTACACGATCGAGACGACCCGGGTGGGGGAGCGGTCGACGGCACCGAAGGCGTACAGCTGCTCCAGGTAGCTGGGGGCGAGACCGGTCGTCTCGGCGAGGGTGCGGGCCGCGGCGTCGACGGGCGACTCGGTGGCGGTGAGCCAGCCTCCGGGGAGGGCCCACTGTTCGGCGAAGGGTTCGCGGGTGCGCAGGACGAGGGGCAGCGCGAGGACGGCGCGTGCGTCGTCGGTACGCCGCAGCGTCAGGATGACCGTCGAGACGGCGACCCGGATCTCCCCGCTTTGAGTCATTGACACCTTAACCTCCGCTCTCGATCTTAGTGTCATCGAGACCCTTAGTGCGCGCATGTGACGCTTTCTCGCGTCGAGGCCGAAACGTTATCTGGCACGCTCCGGGAGGGTTGTCTACCCGCATCGGGGTTTGTTAGGTTACTGTCCTAACAAACCCCTTCCGGGAGAGGCCGATCAGGCAGCTCCTCGGGCCCCACGAACCCCACAGTCGGGGTTCCCGCTCCGTCCGGAGCGATCCCTCCTGCAGTGCAGCACCGAGAGGAAACAAGAGAAATGATCCGAAACGGAAAGCGCAGAATCGCGCTCACCGCGATCGCCGGAGCATCCGTCCTCGCCATGGGCCTCACCGCCTGCGGCACCGGCGGCAGCGGCGACGACAATGCCGACAGCGACCGCGCCCTTCGCGTCTGGGCCGGCAGCCAGACGCCGATCGCCGCGAACTACAACCCGTTCGCGCCCACCGTGCTCCACGGTGCGCTCGGCCCCATCTATGAGCCGCTGTTCTTCTACAACAAGACGGCCGACACCGAGCCCGTCGGCCTGATCGGCGACACCTTCGAGTACAACGAGGACGGCACGGTGATCACGATCGCCATCAAGCCCGACCTCAAGTGGAGCGACGGCGAGCCCCTCACCGCGAAGGACGTCGCGTTCTCGTTCAAGTACGAGGCCAACAACCCCGAGGGCAACGGCCTGGTCTCCGCCGAGGCCACCGACGACACCACCGTCGTGCTGACGTACTCGTCCGCGCAGTACACGACCGAGTTCCAGCGTCTCGGCTCGACGTACATCCTCCCCGAGCACATCTGGGCCGACGTCACCGACTTCGCGAACTTCGCCAACGAGGAGCCCGTCGGCTCCGGCGCATACGTCGTCGAGAAGACGACCAGCGAGTCGTACACCCTCGTCGCGAACGAGAACTTCCGCGACGCCGACAAGCTCGGCGTCAAGAAGGTCCAGTACATCGCGGTCGACAACAACCAGACCGCGCAGGACCTGCTCGCCGCCGGCGAGCTCGACTGGACCGGCATGTTCATCCCGAACCCCGACGATGTGACGGGCAACGGGAAGATCGACTGGATCAACACCCCTCAGGACCCGACCGTCCTGTACACGTGCTCGAACGCAGAGCTCGGCTGCACCGGTCCGCAGACCGACGTCGCCGTGCGTCAGGCGCTCAACGCAGCGATCGACCGCGCCACCATCAAGGACAAGGCGTTCGTCGGGCTCACCGGTGACATCTCTCCGACATACGCCCTGCTGCCCCGCGACGAGAAGTGGGTCGCTGATCCCGCCAACGAGGTCAGCCCGCAGGAGGCGAACGTCGCAGAGGCGGACGCGATCCTCGAGGCCGCCGGCTACACGAAGGACGGCGACTTCTACGCGAAGGGCGGCGTGCCGCTCGAGCTGACGCTGACCTCGGTCGACGGCTGGACGGACTACAA
Source organism: Microbacterium sp. B19(2022) (assembly GCF_012030385.1). NCBI lineage: Bacteria > Bacillati > Actinomycetota > Actinomycetes > Micrococcales > Microbacteriaceae > Microbacterium > Microbacterium sp. B19(2022). The sequence goes on from NZ_JAAUVO010000008.1 coordinate 93,117, forward strand.
CGATGCCGCCAAGCTGATCGCCGAGCAGGCGGCCGCAGCCGGCATCAAGATCAACGTCTCCACCGTGCAGTGGCAGGAGTTCTCCGACTCCCGTCAGGGTGGAGAGTTCCAGCTCATCGTCGGCGGCATGATCGGCACGTCGGTGGCAGACCCGTTCCAGATCTACCGTGACTGGTTCGGCGGCACCGCGGTGCAGTCGACGAGCCCCGTCGGCACCGAGGTCCCGGCCGGTCGCTGGAACTTCAGCCGGTACAACAACCCGAAGGTCGACGCTGCCGTGCAGGCCGCGATCAGCACCGATGACGAGGCCGAGAAGAAGGAGCTGTACGGCACGATCCAGACCGAGATCGTCCGCGACCTGCCCTACATCCCGCTGGTGATCAACGCGACCCAGACCTTCTACAACACGAAGGACTTCACGGGTTGGCCGACGGAGGAGGACCTCTACGCCTTCCCGCCGTCCTGGGGCGCGATCGCGGCAGGCTACGTCCTGACGCAGCTGCAGCCGGCCAAGTAATCAAGAGGAGACGGGAAGCAGGAAGTCAGGAAAGAGTGACATGAAGTTCTATGCACGAAGAATCGGGTTCTACGCGTTCACGCTGTGGGCCGCGATCTCTCTCAACTTCCTGCTTCCCCGTCTCATGCCGGGGAACCCCGCCGACATCATGATCGCCAAGATGCAGCGGGCCGGCGGCGAGATCTCGGAGACGACGATCCGCAACATCAAGCTCCTGCTCGGTGGCGACGACTCCTCGCTCTGGGACCAGTACCTCGCGTACTGGGGCCGTATGTTCCGCGGTGACCTCGGGATCTCGGTGACGAAGTATCCGACACCGGTGACCGAACTGATCGCCGGAGCGCTGCCGTGGACACTCGTCCTGGTCGGCACCGCGACCGTCATCTCGTTCGTCCTCGGTGTCGCGCTGGGTGCCTGGGCCGGATGGAAGCGGGGCACCTGGGTCGACCACGTCATCCCCGCGACCACCGTGCTGCAGTCCATCCCGTACTTCTGGCTGGCGCTGATCCTGGTGTCGGTGTTCGCGGTCGGACTCGGCTGGTTCCCGATCTTCGGGGGCTACGACGTGTTCGACTTCCCCGACGGGCCGGAGCCCACCTGGGCGTTCTTCACCGACGCGCTCGCGCATTCGCTCCTCCCGGCGATCACGATCGTGATCAGCTCCGTGGGCGGCTGGCTGTTCGGCATGCGCAACATGATGGTCGCCACCCTCGCCGAGGACTACGTCCTCACCGCCGAGGCCAAGGGCCTCCGGCACCGCCGCATCATGACGACGTACGCCGCGAGGAACGCGGCCATCCCGTCGATCGCCGGATTCTCGATCACGCTCGGCTTCGTCGTCTCCGGCTCCATCGTCATGGAGCAGGTGTTCACGTATCCGGGCATCGGCAAACTGATGTTCCAGGCCGTCACGAACAACGACTATGCACTGATGCAGGGCCTGTTCCTGGTGATCACCATCACGGTGCTCGCCGCCAACTTCTTCATGGACCTCGTCTATGGCTTCATCGACCCGAGGGCGCGCCAGAATGTCTGATCCGCAGAACACCGCCGGTCTCCTGACCGTCGAGGACGCGCCCATGACGGCGCCGGCCAGCACCGTCTCGCTCGCGACGCAGAGCCGAGGCCGCAAGCGGCGCATCCTGCCGAGCACATCGCCGAAGTTCATCGTCGGCTCGCTCCTCGTGCTCGCGATCGTGCTGTTCGCGATCATCGCGCCGTTCTTCACGCAGAACCCGCGCAGCACCGACAACCCCGCACTGCAGCCGCCGTCGGCCGAGCACTGGCTGGGCACCACGAAGCTCGGCAACGACATGTTCGCCCAGCTCGCGATCGGTGCTCAGGGATCGCTCATGGTCGGGTTGATCGCCAGCGTGATCGCGATCGTGCTGTCGCTCGTCTTCGGCGTCCTCGCCGGATACCTGGGCGGCTGGCGCGAAGACGGGCTCGCCCTCATCACCAACGTGATGATCGTCATCCCCGCCTTGCCGCTGGTCATGGTGATCGCCTCCTTCGTGCCGCAGCGCACCTGGCAACTGGTCGCGATCTTCCTCGGCATCACCTCCTGGGCCGGCGCCGCCTACGTCCTGCGCCTCCAGACCCGTTCCCTCCGCACCCGCGACTACGTCTACGCCTCGAAGGTGGCAGGCGAGCGATCGCTCCGAGTGATCCTCGTCGAGATCATGCCGAACCTCCTGCCGCTGCTGACCGCGCAGTTCCTCTTCGCTCTGATCTTCGCGATCCTCGGCGAGGCCGGGCTGTCGTACCTGGGGCTCGGACCGACGGACTCGATCACCTGGGGAACCATCCTCAACGACGCCCAGTCCGGTCAGGCACTCGGCCGCGGAGCGTGGTGGTGGTTTGTCCCGCCGGGCATCATGATCGCCATCCTCGGCGCCGGCCTCGCGCTGATCAACTTCGCGATCGACGAGGTCATCAACCCGAAACTGCGCAACGCGCCCGATGCCGCGCGCCGTGTGCGCAAGGCCGCGAAGACCAAGGGGGTCACCGCATGAGCGAGCCGGTTCTGACGGCGCGGAATGTGTCGATCGAGTACGAGGTCGACCCGCCGGTGAAGGCTGTGCGCGACGTGTCCCTGACACTGAACCGGGGAGAGATCCTGGGTCTCGCGGGGGAGTCCGGGTGCGGCAAGACGACCCTGGCCTATGGGATGAACCGCCTCCTCAAGGCGCCTGCCCTGATGACGGCGGGGGAGATCGTCTTCCATGACCGCGACGGTCATGACATCGACATCGTCGGCCTCGACGGCGAGGGCCTCCGGGCGTTCCGGTGGGACAAGATCTCGATGGTCTTCCAGGGTGCGATGAACTCGCTCAACCCGGTGATCTCGGTCAAGGCACAGATCTTCGACATCTTCGACACGCATCGCCCCGGTATGGGCAAGAAGGCGAAGACCGCGCGGGCAGAAGAACTGCTCACCCTGGTCGGCGTCGACCCGAACCGCCTGACGAGCTTTCCGCACGAGCTCTCGGGCGGCATGCGGCAGCGGATGATGATCGCGATGGCGCTCGCCCTCGATCCGCAGGTGATGATCATGGACGAGCCGACGACCGCGCTCGACGTGGTGGTGCAGCGCGGGATCATCCGCGAGATCATGCGGTTGCGCGAGAAGCTCGGGTTCGCGGTGATCTTCATCACCCACGACCTGCCCATGCTGATCGAGATCAGCGACCGGATCGCGATCATGCTGCAGGGACAGATCGTCGAAGAGGGCACGGCGGAGGAGATCTACCGGACCCCGCAGCACGAGTACACGAAACGGCTGCTGTCGAGCTTCCCGTCGCTCAAGGGCGAACGGGGCGACTTCGTCCGCACCGGTGTCAGCCAGGAGGGCGTCCGATGAGCGCGAACACGACCGCCACGACCACGCCGCAGCCGGCGCGGTTGGAGGCGCGGAACCTGGTGAAGGACTTCCCCCTGCGCTCCGGTTTCAAGACGAACATCCTGCACGCGGTGAAAGACGTGTCCTTCACGATCGAGGCGGGTAAGACGGTCGCGCTGGTCGGCGAATCGGGGTCGGGGAAGTCGACGATCGCGCGGATGCTCATGAAGCTGGAGACCCCCACCAGCGGGGAGATCCTGTTGGACGGGAAACCGTCCGGAACCCGCGGCCGGGCGCTGGAACGCTACCGCGCCGATGTGCAGATGGTGTTCCAGGATCCGTTCGCTTCGCTCAACCCTTTCCACACGATCGTGCATCACCTCGAGCGCCCGATCCGCCTGCACCATCCGGAGCTTTCTCGTGGCGAGGTGCGGGAGCGGGCCGTGGAGCTGCTGGAGCGCGTCCGGCTCACGCCGGGGGACAGCTACGCCGATCGCCGCCCGCACGAGCTGTCCGGCGGGCAGCGTCAGCGCGTCGCGATCGCGCGGGCACTGGCTCCCGGAGCACGGTTCATCGTCGCGGACGAGCCGGTGTCGATGCTCGACGTCTCGATCCGTCTCGGGGTGCTGAACCTGCTCGCGGACCTGCAACGCGAGGAGAACCTCGGCGTCCTCTACATCACCCACGACCTGGCGACCGCGAGGCACTTCTCGGACGAGATCATGGTGCTGTACAAGGGAGATGTCGTGGAACGCGGGCCTGCGGACGAGGTCATCCTCAACCCGCAGCACGAATACACCAAGACGCTTCTGGGCGCCGCACCCGAGCCCGACAACCTCGGCCGCCTCCGCGACGAGGTGCGCGCCGAGCTCGGCATCGCGCACTGACGCCCTGCCACCCCGCTTTCGAATCGCGCGAATGGTCCTCTCGGAGCCCCGAGTGGGACCATTCGCGCGATTCGAACGCGCGTCCCGGGAACCCGGCGCCAGGGATCGGACGGGCTAGACTGAACCCACAATTGAAGACAGGCCGAATGAACCACGCGGGAGAGCCCCGGCGAACGCAGCCGGGCACCGAAGGAGCAAGCCTCCCCGCCAATCTCTCAGGTACGCGTACCGCGCGGTTCCGGCCACTCTGAAAAGCGATCCCGCGAAACTGCGGATCCGCCGACGGTGAAAACCCCGCCTCCGTGCACGGGTGAAGCTCTCAGGCCTATGACAGAGGGGGAGTTCCGAGGAGCGGCGATGCCGCCGTTCCGCCCGTCACAGCCCGGGAGAACTCCATGTCCGACCCCCGCTACACCCCGCTGCGTGAACGCCATGAGGCGCTCGGCGCGTCGTTCACCGACTTCGGCGGCTGGCAGATGCCGGTGCGCTACACCTCCGACCTCGCCGAGCACCACGCCGTGCGGAACACCGCCGGCATCTTCGACATCTCGCACATGGCGGAGTTCCTCGTCACGGGTGAGAAGGCAGCGGAGTTCCTCGATTTCGCACTCGCCGGCCGCATCTCCGCGATGCCGGTGGGCAAGGCGAAGTACTCGCTGATGCTGGCGGCGAACGGCGGCATCGTCGACGATGTCATCGCGTACCGGTTGGCGGACGACCGCTACCTCGTGATCGCGAACGCCGGCAACCGCGGCTTCGTCGACTCCGCGTTCGCGAAGCGCGTCCGCGACTTCCCCTCGCTCATCGAGCGCGAGCTGCCACCGCTGACGCCGGGGGAGGACCGCAGCTTCGCCGGCTTCCTCGGCGACCGCGGCGTCGATGTGGAAGATGTGTCGGACTCTTACGCGCTGCTCGCCGTGCAGGGGCCCGCTGCGGAGGCGATCCTCGAGGCGACCCTCGGCCTCACCGAGTTGAGCACGCCGTGGGCCGATCAGAAGTACTACGCGTGGGCCGACGCGCGCTTCCTCGGTGAGCCGCTGCTCATCGCCCGCACGGGATACACGGGCGAAGACGGCTTCGAACTGCTCGTCTCGGCGGCTGACGCGCCCGCCCTGTGGGACGCGCTGGTCTCGGCCGGCGAACCGCACGGTCTCGTGCCCGCCGGTCTCGCGGCGCGCGACACCCTTCGCCTCGAGGCGGGCATGCCGCTGTACGGACACGAGCTGAGCCTCGACACACTACCCGTCCAGGCCGGCCTCGGACGCGTCGTCGTGACTGCCAAGGACCAGTTCGTCGGCAAGGAAGCGCTCGTCGCCGTCGAGCAGGCCGGCGCATCCGACGCCCCCGTGCTGGTCGGCCTCGTCGCCGAGGGCAAGCGCGCCGGGCGCGCCGGCTACGCCGTCGTCGACGGCGAAGGGGAGAAGCTCGGTGAGATCACCAGCGGAGCCCTCAGCCCGACTCTCGGCCATCCGATCGCGATGGCCTACGTGCACCCTTCTTCCGCTGAAGAGGGAACAGCAGTATTCCTTGATGTGCGGGGGACCAGGATCCCCGCGACCGTGACCGCCCTGCCTTTCTATCGGAGGACCAAATGACCGACCTCGCCGCCCTCAGCTACACCGAAGAACACGAGTGGATCGCCGCTGACGGCGACACCGTGACGATCGGCATCACCGACTACGCCGCCGAGAAGCTGGGCGACGTCGTGTTCGTCGAGCTCCCCGCCGTCGGCGCCGAGGTCACCGCCGGCTCCGTCGTGGGTGAGATCGAATCCACGAAGTCGGTCGGCGAGCTCTACGCGCCGGTCACCGGCACGGTCGTCGAGATCAACGACGCGGCCGTCGACGACCCGTCGCTCGTCAACTCCGCACCGTTCGAGGGCGGCTGGCTGCTCAAGGTCACCGTCGCCGCCGGTGCGCTCGACGGTCTGCTCGACCGCGACGCCTACGTCGCGCTGACGGAGGGCTGATTCACCAGTGGTCACTTTCGCCGATCGTCACATCGGACCCACGGATGCTGCGCAGCGCACGATGCTCGCCGCCCTCGGTCTCGACACCGCCGGAGCGGACGACGCGCTGAGCCCGGTCGAGGCGCTGATGCGTCAGGCCGTGCCGGCGTCGATCTACACCGGTCCGTCTCCCGAAGCCGAGGGGGGAACGCCGTCTCGCATCCCCGCGGCAGCGAGTGAGACCGAGGCGCTCGCAGAGTTGCGGACCCTCGCGTCCCGCAACACCGTGAACCGCCCGATGATCGGCCTCGGCTATTACGGGACCATCACGCCGCAGGTGATCCAGCGCAACGTGCTGGAGAATCCGTCCTGGTACACGGCGTACACGCCCTACCAGCCGGAGATCTCGCAGGGTCGTCTCGAGGCGCTCATCAACTTCCAGACCATGGTCTCCGACCTCACGGGGCTCACCACGGCCAACGCCTCGATGCTGGACGAGTCCACGGCCGTCGTCGAGGGGATGCTGCTGGCGCGGCGCGCCTCGAAGTCGTCGTCGAACGTGTTCGCCGTCGACGCCGACGCACTGCCGCAGACCAGGGCGATGCTCGCGACCCGCGCGGAAGCCCTCGGGATCGAGATCGTGTCCGTCGACTTCGCTGCGGGGGAGGAGCTTCCCGGTGATCTCTTCGGTGTCTTCGTCCAGTACCCGGGCGCATCGGGTCGGGTCTGGGATCCGTCCGCCGTGTTCGACGCCGCGCACCTCGCGGGTGGACTGGCCGTCGCAGCGGCGGATCTGCTCGCGCTCACACTGATCGCGTCGCCCGGGTCGCTCGGCGCGGATGTGGCCGTCGGCACGACGCAGCGCTTCGGAGTGCCGATGGGCTTCGGGGGGCCGCACGCCGGCTACATGGCCGTCCGCTCGGGCCTGGAGCGTCAGTTGCCGGGCCGTCTCGTCGGGGTGTCGGTGGATGCCGACGGCAAGCCCGCGTACCGTCTCTCTCTGCAGACGCGCGAGCAGCACATCCGCCGTGAGAAGGCGACGTCGAACATCTGCACCGCCCAGGTGCTGCTGGCCGTGATGGCGGCGATGTACGCGGTCTATCACGGCCCGGATGGGCTCCGTGCGATCGCCTCAGAAGCAGCCACGAAGGCGGCCCTGCTCGGGACCTGGCTCACCGAGGCGGGCGCCGAGGTCGTGCACGACGCGTTCTTCGACACGGTCACGGTGCGGGTGCCGGGGCGTGCGGCCGAGCACGCCGCGCAGGCGCGCGACGGATACGGCATCCTGCTCCGCGTGGCCGATGCCGACACGATCGGCATCTCGGTCGATGAGACCACCACGGTGACCGAGCTGCATCAGGTGGCGATGGTCTTCGGCGGCGCGCAGGAGCGTGCATTCGGCTTCCTTCAGCGTGGCAGCAACTCCCTGCCGTCGGACCTGGGGCGTCAGGACGAGTACCTCACGCACCCGGTGTTCCACGCACACCGCAGCGAGACGGCCATGATGCGGTACCTGAAGAGCCTCGCCGACCGCGACTATGCGCTCGACCGCGGCATGATCCCGCTGGGCTCCTGCACGATGAAGCTCAATGCGGCCACCGAGATGGCGGCGATCACGTGGCCCGAGTTCGCGGGCATCCACCCGTTCGCTCCGGCGGCCGATGTGCAGGGCTACCTCGAGCTCATCGATCAGCTCGAGGGTTGGCTCGCCGAGGTCACCGGGTACGACGCGGTGTCGCTGCAGCCGAACGCGGGCTCGCAGGGTGAACTCGCGGGGCTGCTCGCGATCCGCGGCTACCACCACGCCAACGGCGACCAGCACCGCACGATCTGCCTGATCCCGTCTTCGGCCCACGGCACCAACGCCGCATCGGCCGTCCTCGCCGGTATGAAGGTCGTGGTCGTCGCGACCGACGAGCTCGGCAACGTCGACCTCGACGATCTGCGCGCGAAGATCGCGCTGCACGCCGACGAGCTTTCGGCTCTGATGATCACCTACCCCTCCACACACGGCGTGTACGAGGAGCAGGTGGTCGACATCACCGCAGCCGTGCACGACGCCGGTGGGCAGGTCTACGTCGACGGCGCGAACCTCAACGCTCTGCTCGGCTACGCGCGCTTCGGCGACCTGGGTGGCGACGTCTCGCACCTCAACCTGCACAAGACGTTCGCGATCCCGCACGGCGGCGGCGGCCCCGGCATCGGTCCGGTGGCGGCGAAGGCCCACCTCGCGCCGTTCCTGCCCTCGCACCCGCTCGCCCAGAGCGCGGAGCACTTCGGCGGGTACACGTTCGACGGCGGAGTCATCTCGGCAGCGCCGTACGGCTCGGCCGGGATCCTGCCGATCTCGTGGGCGTATGTGCGGATGATGGGTGCCGACGGACTGCGTCGCGCCACCGCGGCAGCCGTGCTCTCCGCCAACTACATGGCGGAGCGGCTCGGTTCCCACTTCCCGGTGCTCTACACGGGCGAGAACGGGCGGGTGGCTCACGAGTGCATCCTCGATCTGCGTCCGCTCAAGGAGGCCACCGGCATCACGGTCGACGATGTCGCCAAACGCCTCATCGACTACGGCTTCCACGCGCCGACCATGTCGTTCCCGGTCGCGGGCACGCTGATGGTCGAGCCGACCGAGTCGGAGGACCTCGACGAGATCGAGCGCTTCATCGAAGCCATGGTCATGATCAAGGCCGAGGCGGAGGGGGTCGCCGCCGGTCGCTGGCCGGCCGACGACAACCCCCTCGTGCACGCGCCGCACACCGCGGTCTCGCTCATCGCGGGGGAGTGGAACCATGCGTACTCGCGGGAAGAGGCGGCGTACCCCGTGCGCGCCCTCATCGCGGGCAAGTACTGGCCGCCGGTGCGTCGCATCGACCAGGCATACGGCGACCGCAACCTGGTCTGCGCCTGCCCTCCGGTGGAGGCTTTCGCCTGAGTCTCGTGCTCATGTGAGCAGATGGTGCTGCACCCCTGTTGTGGGGTGCGGCACCGTCTCTCTTTTCCCGGTGTTTCGGCCTTGTTACGTATGGTCACCACTCAGTAACAGTTCGTTAGCTGAGCGTCTCGGGCGAAGAGGTGCGGGTTACGCTCAGGTATCCCTGCCCGCTCGATGGTGAGTGTGCAGAATCCCCGTGTCCACAGGAGGACAAAAGTGAAAAGAAACAGGACTGCCCTCGCGGGCACCGCTCTGCTCGCCGTCGGCGCTATCGCGCTCGCAGGCTGCGCATCCGGCGGCGACAACGGCAGTGGTGAAGAAGGCGGCGAAGCGTCGACCGGAATCGTCACGGTTCAGAGCAACGAGCCTCAGAACCCGCTCCTCCCCGCCGTGACCAACGAGGTCGGTGGCGGACTCGTTCTGCAGAACATCTTCGCCGGTCTCGTCTACTACGAAGCCGACGGCGCCCTCGCCAACGACCTCGCCGACTCGATCGAGTCGGACGACAACCAGACCTGGACCATCAAGATCAAGGAGGGTGAGAAGTTCAGCGACGACACCCCCGTGACCGCTGAGTCCTTCGTCGAGGCATGGCAGTACGCCGCCTCCGACCCCGCCTTCGAGAACCAGTGGTGGTTCGCCAACTTCTCCGGCTACAGCGCCGACGCCGTGAAGGAAGACTCCCTCGCTCTCGAGGTCGTCGACGACACGACGTTCACGGTCGAGCTCGCCGCTCCGCAGTCGGACTTCCCGACCACTCTGGGCTACCAGGTGTTCGCGCCGCTCCCCGAGTCGTTCTTCGACGACCCCGAGGCGTTCGGCCAGGCTCCGGTCGGCAACGGCCCGTACGTGCTCGACAAGTGGGAGCACGACTCCGTGATCTCGCTGCTTCCGAACGAGAGCTACGACGGTCCGCGCAAGGCGAAGAACGGCGGAGTCGACCTCGCCATGTACGCGACCGCCGAGGCCGCATACACCGACCTGCTCTCGGACAACCTCGACGTGCTCAACCCCGGCGTGCCGCCGACGGCTCTGGCCACGTACAGGGACGACCTGGGCGACCGTGCCGTCGACCAGCCGGCCGCGATCTGGGAAGGCCTGACCATCCCGGCCCGCCTCGCCCACTTCGGTAACGACGAAGAGGGCAACCTGCGTCGTCAGGCCATCTCCTATGCGATCGACCGCGAACAGGTCACCGACGTGATCTTCGAGGGCACCCGCACGCCCGCCGTCGACTACACCTCGCCGGTCATCGCGGGCTGGAACGACGAGATCGCCGGTTCCGAGGTCACGCACGCCGACGCCGACAAGGCGAAGGACCTGTGGGCTCAGGCCGACGCCATCTCCCCGTGGAGCGGCACGTTCACCATCGCGTACAACGCCGACGGTGGACACCAGGCGTGGGTCGACGCGGTGTCGAACCAGATCAAGAACACGCTGGGCATCGACGCCGCCGGTCAGTCCTTCCCTGACCTGGCGACGCTCCGCGAGGAGATCAAGAACCGCACGCTGAACGCTGCGACGCGTTCGGGCTGGCAGTTCGACTACCCGGGTGCGTACAACATCCTGGGCGCGCTGTTCATCACGGGTGCCGGTTCCAACGACGGCGACTACTCGAACCCCGAGTACGACGAGCTCGTGACGAAGGGCTCCACGGCGCCCTCGGTCGAAGAGGGCAACAAGCTCTTCGAGCAGGCGCAGGAGGTCCTGTTCACGGACCTTCCCGTCCTGCCGCTCTGGTACCGCTCGACCAACGCCGGTTTCTCCACGCTCGTCGACAACGTCGAGTACGGCTGGGACAGCTGGCCGATCGTGTACGAGATCACCAAGGCCGGCGAGTAACACTCCCGCTCTGATCTGAACCCGCCGTGCGGGGCGATGCGCAAGCGTCGCCCCGCACGGCGCGGTTGAGTTCACGCTATGACTGCCTACATCATTCGTCGCCTTCTTCAGGCGATACCCGTCTTCCTCGGGGCGACCTTCCTGATCTTCTCGATGGTCTTCCTGCTACCGGGTGACCCGATTCTCGCTCTGTTCGGTGACAAGACACCGACCGATGCGCAGTACGCCGCCTTGCAGGCGCAGTACCACCTGGACCAGCCGTTCTTCACGCGCTACCTGATCTACCTCGGCGACCTGTTCCAGGGTGACCTGGGAACGACCTTCCGCGGCCAGAGCGTCAATGAGATCCTCGCCGCGAAGTTCCCGGTGACGCTGCGCCTCGCGCTGCTGGCGATCGTCATCCAACTCGTCTTCGGCGTCGTCGTCGGTCTGATCTCCGGCCTGCGCAAGAACAGCCTGTTCGACCACGCCTCGATGCTGGTGAGCCTTCTGCTCATCTCGATCCCGGTGTTCGTGCTGGCCTTCATCGCGCAGTACTTCCTCGCCATCGAGCTGCATCTGTTCCGACCAACGGTCGGCCGAGGGGCGCCCTGGTCGGATCTGATACTCCCGGCCATCGTGCTCGCCGCACTGAACTTCGCCTACGTGGTCCGGCTCACGCGCAACTCGGTCATCGAGACGCGTCAGCAGGACTTCGTCCGGATGGCGTTCGGCAAGGGACTCCCCACGCGGCGCGTCATCCCGGTGCATGTGCTGCGCAACTCGCTCATTCCTGTGACGACGAACCTCGCTGCCGACTTCGGCATCCTGATCGTCGGCGCCACCGTCACCGAGGGCGTGTTCAACGTGCCCGGCATCGGAAACGAGCTCTTCAAGGCCATCAATCAACACGATGGTCCGGAGATCGTCTCGATCGTGACCGTGCTCGTCGTGATCTACGTCTTGGTCAACCTGTTCATCGATCTGCTCTACGGTGTGCTCGACCCGAGGATCCGCTATGTCCGATAACACTCGTACCCGCCGTATGGCGCATTATGTGGCCGAGGCCGACGAGGGTGGCCTCGGGGCCGTCGACGCCGTCCGTGTCAGCGAGCGCAAGAGCAACCTGTGGCTCGATGCCTGGCGTGACCTCCGTGGTCGCTGGATGTTCTGGACCGCCGGCGTCTTCGTCGTGCTGCTGGTCGTCATCGCATCGTTCCCCGACCTGTTCGCTCCGGTCGACCCGTTCCAGTGCGACCTGAAGTTCTCGAACGACGGGCCGTCTGCAGGACACCCGTTCGGATACACCTTCCAGGGCTGCGACGTCTACTCCCGAGTCGTGCACGGCGCAGGCACCTCGCTGTCGGTCGGCATCCTGGTGACGATCATCATCGCTGCCATGGGCATCGTGATCGGTGCGTTCGCCGGCTTCTTCGGCGGCTGGATCGATTCGCTGCTCATGCGCATCGGCGACATGTTCTTCGCGATCCCCTACGTGCTGGCGGCCGTGGTCATCATGTCGATGTTCCTCAACGACCGGAACATCCTCGTGGTCTCCCTCGCGATCGGCTTCTTCGGATGGCCGTCGGTCGCGCGCATCCTGCGCGCCGAGATCCTGCGCGTGCGCTCGGCCGACTTCGTGATGGCGTCCGAGGCCCTCGGTGTCTCCCGTGTGCGGACGATGTTCTCGCACGTCATGCCGAACTCGATCGCCCCGGTGATCGTGCTCAGCACGGTCGGTCTCGCTGCGGCCATCACGGCCGAGGCGACGCTGTCCTTCCTGGGTGTCGGTCTGCCGCCGGAGTTCATCTCCTGGGGCAACGACATCGCCATGGCGCAGCAGCGTCTGCGCACCGACCCCATGCCGCTGATCTATCCGTCGATCGCTCTCTCCCTCACCGTGCTGTCGTTCATCATGCTCGGCGAGACGGTGCGAGACGCGCTCGACCCGAAGGCGAGGGCACTGCGATGACCGCCGAATACAACCCCGATGTCCCGCTCCTGTCGATCGAGAACCTGGAGGTCGCGTTCAAGACGCAGGACGGTTTCGTCCCTGCGGTGCGCGGTGTCAGCTTCGACCTCTACCCGGGCGAGACCATGGCGATCGTCGGCGAGTCCGGTTCGGGCAAGTCGACGACCGCACACGCGATCATCAACCTGCTGCCCGGTAGCGGGAAGGTCACCGGTGGCGCCGTCAAGTTCGAGGGTCGCGACCTGACGAAACTCGGACGCTCCGAGATCGAGCATGTGCGCGGCAACCTCATCGGCCTGGTTCCCCAGGACCCGATGAACAGCCTCAACCCCGTGCACCGCATCGGTTTCCAGGTGGAGGAGACCATCCTCGCCAACGGGCAGGCCGACGGCCGCAAGGCCGCGCGCAAGCAGGCGATCCAGGTGCTGAAGGAGGCGGGACTGGCGGATGCCGATCGGCGTCTGCGGCAGTTCCCGCACGAGTTCTCCGGCGGCATGCGCCAGCGGGTGCTCATCGGCATCGGGCTGTCGTCCGATCCGAAGCTGCTCATCGCCGACGAGCCCACCAGCGCGCTCGACGTCACGGTGCAGAAGCGGATCCTCGATCACCTCGACACCCTCACGAAGGAGCGCAACACTGCGGTCCTGTTCATCACCCACGACCTCGGCCTCGCCGCGGAGCGGGCGGAGAACCTCGTCGTGATGCATCGCGGACGCATCGTGGAATCGGGTCCTGCGCTCGAGATCCTGCAGAACCCGCAGCATCCGTACACCCAGCGGCTGGTCGCCGCGGCGCCGAGCCTGGCGTCGAAGCGCATCCAGACGGCGGTCACGGGCCACGTCGACCCTCTCGCCGAGGTGCTCACGGAGGCCACGGGCACGGTCGATCTCGCATCGATCGCGCACACCGAGGCGGTTCCGGCCGAGCCGGTGATCGAGTTCCGTGATGTGACGAAGGTCTACAAGATCCGGGGGAGCGGCTTCCGCTCCACCGATTTCACGGCCGTCGACAAGATGTCCTTCCAGGTGCCCAAGGGTTCCACGATGGCCATCGTCGGTGAATCTGGTTCCGGCAAGTCGACCGCCGCCAAGATGCTGCTGCGTCTGGAGACGAAGACGTCGGGCTCGATCCTGGTGAACGGTCGGGACACCGACACGCTCTCGCGGCCCGAGCTGCAGGCACTGCGTCGCGAGATGCAGCCGGTGTTCCAGGACCCGTACGGTTCGCTGGATCCGCTGCACAACATCGGAAACACGGTGGCGGAGCCGCTGCGCGTCCACGGGGTCGGCGACACTTCCTCGCGCCGCAAGCGTGTTCTCGAGGTGCTGGACCAGGTCGCGCTCCCGTCGAGTGTGGCCGACCGGTATCCGAACGAGCTCTCGGGCGGTCAGCGCCAGCGAGTCGCCATCGCCAGGGCCCTCGCGCTCAAGCCGGAGATCGTCGTCCTCGACGAGGCCGTGTCGGCGCTGGATGTGCTGGTGCAGGCGCAAGTGCTGAACCTGCTCGCCGAACTCCAGTCCGAGCTCGACCTGACGTATCTGTTCATCACCCATGACCTCGCGGTCGTGCGGGTGATCGCGGATCGGGTCTGCGTGATGGAGCAGGGGCGTGTGGTCGAGCACGGCACGGTCGACGACATCTTCGCGAACCCGCAGCAGGAGTACACGGAGCGACTGCTCCAAGCGATTCCCGGTGCGTCGATCACCCTCGGGAGCAACTGACGGTGACGACGGACGACAGGTCGGAGGGCGTACGGACATTTCGTGCGCCCTCCGGTCCCGCCGCGCTCGTGATCGGCTCGCTTCTGGCCCTGTTCCTGTTGGGCGATGCCGTTCTGCGGGCAGGGTGGGGGCCGATGCTCCTGCTCGCCCCGTGGGTGCTGCTGGTGCTCTGGCTCGTGTATGTGAGCTCCTTCGCCTCGGCCGTGCGCATCGACGACGACGGTGTGGTGGTGCAGAACCTGCTCCGCCGCATCACGTTCGGCTGGCAGCGCGTGCGCGCCGTCGACCTGCGGTGGCAGCTGATCTTCTCGCTCGATGACGGGACGGATCTCGCCTGCTACGGGGGACCGGCCAAGGCCGGCCCGTTCCGGATGCCCGCTCGCGGGGGCGACGGCGAGGAGAAGATGCCCGCAGGCATCCGTGCGCTCACCGAGATCGAGGAGCGCTGGGAAGCCGCGTCAGACACCGCAGATGCCCCGATCCGCCGCAGCTGGGATCGTCCGGCCACGATCGCGCTGGTCGTGATCGTCGTCTGGGCGGTGCTGGCCGTCCTCGTGGCGAACGCGGGTTGACCCCGAATCCTCTGCTCAGCCCGGCAATCCGAAGAGATCGGGCCACATCGCCGCTGCCCACGGGTAGCCGACGAACGCGGCCGCATCGATCAGGAAGTGCGCGACCAGGAACGGCATCAGGCGCCCTGAGCGCTGATACAGCCAGCCGAACAGCAGACCCATCGCGAGATTCCCGAAGAACGCGGGATAGCCCTGATAGAGGTGGTAGCTCGCGCGCAGCACCGACGTGCCGATGATGATCGACCACGGTCCCCAGCCGAGCTGCTTCAGCCGCGTGAAGAGGTAGCCGAGCAGGACGAACTCCTCCTGCAGTGCGGCCCGTGCGGCAGCGAGAAGGAGGACGGGCACCGTCCACCAGTAGGCGTCGATGCCCGCGGGATCGATCGCCACGGTCATCCCGAGTGCGCGACCGGCGAGGTAGAGGCCGATGCCGGGCACGCCGATGGCCAGGACCAGCAGGATGCCGCGACCGATATCGCGCCCCGTCCTGGTGCCGTCGAGTCCCAGCCGGCCCAGGTGCGGTCGGCGCGACTGCCAGAGCAGGAAGCACACCAGCAGCACGGGGACGAGCGAGAACCCGATCGCGAGCACCTGGTAGATGAGGTCGAAGATCTCCCGGTCGCTGCGCGAGGGATTCAGCTTCGCGACCTGATCGGCGATCGGGATCTCGTCGGTGAGGCGGTAGGCGAGCTGCACGATCGCGTACACGGCGGACTGCCCGAGTCCGAGCGCCAGGACGATCGAGATCTCCCACCGCAGCCGCGCGCGAGAGGGTGTGGGGGAGAGCTCGGGAAGGTCTCCGGAGGCCTGCGGTCGGGTCACGATCTCGATGCTACGACCTGTTTTCAGGAACTCGCCCTGAGCTTGCGTTATCCTGGAACGTCGGCTTCCCGGCAAAATCCCACACTCTTTAGGACACCTGCATGGCGCACGCCCTTCGCTCTGACCTCCGCAACGTCGCAATCGTCGCCCACGTCGACCACGGCAAGACGACTCTCGTCGACGCCATGCTGCGTCAGACGGGCTCCTTCGGCGAACATGCCCACGTCGATGAGCGCGCCATGGACTCGAACGATCTGGAGCGTGAGAAGGGCATCACGATCCTCGCCAAGAACACGGCGATCACTTACAAGGGCAAGCACGCCGGCGGCAAGGAGATCACGATCAACGTGATCGACACCCCCGGTCACGCCGACTTCGGTGGCGAGGTCGAGCGCGGCCTGTCCATGGTCGACGGTGTCGTGCTGCTCGTCGACGCCAGCGAGGGCCCGCTGCCCCAGACCCGCTTCGTCCTGCGCAAGGCTCTCGAGTCGAAGCTGCCGGTCATCCTGCTCGTCAACAAGACCGACCGTCCCGACGCCCGCATCGCCGAGGTCGAGGAAGAGGCGCACGACCTGCTGCTGGGCCTCGCTTCCGACCTGGTCGACGACGTGCCCGACCTCGATGTCGACGCGCTGCTCGACGTGCCGGTCGTCTACGCCTCCGGTCGTGCCGGCGCCGCGTCGCAGAACCGTCCCGCCGACGGCTCGCTGCCCGACAACGACGACCTCGAGCCGCTGTTCGAGGCGATCCTCGAGCACGTGCCCGCGCCGTCCTACGACGACGAGCACCCGCTGCAGGCCTGGGTCACGAACCTCGACTCCAGCCCGTTCCTCGGCCGCCTCGCGCTGCTGCGCGTCTTCAACGGCACGCTCAAGAAGGGCCAGACCGTGGCCTGGGTCCGTGCCGACGGCACGCACCAGAACGCGCGCATCACCGAGCTCCTGAAGACCCGTGCGCTCGAGCGTTACCCGGCCGAATCCGCGGGCCCCGGCGACATCGTCGCCATCGCCGGCTTCGAGAACATCACCATCGGCGAGACCATCGCCGATCCCGAGGACGTGCGTCCGCTGCCGGCCATCACGGTCGACGACCCTGCCATCTCGATGACCATCGGCACCAACACCTCCCCCCTCATGGGCAAGGTCAAGGGCCACAAGCTCACCGCTCGCATGGTCAAGGACCGTCTCGACAAGGAGCTCATCGGCAACGTCTCGCTCAAGGTCGTCGACATCGGGCGTCCGGATGCCTGGGAGGTGCAGGGTCGCGGCGAGCTCGCCCTCGCCATCCTCGTCGAGAACATGCGTCGCGAGGGCTTCGAGCTCACCGTCGGCAAGCCGCAGGTGGTCACGAAGAAGATCGACGGCAAGACCTACGAGCCCTTCGAGCACCTCACGATCGACACGCCGGAGGAGCACCTCGGCGCGATCACCCAGCTGCTTGCGGGCCGCAAGGGCCGCATGGAGAACATGACGAACCACGGCACCGGTTGGGTGCGCATGGAGTTCGTCGTCCCGTCGCGCGGCCTCATCGGCTTCCGCAGCGAGTTCCTCACCACGACGCGCGGCACCGGCATCGCGAACGCGATCTCGCACGGCTACGAGCCGTGGGCGGGCTCGATCTCGACGCGTCAGAACGGCTCCATCGTCGCCGACCGTTCGGGCGTCGTCACCCCGTTCGCCATGATCGCCCTGCAGGAGCGCATGTCGTTCTTCGTGCAGCCCACGCAGGAGGTCTACGAGGGCATGGTCATCGGCGAGAACTCCCGCGCCGACGACATGGACGTGAACATCACGAAGGAGAAGAAGCTCACCAACATGCGTGCGGCGAGCTCCGACACCTTCGAGTCGATGACGCCTCCGCGCCAGCTGACGCTCGAGGAGAGCCTCGAGTTCGCGCGTGACGACGAATGTGTCGAGGTCACGCCCGAGGTCGTCCGCATCCGCAAGGTGAACCTCGACGCGAACACGCGCGCCCGCGACACCGCGCGCCTGAAGCGTCAGGACGCCGGCTCCTGAGCCTGAGCCTGCTCCGAGAAGAGGGCCTCGTGCCGCCGAAAGGCGAGCGCGGGGCCCTCTTCTCATGTAAATCCCAGGTCAGGGATGGTTTTCACTCAGGTTGATGGTGCAGACTCGTTGGCTTGCGCCCGGGACGAGCTCCCGATGAGTCTCCTGCAAGGGCGTACGACAACCCGAAAGTCGAACCCAATGCTTCAGAAAACCCGTGCGCTTCGGCGCGCCTCCGACGCGGCGTCGGCCCGCGCCGCCGTCACCGCCCGCCGCCCGATGACCATCCTCGGAGTGACCGCCGCCACCCTGGTCGGAATCACGCTCAGCGTCGGTCTGGCCTCCACCTCCGCCGCGGCCGCCATGAGCCCGGCCATCGCCGTCGCCGCGCCCGCACTGTCCGGTGCCGAGCCTCTGGCGAAGATCACCGCAGACGCTTCGTCCGCGCGCGCGGAGGCCCGGAGTGCCGTCGCGGCGGCCGAGGCGGTGAGCGCCGACGTGGCGGCTTCCGGTCTCGATGTGGGCGTCTCGACATCCGTCGACACGGCCGAGCTCGAGAGCGGCATCGACAAGCTCTCCGACAGTGAGGTGACGCCGTTGCTCCTCGTGGGCATCGTCACCGACGACGTGGAGTCGGAACTGACGAAGGTCATCTCGGACACCGCGGATCTCCGCACCGCGCTCACCGCGGCGCAGGAGAAGCGCGCCGCGGAGGAAGCGGCCGCAGCGGCGGCCAAGGCTGCGGCAGAGCATGCGGCCGCCGAGCGGGCAGCCGCCGCGGCGCTCGCCTCCGCCAACACCGTCGAGGGTGCCAAGGCCTCCGCGCAGCAGCAGATGTCGAGCCGGTACGGCTGGGGCGGGGATCAGTTCTCGTGCCTGGACTCGCTGTGGACCAAGGAATCGGGCTGGAACTACCAGGCCTACAACTCCGACGGCGGGGCCACCGGGATTCCGCAGGCTCTGCCCGGCAGCAAGATGGCATCCGCGGGAGCAGACTGGCAGTCCAGTGCCGCCACGCAGATCGCCTGGGGCCTCGAGTACATCTCGGCGGCCTATGGAAGTCCGTGCAGCGCCTGGTCGCACTCGCAGGCGATGAACTGGTACTGAGACCGTGAGATCCCAACCCGTCGCCTGTCGCCGGCGGGGAGGGAGGCTCAGCGGAGCTCGGAGATGAGCACGGCGCTCGTGGCCGCTGTCGTCGCCTCGAAGATGTGCGGGGCGTCGCCGGCATACGTCAGATAGTCGCCGGGCTCGAGCAGCACCGGCTCATCCGCCGGTCCGATCAGGGCCTGCCCGGAGATCAGGATGACGTGCTCGATGGTGCCGGGGTGATGTGGGTCAGAGCGTCGGGCATCGCCCGGTTCGGCCTGGATCAGGTAGATGTCGCGTCGCGCGCCGGGAGGGCTGGCCGCCAGCAGGGTGGCGCTGTACGCGGCTGCGGACGACGGGACGCCGGCAAGGTCATCGGCGCGGATCAGCGTCGGGGCGTTGCTCTGCTGGTCGACGAGCACCGCGAACGGCACTCCGAGGGCGACGCCGAGCGCCCACAGCGTCTCGACGCTCGGATTGCCGGCTCCGGCCTCGAGTTGCGAGACGGTCGCTTTGGACACGTCGGCGCGGCGCGCGAGCTCCGAGATCGACAGGCCGACGGCCTCTCGTTCTCGGCGCAGAGTGCGGGCGATGCGTGTGCGGAGGTCTTCCATGCGTTCATCATGCCAAACGTTCGTTCGCTTGACTATCCGTTCGCGAGTGTTCAGAATTATCGTCATGTGTTCAGCGAAGCGAACAGAGGTCCTCGGGGCGGGCGATGACCGCCGAGCGTGAGGTCTGGCGCGAGGCGCTCGGCGTCGTGCTCGCGACCAGCGCCTACGGCGTCTCCTTCGGCGCGCTGGCCGTGGCGTCCGGACTCGACGTCTGGCAGACGTGCGTCCTCAGCCTGCTGATGTTCACCGGAGGATCGCAGTTCGCGTTCATCGGCGTCTTCACCGCGGGAGGCCTCGCCGCTCTGCCCTCCGCGGTCGCGTCCGCCGCCCTGCTCGGCGTGCGCAACGTCGCGTACGGGATGCGCATGTCGCCGATCGTGGGCGGGGGGCCGGCGCGCAAGGCTGCCGCTGCGCATTTCACGATCGACGAGTCCACGGCCGTGGCGATCTCGCAGAGCGACCCGCGGCTGCGCCAGGTGGGTTTCTGGGTCACCGGCATCGGCATCTTCATCGGCTGGAACATCACGACCCTCGTCGGCGCGCTCGTCGGTGACGTGCTCGGCGACCCGCGGACGTGGGGATTGGACGCCGCTGCCGCGGCCGCATTCCTCGCACTGCTCTGGCCTCGGCTCCGGCAGCGGCAGGCCATCGCGGTGGGTGTGGCGGCCGCGGTGGTCGCTGCAGCGTTCACCCCCTTCCTCATGCCGGGTCTCCCGGTGCTCGTCGCGGCCGTCGTGGCGATCGCCGTCGGCTGGTTCAACTGGCTGGGCGGCCGCGAGACGCCGTCGGGTGGTCCCGCCGGCATCCGAACGGAGGAGGCGCCATGAGCCTGTGGAGTGCGATCCTCCTCGCGGCGCTCATCTGCGTCGCGCTCAAGGCCGCCGGATACCTGGTGCCGCCCAAGGTCCTCGAAGCGCCTCGCACTGCTCGCATCTCCGACCTGCTGACGGTCGCGCTGCTGGCAGCGCTCGTCGCGGTGCAGACCCTCGGCGACGGCCAGTCCATCACGGTGGACGCGCGCGTGCCCGCCCTGCTCGTCGCGGGAGGGCTCCTGTGGCTCCGACAGTCGTTCCTCGTCGTCGTGGCGGCGGCTGCACTGGTCGCCGCGCTCCTGCGGCTCTTCGGCCTCGCCTCGTGACGGACTGCTCGGTCACAGGGGGCGCGCCGGTAAGATCGACGGGTGCGCGTGAGCTGGGTGTCGAGAGTGTTGTCGTGGGTCGCTGCGGCCCTGGTGGGCGGCGTCTATGGCATCGCCGGCACGATCGCGCACAGTGTGATGTGGGGACCGATCCCGGTGGGGCTCATCGTCGCCGCCATCGCCTGCGCGGCGATCCTCGTCGCCGTACGAGCACTCACCCACGACAGAGGGGCGGCGGTGGCAGCCGGCCTCGGGATGATCGGCATGCTGGTGCTGATCTCCGGCGTGGGTCCCGGCGGATCCGTCGTCGTCCCGGATTCCCTGAGTGGGCAGATCTGGACGTACCTGGTCGCGGGAATCGTGCTGCTCGTGATCGCCTGGCCCTCCTTCTCACGGGTTCCGGTCCGCACGGTCGCGCCTGCCGCGCAGGAACCCGAGCGCCACGAGTCGTAGACTGGAGGGGTGACGTATGTGATCGCCCTCCCGTGCGTCGATGTCAAGGATCGCGCCTGCATCGACGAGTGCCCCGTTGACTGCATCTACGAGGGTGAACGGTCGTTGTACATCCACCCCGACGAGTGTGTGGATTGCGGCGCCTGCGAACCGGTGTGCCCGGTCGAGGCCATCTACTACGAAGACGACCTGCCCGACGAATGGCAGGACTACTACAAGGCGAACGTCGAGTTCTTCGATGAGGTCGGCTCGCCCGGAGGCGCCGCCAAGGTCGGCGTCTACACGTTCGACCACCCGATCATCGCCGCGCTCCCGCCCCAGGGCGAGTAGGCGTCTTCCGTGAGCGTCCGCGACCTCGCCGACTACCCGTGGGACGCCGTCGTCCCCTTCCGTGCGCGTGCCGCTGAGCATCCCGAGGGCCTCGTGGACCTTTCCGTGGGATCACCGGTGGACCCGACGCCGGAGCTCATCCGTCGTGCGCTGGCCGAGGCCACCGACGCGCACGCCTACCCGCAGACGGTCGGCACGCCGACGCTGCGCGAAGCCATCGTCGAGTGGTACGCGCGGCGCAGGGGAGTGTCCGACCTCCGCGTCGACAACGTCCTGCCGACGATCGGGTCCAAGGAGCTCGTCGCACTGCTGCCCACTCTCCTCGGACTCGGCGAGGGCGACATCGTGGTGCATCCCCGTGTGGCGTACCCCACGTACGAGGTCGGCGCCCGCGTGGTCGGCGCGACTCCGCTCCCGGCCGACGATCCCGCCGAGTGGCCGGAGGGCACCAAGCTCATCTGGATCAACACTCCGGGCAACCCGGACGGCCGGACCTGGACGGTCGACGAGCTCGCTGCGGCCGTGCGCCGTGCGCGCGAACTCGGAGCCGTCCTCGCGAGTGACGAATGCTACGCCGAGCTGGGCTGGGACGGAATCTGGGCGACCGAGCCGATCCCCTCGATCCTCGACCCTCGGGTGACCGGCGGCAGCAGGGCGAACCTGCTCAGCGTGTACTCGCTGAGCAAGCAGTCGAATCTCGCCGGCTATCGAGCCGCGTTCGTCGCCGGCTGCGCGCGCGTCGTCGGAGACCTGCTCACGGCGCGCAAGCACCTCGGACTCATGCCGCCCGCGCCCGTGCAGCACGCCATGGCGGTGGCGCTGGGGGACGACGAGCACGTCGCCGCCCAGAAGGAGCTGTACCGCACCAGGCGAGAAGCACTGCGCCCCGCGCTGGAGGCCGCCGGCTTCCGCATCGATGGTTCGGAGGCCGGGCTGTATCTCTGGGCGACGGAAGGGCGCGATGCCTGGGAGTCGATGGGACGCCTCGCCGATCTCGGCATCCTCGCCGGTCCCGGTCCGTTCTACGGCGCGGACTCCTCGCAGCATGTGCGCCTCGCGCTGACCGCTCCCACCGAGCGGGTGCGAGAAGCCGCGCGCCGGCTCACCGCTTCGGCTCTGTAGGTTTTCTCCGTGAAGATCGCATCTGTTTGGCGGATGTCACAGTAGGCCTGTGTGCCTACTAGGCTGTAAAGGCGATTCGGTCGTGTCTCGACCTGGTGCCACAGCGCCGTGAGATCGCCAGTTCCGACTTGATCAAGATCTTGTCCGATGCACCGCGACCAGCGGGGTCGGACGCCAGGAGGAGGACCGCGTGAGCGCAGCGGCAGAGCAGACGGCGAAGCTGACGATCGGCGATACAACCGCCGAATTCCCGGTATTGCGCGGTACGGCAGGCCACGACAGCATCGACTTCTCGACGCTGACCCGGCAGACCGGCTACACCGGCCTCGACTACGGTTTCGTCAACACGGCGTCCACCAAGTCCGACATCACGTTTATCGACGGCGACAAGGGCATCCTGCGCTACCGCGGATATCCCATCGAGCAGCTGGCAGGATCGACGAGCTACCTCGAGGTCGCCTGGCTCCTGATCTACGGGGAACTGCCCTCGGCTTCCGAGCTGGCGGAGTTCGACGAGAAGATCCGTCGCCACACGCTGCTACACGAAGACCTCAAGCGCTTCTTCTCGGCTCTGCCGCACACGGCGCACCCGATGTCGGTGCTCTCGTCGGCGGTCGCCGCCCTCTCGACGTACTACGAGGGGCAGACCGACCCGCACAACCCCGAGCATGTCGAGCTGAACATGGTGCGCATGCTCGCCAAGCTGCCCGTGATCGCGGCCTATGCGCACAAGAAGAGCGTCGGCCAGGCCTTCCTGTACCCCGACAACTCGCTGAGCTTCGTGGACAACTTCCTCAAGCTCAACTTCGGCGTGCACAGCGAGGAGTACGAGGTCAACCCGGTCATGTCGAAGGCTCTCGAGCTTCTCCTGATCCTCCACGAAGACCACGAGCAGAACGCCTCCACCTCGACTGTCCGCCTGGTGGGCTCTACCGGCGCGAACCAGTTCGCCTCGGTCTCCGCCGGCATCCAGGCACTCTCCGGTCCGCTGCACGGCGGTGCGAACGAGGCCGTCCTGACGATGTTGGGGCAGATCCGCGACTCCGGCCAGAGCGTCTCGCGCTTCGTGGAGCGGGTGAAGAACAAGGAGGAGGGCGTGAAGCTCATGGGCTTCGGGCACCGCGTCTACAAGAACTACGATCCGCGCGCCAAGCTGGTCAAGGACGCCGCCGATGAGGTGCTCTCCTCGCTGGGCGTCACCGATCCGCTTCTCGACCTCGCGAAGGAGCTCGAGGAACTCGCCCTCGCCGACGACTACTTCCGTGAGCGTCGCCTGTACCCGAACGTCGACTTCTACACGGGCGTCATCTACAAGGCGATGGGCTTCCCGACCCGGATGTTCACGGTGCTGTTCGCCATCGGTCGTCTGCCCGGCTGGCTGGCGCAGTGGCGCGAGCTGCAGCTCGACCCGCAGACCAAGATCGGCCGCCCGCAGCAGCTGTACACGGGCTCTCCCGAGCGGTCCTTCCCGACGCGCTGAGCACAGAACGAGAAAGCGCCCCTTCCGCCGAAACGGAAGGGGCGCTTTGCTGTCGAGCTGCGTCCGCGGGTCAGCGACCCTGCGCGCTGCGGCCGCCCTGACGGGACTGTCCGCTCTGCGTGGAGTAGCCACCGCCCTGGTAGCCGCTGCCCTGGCCACCGGCGCCACCGGCGCGGGGGCGGCGACGACGACGTGCGGGCGGGTTCGCCGCACCGCTCTTCTCGCCACCGGCGGGACGCTGCTTGGACGACTGACGCTGCTGCTGCTGCGGAGCCTGCACGGGAGCCGGGCGCACGTGCGGGGCGCGCTCGGGGACCAGGGCCGTGACGGCAGCGGTCGTGACATCTTCCAGCGGAGCCGAGATAGCCGCCTTGCGCAGCAGGTCCTTGACGTCACGGCGCTGCTCGGGGAGCACAACGGTCACGACGGTGCCGGCAGCACCGGCACGGGCCGTACGTCCCGAACGGTGCAGGTATGCCTTGTGCTCGACGGGCGGGTCGACGTGGACGACGAGGTCGACGTTGTCGACGTGCACGCCACGGGCGGCGACATCGGTTGCGACGAGAACGCGCACTCCGCCGTCTTCCGGTGCGGCGGAGAAGGCGCCGAGGTTGCGCTCACGAGCGTTCTGCGACAGGTTTCCGTGCAGGTCGACGGCCGGGATGCCGGCAGCCGTGAGCTGCTTCGCGAGCTTCTTCGCCTGGTGCTTGGTGCGGGTGAAGAGGATGCGGCGGCCGGTGCCGGAGGCGAGCTCCTTCACCAGGGCGGTCTTGTTGTCGGTGGAGTCGACGACCAGCACGCGGTGGGTCATCTCGCCCACGGGCACGCTCTCTTCATCGACCTCGTGGCTGACCGCGTTCGAGAGGAAGCGGCGGGCGAGGGTGTCGATGCCGCGGTCCAGCGTCGCGCTGAACAGGAGGCGCTGGCCACCGGCCGGCGTCGCGGTGAGAATGCGGGTGACGCCGGGGAGGAAGCCGAGGTCGGCCATGTGGTCGGCCTCGTCGAGCACGGTGACCTCGATCGCGCTGAGGCGCAGGACCTGCTGCTTCATGAGGTCTTCGAGTCGACCGGGGCAGGCCACGACGATGTCGACGCCGCCGCGCAGCGCCTGCTCCTGCGGACGCTGGCTGACGCCACCGAAGACGGTCGTGACGCGCAGGCCGGCAGCCTCGGCGAGCGGGGCGATGGTCGCGGCGATCTGCGTCGCGAGTTCACGGGTCGGGGCGAGGACGAGTCCGCGCGGGAGGCCGGCGCGGCGCTGACCACCGGATGCGGCGAGGCGCGCCACGAGCGGCAGGGCGAAGGCGATGGTCTTACCGCTGCCCGTGCGTCCGCGGCCGAGCAGGTCGCGACCCGCGAGGGAGTCGGGAAGGGTGTCGCGCTGGATCGCGAAGGCCTCGGTCTTGCCGGAATCGGCGAGAACGGCGGCGAGCTCGGCGGGAACGCCGAGTTCAAGGAAAGTAGACATGCAGAAACTCCGTCAGCGCACGAGTGATCGGCGCGAGATAAGGGGTGAGGTGGGCGACGGCGCAGGAATTGCGCATCGGTTCGCCGTTCGAAATGCCAGCTCATGCTGGTGGTGGGAGCAGTTCTGCTCGCTTCGGTCCTCGGAGACCCCATGACGACGACGATGTTGCAGCACCGGCGGTGCGGACAACGGTGTCAGTCTACCAGTGCGTGCATGCCGTCGGCTGCATGCCGCCTCCACGCGCGGGTCGCGGGCGGCCGACGCACGCGCAGGGAAGGCTCTCAGGCGTGAAGGGCGTCGTTGAGCGTCACGCCCACGCCGGCACGGCGCACGGCCTCGACGGCGCCGCTGAGGGAGTTCCGGCGGAAGAGCAGCCCGTCCTGGCCGGATAGTTCTCCGCCCTTCACCGTCTTGCGTCCGCCGTCCGGCGTCATGGGGCCGTCGACCAGCACGATCTTCGTCCCGGCGGTCACGTACAGGCCCGCCTCGACCACGCAGTCGTCGCCGAGGGAGATGCCGATGCCGGCGTTCGCTCCGAGCAGGGTGCGCGAGCCGATCGACACCCGGTGCGTGCCCCCACCCGAGAGCGTGCCCATGATCGAGGAACCGCCGCCGATATCGCTGCCGTCGCCCACGACGACGCCCTGCGAGATGCGTCCCTCGACCATGGAGGAGCCGAGCGTTCCGGCGTTGAAGTTGACGAAGCCCTCATGCATCACGGTGGTGCCGGGGGAGAGGTGTGCGCCGAGCCGCACGCGCGAGGCATCGGCGATCCTGACGCCCGCAGGCTGCACGTAGTCGGTCAGGCGCGGGAACTTGTCCAGTCCCTGCACCTGGATGCCGGCGCGCTGGAGGTGCGGCCGCAGACGGGCGGCGTCGGCGGGGAGCACCGGGCCGGCGTTCGTCCAGGCGACGTTCGGCAGGTGGCCGAAGATGCCCTCCAGGTTCAGCTCGTTGGGGCGCACGACGAGGTGCGAGAGGGCGTGCAGTCGCAGGTACGCGTCGGCCGTGGAAGCGGGAGCTGCGTCGAGGTCGATCTGGAGCCGGATGATCTCGACGGTCACGTTCCGTCGCTCATCGGCGCCGACCAGGGGCTCGAGCGCGGCGACGGCCGCATCGTCTGCTGAGGCAGATCCCGTGCGGACATCCGGGTACCACGCATCGAGAACCGTGCCATCGCCGGCGATCGTGGTCAGGCCGATACCCCATACGGTGCGTGCGTCGCTCATCCCTCCACGCTATCGCGCCGGGAGGCGGGGGACTTCACGCATGACGGGGTAAGTAGGCTTGACCCATGGTGCTCGATCTGACCGCGTCCTCCGTCGACCTCACCCGTGCGATCTGCGACATCCCGAGCGTGTCCGGCGACGAGAAGACCCTCGCCGACGCGATCGAGGCGGCCATCACGCCGCTGACGCACCTCGAAGTCTTCCGCCACGGCAACACGATCGTCGCCCGCACCGATCTCGGGCGCGCGCAGCGCGTCGCCATCGCCGGTCACATCGACACCGTGCCGATCAATGCGAACCTGCCGACCAGGGACATCGAGATCGACGGCGTGCCCTATCTCTGGGGGCGCGGAACCGTCGATATGAAGGCGGGCACGGCCGTGCAGCTCAAGCTCGCGGCGGAGCTCACCGATCCCGCGATCGACATCACTTGGATGTGGTACGACAACGAAGAGATCGAGGCGTCCAAGAACGGCCTCGGCCTGCTCGCCGCGGTGCGACCCGACCTGTTCCGGGCGGATTTCGCGATCCTCGGCGAACCCTCCAACGGCGAGGTCGAGGGCGGATGCAACGGCACGCTGCGCGCGATCGTGCGCACGGCCGGCGTTCGCGCACACAGTGCACGAGCGTGGATCGGCGAGAACGCGATCCACCGTGCGGCGCCGATCCTGACGCGGCTCGCCGAGTACCGCGCCAGGGAGGTGCCGGTCGAGGGGCTCCTGTACCGGGAGAGCCTGAGCGCCGTGCGAATCGCCGGCGGCGTCGCGGGCAACGTCATCCCCGACGCGTGCGAGGTCGAGGTCAACTATCGCTTCGCGCCCAGCAAGTCCGCCGCGGACGCTGAAGCGCACCTCCGCGGGGTTCTCGCCGGCTTCGAGATCGAGATCACCGACGCCGCCGAGGGCGCGCGCCCCGGACTCGACGCCGAGATCGCGAAGCAGTTCGTGGCGGCTGTGGGCGCCGAGCCGCGCCCGAAGTACGGCTGGACCGACGTCGCCCGCTTCTCGGCGCTCGGCATTCCGGCGGTGAACTACGGTCCCGGCGACCCGCACCTCGCGCACCACGACGAGGAGCGCGTACCGCTCGCGCAGATCGACGCCGTGGAGCGGGGCCTGCGCGCATGGCTCACCTCGCGCTGAGCACGGCTCGCCGTTGGGCGCAGGCGCCGATCGCGCTGCGGATCGCGATCATCTACCTCGCGGCACGGGCAACGACCACGATCTTCCTGCTCATCGCCGCGTCGCTGTCGACGTCGTTCTCGCGCTTCGGGGCCGATGCCGGACTCGATGACTTCATCCTCGGCTGGGACGCCCAGTGGTACTGGCTGGTCGCCGAGTCCGGCTATCCGACCGAGCTTCCCCTGACCGAGTCGGGCGAAGTCGCCGAGAACGCCTGGGCATTCATGCCCGTGTTCGCATATGCGGCGAAGGCGGTGGGCTTCGTCTTCGGGTCCTGGGGAGTCGGCGCTCTCCTGATCTCGCTGGCCGCGGGGTATCTCGCGTGCCTCGCGCTTCATCGTCTGCTCCGTGACCGCATCGGCGCTTCTGCGGCGCTCTGGGCAGTCGTGTTCTTCGCTGCCGGGCCGATCGCCGCGATGTTCCAGGTCGGTTATGCCGAGACTCTGTTCCTGCTGCTGCTGTTCCTCGCGCTCGATGCGACGATCAGACACGAGTACGGCCGGCTCTACCTCCTGATCCCGGTGATGGCCTTCACACGCCCCGGGATCCTCGCCTTCGCCCTCTACCTCGGGTTGCACGGCGTCGTGCGCTGGTTCCGCCGGAAGACGGAGCCGCTCACCGGGCGGGAGATCACGCACATCGTCGCGCTCGGGGCGCTCGCGACCGCGGCGGGCTTCGCCTGGCAGCTGATCGCCGGTGTCGTCACGGGCGATCCCGGTGCCTATCTCGCGACGGAACTCGCGTGGCGCCGGCACTGGATCGTCGGCGGCGTCGACGGTTTTCTGCCGTTCGAAGGATGGGTTCAGGCCTCGCAGTTCTGGTTCGCGCTCTGGGGCATGCCGCAGTGGTGGGGGCCGGTGGCGCTCGTGCTCCTGGTCGCGGCGGCCGCCGTCGCCCTCCTGCGCTCGCCCCAGGTGCGCGCCCTCGGCGGTGACCTGCGTCTGTGGAGCGCCAGTTATCTCCTGTACCTCCTCGCGGTGTTCTTCCCGCAGTCCAGCACGTTCCGCCTGCTGCTGCCCCTCAGCCCGCTCTGGGGCGCCGTCGCGGTTCCTCGATCGAGGTGGTGGCGCGTCGGTGTGGTGGCCCTCTGCCTCCTGGGCCAATGGCTCTGGATCTACCACGTGTATGCGCTCGGAAGCACGTTCTGGCAGGTGCCCTGACGGTGTCCGGCGACCCAATTGTTGCTCGGTGACCTCCAGGTCCCGGTGACACCCGATAAACTCATTCCATACCACCGGAGGAAAGGGAGCCACGATGGCAGCGATGAAGCCGAGGACCGGAGACGGACCCATGGAGGCCGTGAAAGAAGGACGACTCATCATCGTGCGCGTTCCGCTCGAAGGCGGCGGCCGTCTGGTCGTCTCCGTGAACGACGCCGAGGCCAAGGAACTTCACGACGTGCTTGCAGCCGTCGTGGCACCGGCCTGAACGATCTGAGGTCCGCATCCGCGGACCGAAAGGGCGGTGGATCCTCGGATCCACCGCCCTTTGTCGATTCCGGGGCGTACCCGAGCGCGGCTCTTCTCAGTCGCGTTCGGCGAGTCTGATCAGCTGGAGCAGTCCTTCGCCTGCGGGTGACACGGTCGCCAACACGGCCGAAGACTCCTGCGTCTCCTGCACCAGCGAGCGGTAGGCCGACGTGACCTCATCGCGCTGCACCGGGTCGGCCACGCGGCCGCCGCCGAGAATCCGCGGCACCAGCACGATGCCGCCGGTGCGGGCGAGGCGGAGTCCGTGCTCGACGTACTCGATGATGTGGTCGGGGTCGGCGTCGACGAGCACGATGTCGTACGAGGACTCATTCATGCGGGGGAGCACGTCGATGGCGCGACCGGTGATGAATCGGACCTTGGTGGACGGCACCTTCGCGTCGGTGAAAGCCTTTCGCGCTGCTGCGAGGTGCTCGGGCTCGTTGTCGATCGAGGTGAGCACGGCCTGCGGCGCTCCGTGCAGCAGCCAGAGTCCGGAGACTCCTGCGCCGGTGCCGATCTCGACGATCGAGCGCGCGCCGGTCGCGGCGGCGAGCACGGCGACCTGGGAACCGACGACGGTGCTGATCGGCATCGCGCCGAGCTCGACCGCGTGCGCGCGCGCACGTGCGATGGAGTCGGGTTCCACGATGGACTCGCGAAGGAATCGCGCGTTCGCGTCGTGCTCGCTCATGGCCTGTTTCTCCCTGCCTGCCCGGTGGTCCCCTCCAGAGTATTCGCTCGGTGTACCCGCGGACCGCAGGCGCGACGGTAGCCTGTAGAGATGACGTTCGGGCTCACCTTCGAGAAGCTGCTGCTGATCGGCCTCATCGCGGTCCTCATCATCGGCCCGGAACGTCTTCCGCGAGCTGCCGAAGGCTTCTCCCGCATGGTCCGCAAGGCCGGCGAGTATCTTCGCTCGACCAAGTCCCGCATGCGCGAGGAGATGGGTCCGGAGCTCGACGATGTGGACTGGCGCAAGCTCGACCCCCGTCAGTACGATCCGCGACGCATCATCCGCGACGCGCTGTTCGAGGAGCCGCAGCCGGCCGCGACGCCGACGCAGGCGCGAGAGACGATCGCGGAGCCTGTCGCTCCCCGTGCGCTCCCGCAGGAGTTCAGCGCGAGCAACCGGCCTCCGTTCGACCCCGAAGCCACGTGACCCGAGGGCGGCTCGCCGATCGCGATGCCGTGGCATTCGGGTTCTCCGCGCTGTGCGCGTGCATCGGTGTGCTGATCTGGACGCTCTGGGTGTTGCCCGTCGCGGCCTCCGTGAGAGATGCGGACCCGGTTCCGCTGGGACGGGGGGAGACGGTCGAGCTGCGGGCGGGCGAGCGAGTCGGCATCTGGGGCAGCGGCATCTCCGCGATGCTGGGGACGTTGGAGTGCTCGGTGTCGGGCCCGGACGGCGCCGCTCTCCCTCAGCGCGGAGGACCCTCGCTGTCGTGGGACGACACGCTCTGGTGGATGACCCCGAAACGCGGGTTCGAGCAGCACACGCAGTTCACCGCTGCTCATGAGGGCGTCCATACCGTCACCTGTATCGACTCGCTCGACACCTACGACGGCGAGTTCCTCGTCGCCGGGGACGCCTTCGGGAGTGGCTCCATTGGACTCGGACGCACAGGGGGGAACGACTTCGCCACGGGGACGCTCCTGGCGTTCGGTGCGGTGTTCTGTCTTCCCGTCGCCGCGTTGCTGCCCGTCGTCATCCTGGTCCGCCGTCGGGTCACCAGACGGAGAAGCACGCGAGATGCCGAGCGCGCGCACGAGTCCTGGACGGAGTCGCCCGAGCCGTAGGAGGGCCGCGAACTCAGCCGATCGTCATCGGCAGCGAGCGGCCGGACAGGCCCCGCCCCTGCCGGGCGAGCGTGCGCGCCAGGTCGAGGATCGTCGTGGCCGCGGCATCCGTCGTCTCGCCGGCGACGATCGGGAGGCCGGCGTCGCCCCCCTCGCGGAGCGCGGGGCTCAGGGGAATCGAGGCCAGCAGCGGGACCGTGGCGCCCGGCTCGGAGAGAGCTTCGGCGACCGCAGCCCCTCCACCCGAGCCGAACAGATCGATGACCGTGCCGTCGGGGAGCGTGTACGCCGCCATGTTCTCGATGACGCCGATCACCCGCTGACCTGTCTGCCGCGCGACGAGTCCGCTGCGGATGGCCACCTCTGCGGCGGCGGTCTGCGGCGTCGTCACGACAAGGACCTCGGCGTGGGGGAGGAGTTGGCCGATCGAGATGGCGATGTCGCCGGTGCCGGGCGGCATGTCGATGAGCAGCACATCGAGGTCGCCGAAGAACACGTCGGTGAGGAACTGCTGCACCGTGCGGTGCAGCATCGGTCCGCGCCACGCCACCACGGCCTCGCCGTCGCGGAGGAACATCCCGATCGAGATGGTCTTCACGCCGTGCGCCACCGGGGGCAGCATGAGGTCGTCGATACGAGTCGGCTGCGTCCCGGCGGGGATGCCGAGGAGCCCGGGAATCGAGAATCCGTGCACGTCGGCATCGACGAGGCCCACGGACAGGCCCTGGTCTGCGAGTGCCACGGCGAGATTGGCGGTGACCGTCGATTTACCCACGCCGCCCTTGCCGCTGGAGACGAGGATCACGCGGGTGAGCGAGTCGGGCCCGAAGGGCATCTGGCGGGCCGGCCTGCCGTCGCGGAGCTTCTCGGTCAGCGCCTTGCGCTCCGCCGGCGTCATCACGCCCACTTCGACGTCGACCGAGGCGATGCCGGGGACGGATGCCGCAGCCTCGCGCACGTCGGACTCGATGCGCGCCGCTGCAGGGCAGCCCACGATCGTCAGGACGATGCCGACCTGAGCGCGGTCTCCGTCCACGGCGATCTCACGCACCATGTCGAGCTCGCCGATAGGGCGGCGCAGCTCCGGGTCCGTCACCGCGGAGACCGCGGCACGGACGAGGTCGGTCTCGGTCACGATGCGGCGCCCGCCGTCGGCTTGTCCCCGGTGTCTTCGAGCTCGGCGAGGAGAGCCTTCAGCTCCTGTCGGAGAACGTCACGCGTGACGGCCTGCGAATTGCGCTCCTCGAGCGCCATCCGCAGCGCCACGATCTCCCGGGCGAGGTACTCGGTGTCAGCGAGGTTGCGTTCCGCGCGCTGGCGATCCTGCTCGATCTGCACGCGGTCGCGGTCGTCCTGTCGGTTCTGGGCGAGCAGGATCAGCGGCGCGGCATAAGAGGCCTGCAAAGAGAGCATGAGGGTCAGGGCGGTGAAGCCGAGGGCGGCGTCGTCGAAGCGCAGCTCGTCAGGCCCCAAGGTGTTCCAGACGATCCAGGCCACGCAGAACAAGCTGAGCATGAGCAGGAAGGTCGGTGTGCCCATCGCGCGGGCCACCCACTCCGTGAACCGGCCGAACCGGTCGCGCGAGGTCGTGCGGGGCCTCGTCGTGCTGCGGCCGGGGGCATCGAGGCGCGGCGAGCGGGGCATCAGCGTGCCTCCTTCGCGGGGGACGGTGTGTCGCTGTCGTGCGATCGCCAGTCATCGGGGAGCAGATAGTCGAGCACATCATCGATGCTGATCGCGCCGACGAGCCGGTGCGCTGCGTCGATCACCGGGAGCGAGACGAGGTCGTAGCTCGCCAGCAACCGCGCCACCTCGGCGGCGGACGCGGTGACGGGAACGGGCTCGAGGCTGTCGTCCAGGATCGCTCCGAGGCGCTCGTGCGGCGGGTAGCGCAGCATCCGCTGGAAGTGCACGAGGCCGAGCAGGCGCCCGGTCGGCGTCTCGAACGGTGGCAGGGTCACGAACACGGCGGCGGCGAGTGCGGGGTGCAGCTCGTGACGGCGGATCAGGGCCAATGCCTCCGCGACGGTGGCGTCTGCGGAGAGGATGATCGGCTCCGGGGTCATCAGACCACCCGCGGTGTCGGGACCGTAGCGCAGCAGCATCCTGACGTCTTCGGCCTCTTCCGGCTCCATCAGCTCGAGAAGCTGTTCGAGTCGGTCCGGGGCCAGCTGGGCGAGCAGATCGGCGGCGTCGTCCGGTTCCATCTGGTCGAGGATGTCGGCCGCGCGCTCATCGCCGAGACGGTCGAGGATGTGCACCTGTTCGTCTTCGGGCATCTCCTCGAGTGCGTCGGCGAGACGGTCGTCCGACAGCTCTTCGGCCACCTCGATCATGCGCTGCTGCGGAAGATCGAGAAGGGTGTTGGCGAGGTCGGCGGCGTGCAGCTCCGAGTACGAGGCGACGAGCTGCTCAGCGGACTGAGACTCGCCCGGTGCACGCTGCTCGGCGACCTCGCTCCAGGCGGCGAACGTGGTCGGACCCTTCGCGAACGGCGAGGCGCTGGTCTTCGGGCGGCGGAGGAAGAGCTGACTGATCGCCCATTCGCCGAGGCGGTTCGGTTCGATCGCGACGTCTTCGATGACGGCCGTGCCGCTGCCGTCGGCGAAGCTCACGCGCCGTCCGAGCATCTCGGCGAGCACGCGCACCTCGCCGGCGCGGGGAGAGAAGCGTCGCACGTTGATCAGTCCGGTGGTGATGACCTGTCCGGACCGGATCGACGTGACCCGGCCGATCGAGAGGAACACGTGACGTCGCCCCGGGATCTCGACGACCAGGCCGATCACGCGGGGCGCCGCGGTACTTCGATACACGACGACGACATCCCGGACCTTGCCGAGCCGGTCGCCGAGGGGGTCGAAGACGGCGCACCCGGCCAGGCGCGCGGCGAAAACCCGTTGTGTGCTCACTTCTCCAGAGTAGTCGGCGGGTCCGGTCGAGGGCGGGATGGTCGCGCCTCGGGCCGTCGACGGGTGCGCGTGGAAGAATAGCCGGATGAGCATGCTGAACCGCCCCGCGAGCGGCACCGAGACCGGCGAGATGGTCGCTTCGACGCGCGACTACGAGAGCGCGCAGAAGACGGTGTCGAAGCTGATCGCGGGGGAGGTGCCGGCCAGGGACATCGCGATCGTCGGGCAGAGCGTGCGCACGGTCGAGCGCGTCACCGGAAAGCTGGGGTATGCGGCGGCCGCGCGTTCGGGCGCCGTCAACGGCGTCCTGATCGGCCTGTTCCTCTCGGCGATCCTCGTGATCGGCAACCCCGAGGTGCCGATCCAGCTCTTCGTCGGCTTCGTCTTCATCGGCGTCGCGCTCGGGATGCTGCTGAGCCTCGTCACCTACGCGATCGTTCGTCGCCGACGCGACTTCGCGAGCGTCACGCAGTTCGCCGCCGACCACTACGAGGTGACGGTGCAGGCAGCATCGCTCGCGAAGGCCCGTCAGGTGCTCGGCGCGACGAAGACGGCGCCGGTGCGGCCGCCCGTGAACCTCGACGAGCCGCCGCGCTACGGCGAGCGGATCACGCCCGGTGCGGTGACTCCCGAGCCCGCGGAGCCCGTGGTCCCGCCGCGTCCGGCCGATCCCGTCGCGGAACCACAGCAGCCGGACGGCGGTCCCGCCCCCGAAGCCGCCCCTGCGGCGCCCGCGGCCGACGAGGCCGAGCCGATCTCCCCGCTGCCCGTTCCCGAACCCGGCATCGTGCCCGGCTCGGATGCGCCGGAAGGTGACCGACGATGACGCTTCCCGAGCCCCATCAGCCGGGGGAGTTCGCTCCGCCGCCGCCACCTGCGCCGCCGGTGCCACCTGCACCGGCCGCGCCCCCTGCGCCGTCTGCACCGCCCGTTCCCCCTGCGCCGACCGTGCCGCCTGCATCGCCTGTGCCCCCGGCGCCGCCGGCTCAGGCATACCCTGCGCCTACGGCGCCCGCGGGATACCCCGCACCCGGATACCCCGCACCCGGGTACCCGGCGCCCACCTACCAGGCACCCGGCCAACCGGCTGCTGCGGTGCCGCCCGGGTATGCCCCGCCGGCGTACCCAGGACCCGGATATCCGTCGCAGACGTACCCCGCCCCCGGCTACCCCGGGCAGTTCCCCCCAGCGGTCGCGCCGGCGCGCGGTCTGCTCCCGTGGGCGCTCGGTTTCCTGGTGCTCATCCCCTTCCCGTTCATCGGAGGGCTCGCGTCGGGCCTCGCGATGGCTGTCAGCGGAGCATCGGCGCGACGAGCCGGCGGACCCGCTGCGGAGAACGCGCGATCGGCGTTGAACTGGGGACTGACCTACCTGATGGTGTCGACGGTGCTCCTCGTCATGCACTTCGTGCTGCTCATCACCCTGACCTCGCAGGGCACCGCGTCCACCGGGTTCTTCCCGCTGGGCATCCCCATCACGTTGTACTTCGCCGTCTCACTGCTCCACGTCGTGCTCGTGATCATCGGTACGGTGCGGGTGTCGTCGGGAGGCGTCATGCGCGTCCCCTTCGCCATCCCCTTCGCACGCGCCTGATGGCGACGATCCAGGTCGATCTCCCGACGGAGCCGACCGTGGTCAGCGCAGACTGGTCCGCGGGCGAGAACGGCATGACGGTGCTCGTCGCGCACGGTGCCGGCACCGGCAAGGGCCATCCGTTCCTCACAGGGTTCACGGAGGCCCTCGGCGGACTAGGTTTCTCCACTCTGCGCTTCAACTTCCCGTACGTGGAGCAGGGCAGGAAGATGCCCGGACCCGCGGCGCACGCCATGTCGACGTGGCAGGCCGCTGTGGCGTTCGCCCGCGCGCAGGAACCGGGAAACACGGTGTGGGCGACGGGCAAGTCCTACGGCGGACGCATGGCGTCCATGGCCGTCGCGGACGGACTCATCGTCGACGGCCTGGCGTACCTCGGCTATCCGTTGCACCCACCGGGCAGGCCCGAGAAGCCGCGCGTGGAGCATCTGCCGGCCATCGCGGTTCCGCAGCTGTTCGTCGAGGGGACGAACGACCCTTTCATCCAGCCGATCTCGCAGTTCGAAGAAGCGGTCGCGTCCTGTCAGGATGCCCGAGTCGTCTGGATCGAGGGCGGCGGCCACACCTTCGAGGTGAAGGGACAGAAGCGTCCCGCCTCCGAGATCGGCGAATCTCTCGCGCCGATCGTCGCCGAGTTCGTCCGCCGCTAGCAGGGCGAACTCGGCGACGTGCATACGTCAGAACGGCCGGGAACGGCCTGGTTTCCCCTGATCCACCCAGCGCGTGTGCGACTTGAGCGCGAGCAGCACGGCGAAGTAGATCACCGCGCCGGCGATGAGCGCTGCGACGGCGTAGATCAGGACGATGGCGAAGAAGCTGACGACTCCGAACATGGCGTCAGGCCTTCAGCCGGGCGATCCAGGCCTCGACCTCGTCGGCCGTGCGCGGGATGTCCGCCGACAGGTTGACCGGACCGTCCTCGGTCATGAGGATGTCGTCTTCGATGCGCACGCCGATCCCGCGGAGCTCGGCCGGAACCGTCAGGTCGTCGATCTGGAAGTACAGGCCGGGCTCGATCGTGAACACCATGCCGGGGGCCAGGATGCCGTCGTAGTACATCTCCCGACGTGCCTGCGCGCAGTCGTGCACATCGATGCCGAGGTGGTGCGAGGTGCCGTGCACCATGTACCGGCGGTGCTGGCCGCCCTTGTCTGCATCGAGCGCCTCCTCGGCGGTGACCGGAAGCAGGCCCCACTCGGCGGTGCGCTCGGCGATGACCTTCATGGCCGCGCCGTGCACATCGCGGAACCGCACACCGATCCGCGCTGCAGCGAAGGCCGCATCCGCTGCTTCGCGCACCGTCTCGTACACGCGGCGCTGCACCTCGGTGAACGTGCCGGAGACGGGAAGCGTGCGGGTGATGTCGGCCGTGTACAGGCTGTCGGCCTCGACACCGGCATCGACCAGGATCAGGTCGCCGGGGACGACGGTGCCGTCGTTGCGCGTCCAGTGCAGGTAGCAGGCGTGGGGACCCGAGGCGGCGATCGTGTCGTAGCCCTCGCCGTTGCCGTCTTCGCGGGCCCGGCGGTGGAACACTCCTTCGACGACGCGCTCGCCGCGGGCGTGGGCGACGGCGGCGGGAAGCTCGCGGATGATGTCGTCGAACCCGTCGGCCGTGATCTCGACCGCACGGCGCATCTCGGCGATCTCGAACTCGTCCTTGATGAGGCGCAGCTCGGAGACGAATCGGGTCAGCGCCTCGTCGTCTTCGAGCACGAGCTCGCCCGCCACGGCCTCGAGCTCGTCGAGGTGGGCGGTGGCGATGTCGAGGTCGGCGGCGACGCCGGCCAGGGACGGGCGGGGGCCGATCCAGAACTCGCCGACCGTGGCATCGGCGTAGAACTCGGTCGTCGTCCGGTCGGCACGCTCGCGGAAGAAGAGCGTGATGTCATGCCCCGAGTCGGTGGGCGCGAAGACCAGTACCGAGTCGGGCTCCGCGTCCGACGCCCATCCGGTGAGGTGCGCGAAGGCGGAGTGCGCCCGGAAGACGTAGTCGGTGTCGTTGCTGCGCTGCTTGAGGGAGCCGGCGGGGATCACCAGGCGCTTGCCGGGGAACGCGGCCGAGACGGCGGCACGGCGGACGGCGGCGTAGGCGGCCTGTGCGCGGGGAGCCGGAAGGGTCTCCGGGCGCTCGGCCCAGCCGGTGGAGATGGTGTCGAGGAAGCCCTGAGGGAACGGCTGCTTGCGGTTCGTGGTGCTGTTCTCGGCCGATGCTTCGACGGTGGGTTCTGCGATCGTGTCGCGCTCTCCGGTGCTCATCCCTCCAGTCTGTCATCTGCAGGGAGTACACGGGAGCTCAGCCGGCGGGCTCCAGCTGCACGACGAGCGCACGGTGGTCGCTGCCGCCGGCATCGTCGAGCACGACGGAGCCGGTCGGCGTCCAGTTCTGCGAGGCCATCACGTGGTCGATCGGCGCACCGGCGAGCGGCGGGAGCGAGCTCGGCCAGGTGCCGGTGACGCCGTTGCCGGTGCGCGCCGCCACGTCACGGCAGTAGCCGATGTCGCCGCCCTCCACGCCGAGTCCGGCCATATGGTCGATCGTCGCGTTGAAGTCTCCCGCCAGGATGAAGTCCCCCTGCGGGCACTGGTCGGCGATCCACTGCAGATCGGTCTGCCACTGCTGCATCTCTTCCATGCGCGGTGCGACCGCGTGCACGGCGACGATCGTGGGACCTGTGCCGTCGATCGGCATCAGGACGACGCTGGGCACGGAACCCGTGTTGCTGGTGCCGTCCTTCGCCGACTCGATCACGGAGTACTCGCCGAGATCGGGGGCGACCAGGACCGTGGTCTGCCAGGACTGCGGTCCGTCCTGCACATCGGGACGGAACTGCACGTGGTGCACCCACATCGGGTGCCCCTGCTCCCTCAGCATGATGGCGATCCGCTCACCGACCTCTTCGGTGGTCTCGGGCAGCGCGACCACGTCCGCGCCCTGGTCGAGGATGCGCTGTGCGATCACGTCGGCCGACACGGCCTCGCCCGCGGTGTTCCAGGTGAGCACTCGAACGCTGCTGTCGGTCTTCTCCGGAAGGGCGGTCGCTCCGAAGCCCCTGCTGGCTCCGATCAATGCGGTGGCGCTCGCTCCCAACAGCGCGACG
Source organism: Microbacterium sp. B19(2022) (assembly GCF_012030385.1). Taxonomy (NCBI): domain Bacteria; kingdom Bacillati; phylum Actinomycetota; class Actinomycetes; order Micrococcales; family Microbacteriaceae; genus Microbacterium; species Microbacterium sp. B19(2022). The sequence goes on from NZ_JAAUVO010000008.1 coordinate 132,130, forward strand.
ATCAGCACCGACGCGGCGAACCCGCGAAGCGGCCGTGCGAACAGCAGCAGGAGGGCGAGCACCACGATGATGAGGAAGCCGCCGAGGACCAGGCCGCGGACGGAGACGAGCTGCGCGAAGGGATAGGTCTGCTCGAGGTGGAAGAACTGCGGCCACACGACGATCGCCGTCGCGATCGCGAGCAGCACGGTGAAGAGGATCCCCAGTAGTCGAAACATCCCCTCCAGCCTAGAAGCGCCGCCTGTGAAGTCCCTGCCCCGACATCCCCTCCGCGCCCGGTGCGGGTGACGCTCGGTACGCTCGGAGGATGGCCACTCCGTCCGCCGGGTTCGCCGGTCCCGCCGACCTGCACCTGCACTCCCACCAGTCCGACGGCACGGAGTCGCCGGCCGAGGTGATGCGGCAGGTCCACGCGCACGGGATCCGCACGGCGGCGCTCACCGACCACGACCGCTCCACCGGGTGGGCCGAGGCGGGCGATGCGGCCGTCGCGCTCGGAATGACCTTCATCCCCGGCATGGAGCTTTCAGCCAAGCACGAATGGCGCAGTGTGCACGTACTGGGCTATCTCTTCGACCCCGAGAACGAGGCGCTGCGCGCCGAGACCGATCGCATCCGCGGAGACCGGATCGGCCGTGCCGAGCGCATCGTTCGGAACATCGGGCGGGACTACGACCTCCACTGGGAGGACGTCGTCGCGCAGACGAACCTGGATGCGACGGTGGGGCGCCCCCACATCGCCGACGCGCTGATCGCCCGCGGCATCGTCCGGGACCGGACCGAGGCGTTCGACGGCATCCTGCACCCGCGCGAGGGGTACTACGAGCCGCACTACGCACCGGATCCCCTCACCGCGGTACGGCTGATCACGGAGGCTGGGGGAGTTGCCGTCATCGCGCACCCCGTGACGTCGGGCCGCGACCGGATGATGCCGGTGTCGTTCATCGAGCGACTGATCGACGCCGGCCTCGGTGGCTTCGAGATCGACCATCGCGAGAACACAGAAGCCGGCAAGCGGAAGCTGCGGGAGATCGCCGCCGAGCATGACCTCATCATTACCGGGTCCAGCGACTATCACGGCAGCGGCAAGCCGAACCGTCCGGGCGAGAACACCACGTCCGACGAGATGGTCGCGCGGCTCATAGCACGCGGCACCGGTATCTCCCCGCGTTATCCCTGATCCTCGGCATTCTGTCGGTCATCTCCCGGCGGGCTGTCGACGGCGACCGATACCGTCCGAGGCATGCAGCGAGCGACTTCCCTGGAGCGGCGCGTCGATGCGATCGCTCACCGCGTCCTCCGCGGCGCCCCGGCGAACGGAATCCGTGCCGGCCTGATCGAGTTCGCGGTGTTCGTGCTGAAGCAGGCATGGGCATGCATCTTCGGGGCGGCACTGCTCGTCGTGATCGTCGCAGCGCGGATCTGGTACCCCGACGATGCGGCGCTCGCCCGCAACGATGCGCTGACGATCGCCGCGGTGCTCATCCAGGCGGCGATGCTCGTCTTCCGGCTGGAGAGCGGTCGCGAGCTGTGGGTCATCGTGCTTTTCCACATCACCGGCACCGTGATGGAGCTGTTCAAGACCGATGTCGGATCGTGGGCCTATGCCGCGGACGGATTCCTGCGCATCGGCGGGGTGCCCCTGTTCAGCGGCTTCATGTATGCCGCGGTCGGGTCTTACATGGTGCGCGTCTACCGCCTCTTCGACCTGGGCTTCGAGAGGTATCCGCGTCGGTGGATGACGGCGATCCTCGCGGTCGCGATCTACGTCAACTTCTTCGCGCACCACTGGTGGTGGGATGCGCGCTGGGTGCTGCTGGTCGGCGTCGTGTTGCTGTGGCTGCCCACGGTCATGCACGCCCGCGTGTGGCGACGCACGATCCGGCTACCGCTCCTGGCCGTCTTCGCCGGTGTCGCCGTGTTCATCTATCTCGCCGAGAACATCGGCACCTGGGCGGGTGCCTGGGCGTATCCCGACCAGGCCGAGGGCTGGCAGCCGGTGTCTCCGAGCAAGCTGACCTCGTGGTTCCTGCTCATGATCATCTCGGTCGTCCTCGTCGCGTGGGTGTATCCGCCACAGGTTCCTGCCGCGTTGCTGCAACGCGGGCAGGCTGCTCGAGCGCCGGTCTGATCCGGGTGCACGACGAAGGGCGCGCACTGCGGATGATCGTCCGCAGGACGCGCCCTTCGTGAGGTGCTGAGGCCTGTCAGGCTCCGGCGACCGGAGCCGCTCCCGCGCCGGAACCGCCGCGACGACGCCGGCGACGACGTGCCGGAGCCGGCTTGCCGTCGTGGTGCTCCTTGCCTGCACCGTCGTGCGTGCCGGCGCCCTCGGCGCCACGGTCGGCTGCCGGCGCGGACTGACCCTCGTCCGACGTGGACTCGGCAGCGCCTTCGGCGAAGGTCGAACCGACCGGGGTGGTGCTGTTGCGGCGACGCCGGCGGCGGCGCGTGCCGCCCTCCTCGGTACCCTCGGCCGCGACATCCGCAGCCCGTTCGGGACGGCGGGTGCGCTCGGTCTTGACCGACTCGGTCTTCGGAGCCGAAACGAGACGGCCCTTGGTGCCCTGCGGGATGTCGAGGTCCTCGAACAGGTGCGGGCTCGACGAGTAGGTCTCGGTCGGATCCGGCTGGCCGAACTCGAGGGCGCGGTTGATGAGGGCCCACTTGTGCAGGTCCTCCCAGTCGACGAACGTGACCGCGATGCCGGTCTTGCCCGCGCGACCGGTACGGCCGGCGCGGTGCAGGTACGTCTTGTCCTCATCCGGGATCGTGTGGTTGATCACGTGCGTGACGTCGTCGACGTCGATGCCGCGGGCCGCGACGTCGGTGGCGACGAGCACGTCGCGCTTGCCGGCTTTGAACGCGGCCATCGAGCGCTCGCGCTGGTCCTGGCCCATGTCGCCGTGCACGCCGCCGACGTTGAAGCCGCGGTCGCCGAGCTCATCGACGAGGCGCTGTGCAGCGCGCTTCGTGCGCGTGAAGATGACCGTCTTGCCGCGACCCTCGGCCTGCAGGATGCGGGCGATGATCTCGTCCTTGTCCATCGAGTGCGCGCGGTAGACGAGGTGCTTGATGTTCGCCTGCGTGAGGCCCTCATCGGGGTCGTTCGCGCGGATGTGGATCGGGTTCGACATGAAGCGGCGGGCGAGCGCCACGATCGGGCCGGGCATGGTCGCCGAGAACAGCTGCGTGTGGCGGACCGCCGGGACCTTCTGGAAGATCTTCTCGATGTCGGCGAGGAAGCCGAGGTCGAGCATCTTGTCGGCCTCGTCGAGCACGACCTCGGTCGCGTTCGAGAGGTCGAGCAGGCGCTGGCCCGCGAGGTCGATCAGGCGACCGGGGGTGCCGACGACGATCTGTGCGCCGGCCTTGAGCTGGTCGATCTGCCCCTCGTACGCCTTGCCGCCGTAGATGGCGACGACGCTGGTGGAACGGTTGCTGGTGAGCAGGTCGATGTCTTCGTAGACCTGCACCGCGAGCTCGCGGGTCGGCACCACGATGAGTGCCTTGACGCCGTGCTCCGGGTCCTTGCCGAGGCGCTGGACGACGGGGATGCCGAACCCGAAGGTCTTTCCCGTTCCGGTCTTCGCCTGGCCGATGATGTCCTGGCCGGGAAGGCCGAGGGGGATGGTCTGCTCCTGGATCGGGAACGCGTCGACGATGCCCTTGGCGGCGAGCGCGTCGACGATGTCCTGATCGATGCCGAGATCGGCGAAAGTTGTCACTTTATTCAGATTGCCTGTCCGGCGAGCCTGGGGGATCGCCACGTAAACGGAGCCACGCCGTCTCTTGTGCCACAGGCGCGGGGCCCCGCTCCGACGGCGGGGACACGCCCAGCCTACCCGAGGGGTCGTCAGGACCCGGGAGAAGGTCGCGGCGCGGGTATTGTGAACGACGTGGTGGACTCGGGAGGAAGACCTCGTGGTTAAGTGGTTCTGGCAGCGCGAAGACGCGCCGCGGCGTACCCTCGCACTTCGCAGTCGAGGGGAGCAGAGCGATGCCACGCGCATCGACTTCGCCGAACTCGCCCCCGAACTGGATCGTTTCCTCGGCCAGGCGGCTTACCTGCAGCTGGGGTACTTCGAGACGCTCACCCGGCTGATCCGGGCGACGCCGGAGCTGTCCGAGAAAGAGTCGCTGTCGCGCGCGGCCGGAGCAGCGCTGACGAAACACCGCGGCATCGTCGAGGTCATCGCCGAGCGTGGCGGAGATCCCACGCAGGTGATGCTGCCGTTCCGCGAGCACCTCGATGCGTTCCGACGCAAGACGATCGGTGCGCGTCCGCGTGAGACCCTGCTGGCGGTGTACATCACCGCAGGGATGCTCGACGACTTCTACCTCGCGCTGGCCTCGAGCTACGGCGACACCGGCCGCCGGGTCGCGCAGATCCTGCGGGAGGACGACGCCGGCCACGAGATCGTCGCGATCATCCAGGAGACGATCGAGAGCGACGAGGAGTGGCGTTCGCTGCTGTCCATGTGGGCGCGGCGACTGGTCGGAGACACGATCCTCGTCTGCCGCTCGGCACTGCGTCCCGAGCTGCTCGACGTCGACGACGCCCGCATCGAGCCGGTGTACACCGAGCTGATGGGCGCGCACGCGCGACGCATGGATGCGATGGGCCTCGCGTCCTAGAGGCCGCCGCGGACCAGGGGCGTCCGGGTCAGATGCCCAGTGCGGTCCTCGTCGCCGAGTCGGAGCGCTTGCGCAGCGCCGTGATGGCCATGGTCCCGACGGCGGCGATCACGGCGGCGCCGAGCACGCTCGCGAGCCACAGCCAGATGCTGTCCTCGCCGACGCCCAGCCACTGCAGGCCCGTGTAGAGGATCGCCGATGCGGCCGTCGCGATGGCGGGGGCGAGGACGACCCCGCGCAGCTCGCGGTCACCGATCAGGAAGTGCACCGCGATTCCCAGCGCGCACGCCCCGACGAGTGCGAGGAGGATGTACATCGTCGGATCAGGCGACGAAGCCGACGCGGCGCGATTCCTCGGTGCCCAGCTCGATGTAGGCGAGGTTCGCGGTCGGGACGATGTACGAGTTGCCCTTCACATCGGCGAAGCTCACGTGCGTCGAGTTCTGCTCCAGCGCCGTGGCGACCTGGGTGCGGACCTCGTCCGCGCTCGCGCCGGTGTCGAAGCTCAGTTCACGGCCGGTGTTGATGATGCCGATGCGGATTTCCACGCGTGCTCCTTGAAGTTCGGGGACTGGCCCAACTCTACCCCGCGCGCCTCGGGCCGGATCGGCCGACCGCGGTGGTTTCGCCCTGAGCGCACAGGCGAGGACGCACGCCGATGTCCGCGCGTCCGGATAGCGTGGAGGACATGACATCGGATGCCGCGCAGCGAGCTGTGATCGCCGCGGAGCCGTCGGCATCGGGCGTCATCATCGGCGCACCGGGAACGGGGAAGACCCGCACCCTCGTCGACCGTGTGGTGCATCTGCTCGACGCGCAGGGGCTGCGACCCGAAGAGGTCCTCGCGCTCACCCCGAGTCGTCAGGCGGCGACGGCGCTGCGAGATCGCATCGGCGTGCGCATCGGTCAGGCCACCCCCGGGCCGTTGGCGCGGTCACTCGGGTCCTTCGCCTTCCAGCTGGTCCGCGGAGCGATGGTGCGCGAGGGCGCGGAACCGCCCGCGCTGCTCACCGGCGCAGACCAGGACCGTATCATCGCCGAGCTCCTCGCCGGTGACACGGAAGACGGGCGCATCCCCTGGCCGGATGCCCTCAGCGCCTCCGTTCGCGCATCGAAGGGATTCCGCTCCGAGCTTCGGGCGTTCCTGGCGGAGTGCACCGAGATCGGTGTCCACCCCGACGAGCTCCGAGCGTCGGGCAACGATGTGTGGGCCGCGGCGGCCGAGTTCCTGGTCGAGTATCGGACGGTGCTCGATGCGCTGCGTTCCGCGCACCGCGACGCGGCCGATCTCCTGAGCGAGGCGAGCACGATCCTGCACGGAGCGGACGCCGCGACGCTCGGCCCTCTGGCGCCCCTGCGCGTGGTGCTGATCGACGACGCGCAGGAGCTCACCCGCGGCGGGATCGCCATGGTCCGGAGCCTGCGTGGCCGCGGCATCGCCGTCCTGGCGTTCGGCGACCCCGACATCTCGTCCGGTTCCTTCCGCGGAGCGAGCCCTGAGCTGTTCGCCCAGCTCGCGGGCGCGCTCGGAGAGGTGCATGTGCTCGACGGTGCGCATCGCCAGCAGCCGGCGCTCACCGCCCTCACGCGGACCGTGACGCAGGCGATCGGTGTCTCCGGCAGGGTGGAGCATCGACGTGCTCCCGTGCCGGTGACAGCGGAGGAGATCGACGCCCGGGTCTCGACCTTCGTCGCCCCCTCGCCCTACGAGGAGCTCGATCGCATCGCCGGTGTGATGCGGGAATGGCATCTCGCCGAGGGGATCCGCTGGGACCGGATGGCCGTCATCGCCCACGACACCCGACAGGTGACGACCCTCGAGACCGAGCTCGCCGCCCGGGAGATCCCCACCCGGGCCGCCGGAGTGCAGCGTCCGCTCGGCAGCGAGGGCATCGTGCGAGACATCGTCGGCATCGTCCGGCTGGCGCTGACCCCGATGGAGGAGCGCACATCCGAAGCGCTCGAAGAGGCCATGCGCACCCCGTTCGGGGGGATGGACGCGATCGGACTGCGGCGACTCCGCGCGCGGCTCCGACACGTCGAGCTCGAGCAGGGCGGCGCGACCCCCGCGCGAGAGCTGCTGCGGCAGGCCATGGCCAATCCGTCGCACCTGACCCTCATCGATGCGCCTGAGTCGCGCACGGCGGAGCGCTTCGCCGAGACGATCGAGGCCACGGCCAGAGCGGCCGCTCAGGGGGAGACGATCCACGATCTGCTGTGGCGGGTGTGGGACCAGGCCCGCGCCGTGGACGGTCGTCGGCTGCAGGTCGTCTGGCGAGAGATCTCGCAGGTGCCGACCGGCGCCGAGACGGCGCGCTCACTCGACGCCCTCGTCGCGCTCTTCGATGCGGCGAAGAGGTTCGTCGAGCGCACTCCGAACGAGAAGCCGCACACCTTCGTGCGCGACATCCTCGACAGCGAAGTCCCCGAAGATTCGCTGTCGACCCCCGACCGCCCGGGCCGGGTCACGCTCCTGACCCCGGCGACCGCCCTCGGAACGGAGTTCGACGCCGTGGTCGTCGCGGGGGTGCAGGACGGCATCTGGCCGAACGTGCGCCTGCGCGGCGGACTGCTGCAGACGTGGCGGCTGGCGGATGCGATGCACGCGGCTCGCACCGGTGTCAGCACCGAGCCCGCGGGTGTGCTGGATCGCCGGCGAGCGGCACTCCACGACGAACTCCGGCTGTTCGTCCGCGCGGTCTCGCGTGCGCGCGATCGCCTGCTGATCACGGCGGTCGACGACGACGATCTCACGCCGAGTCCCTTCTTCGGGTTCTTGCCGGCCCCGGAACCGCCGGAACGCCACGCGTCAGCCGAGCATCCTCTCACCCTGCGCGGACTGGTCGCACGGCATCGACGCAGCCTCACCACCGCCCACGCGGAGTCGCTCAGACGCGACGCCGCCGGGCAGCTCGCCGTGCTCGCCCGGGAGGGGGTGCCTGGGTCCGATCCGGCCGAGTGGTACGGAATGACCCCCGCGTCGAGCGACGCCCCACTCCGAGATCTCGCGGTCACGGGTGCGCGGGTCTCGCCGTCGAAGATGGAGTCGTATGAGGAGTGCGGCCTCAACTGGGTCGTCTCGGCGCTCGGCGGCGATACGGTGATGCCGCCGACCGCCGGGATCGGCACGATCGTGCACGAGGCGATGGAGCGCGTTCCCGACGGCGACCTGGAGCGGATGCGGGCGATCGTCGAGGAGCACTGGCCCGAGCTCGACTTCGAGACCGAGTGGATCGGCCGCAAGGAGCGGCGGCGCGCAGATGTGCTCGTGAACCGCCTGCACACCTATCTCGGCGATGTGCGGCGCGAGGGCGGCCGCGTGATCGGCAGTGAGATGGAGTTCCGCTTCGCCGTCGACGTGGCGCCGGAAGCGGAGGGCGAAGCTGTGCCGACCGTGCACCCGGTGGGGGATGACCGGGCGAATCAGGCCGTCATCCACGGGTACATCGACCGAGTCGAGGCCTATCCGCCGGCGGCCGGCGAGCATTCCCACGCCCGCGGGCGCGGCTGGGAGCCGATGTCGGGCGGTCAAGAAGGCCCGGTGGTCGTCGTCGATCTGAAAACCGGGAAGAACGACCCGGAATCCGACTCCGGCGTCGTCGAGCACGCGCAGCTGGCCGCCTATCAGGTCGCGGTCCAGGAGGGGCTCGTCGAGGGTGCTCCGCCGACGTCGCTGGCGGGGGCGCGGCTCGTGATCGTCTCGAAGACGCTCTCCAAGAGCGACTATCGCATCGCTCATCAGCACACGCTGAGTGACGAATCGCGCTCCGCATTCCTGCGGCGGGTGTCGGATGCCGCGCGCGGCATGTCGGCATCAAGCTTCACCGCGCAGGTGGAGTCGCACTGTGCGGACACGCAGCGCCGCGTGCATCCGTGTCGCATCCACACGGTGCCGGCGGTGAGCTCGTGACCGCGTGGAGCGGTGGCGAGGGGATCTCCGCCACCGATATCGCCGCCGCGCTCGGCCAGCCGTCGCCCACACCTGCGCAGCAGCGCGTGATCGAGGCGCCACCCGAGCCCGCGCTCGTCGTCGCCGGCGCCGGCAGCGGCAAGACCGAGACGATGTCGGGGCGCGTGGTGTGGCTGGTCGCGAACGGACACGTGCGGCGAGACGAGATCCTCGGTCTGACGTTCACCAGGAAGGCGGCGGGCGAGCTCGCAGAACGGATCGGACACCGGCTCGCGGTCATCGACGAGTACGGACGCCGAGGTCTTCTGCCGCACGTGCCCGAGATCGTGCGCGCGGGGGCACTGCGTCGTGTCGACGAGGCGGTGCCGGGCCGCCAGCGCGAGCTCGTGCGCGCGCACGTGCTCGATGAGCTTGCCGCGCACCACGGCACCGGGTGGGATCCGGCGACGCCTCGATCGGCCGAAGACCTCATGGTCCGGCCGCGCGTCTCGACGTACAACGCGTTCGCCGACGGCATCGTCCGCGAACACGCGGCACGGATCGGCCGGGATCCCGACGTCGCCATGCTCAGCCAGGCAGCCTCGTGGATGCTGGCGCGCGAGGTCGTGCTCCGCAGCGATCTTCCCGAGCTGGAGAACATCGACTACGCGCTCGCCACGGTCATCGACGCGGTGCAGCGGCTCGCGGGCGACGCCCTCGATCATCGCGTCGACCTCGACCTGGCTGAGCGGATCGCGGAGGAGCAGGCGCTGGCGTTCGAGCCGTATCGCGGCAACGCCGATGTCGAGAAGGCGGCGGTCAACCTGCTCAGTCTGCCGACGATCGCACGCCTGGTGCGCGACTACATCGATGCGAAGCAACGCCGTGGCGTGCTGGACTTCGCCGATCAGGTCAGTGGCGCCTACGACATCGTCGAGTCCGCTCCCGACGTCCGCGCTGAACTCCGTGAGCAGCATCGCGTCGTGCTCCTCGACGAGTACCAGGACACCTCGGTGATCCAGACGCGCTTCCTCGCCGAGCTCTTCCGTGATTCCGCGGTGATGGCGGTCGGCGACCCGCACCAGTCCATCTACGGCTGGCGCGGTGCGAGCGCCGACAACCTGTACGCCTTCTCGGGAACCTTCTCGGGAACGGGAACAGCGACGACGTACAGCCTCATGACGAGCTGGCGGAACGACCGGGGCATCCTCGACATCGCGAACCGGGTGCTCGAGCCGCTGCAGCGGCCGGGGCTCGATGTCCCGCCGCTCGAACCCCGCCCCGGAGCGGGCGAAGGCACGGTCACCGTGAGATTCCCGTTCACGGTCGACGAGGAGGCCGCAGCCGTCGCGGACTGGTTCGTCGAGCGGCGGGCGGAACACGAAGCGCGTGCGGGCGGCGCGGGCCACACAACGATTCCCCACACCGGCGCGATCCTGTTCCGTTCCAAACGGCACATGCAGACCTTCGCGGCGGCGCTCGCCGGCCGCGGCGTCCCGCACCGCATCCTCGGCCTCGGTGGACTCCTCGCGACACCGGAGGTCGTCGACGTCGTCTCGACCCTTCGCGTCGTGCACGACCCCACCGCGGGGTCTGCGCTGATCCGCCTGCTCACCGGCCCCCGGTTCGGCGTCGGCGTCGCCGACATGGCGGCCCTCTATGACCTGGGGCGCACACTGTCCGAGCGCGACACCGCGATGGCGCCCCTCCCTGAAGAAGTGCGGGCACGGCTGCGATCTTCCCGCGGCGCGGACGAGGCGGTGTCGATCATCGACGCGGTCGACGTGGTGCGCGCGGTGCGCGACGACTACCGGTTGCTCGAATCGATCACCCCCGACGGGCGGGCGCGGGTCAGAGCAGCGGGGGAGATGCTGGAACGGCTCCGACGCGCTTCGTCGCAGCCGATCCCGGAGCTGATCCGACTCATCGAGCTCGAACTCCGCCTGGACATCGAGCTCGCGGCCAACGAGACCAGGGGCCCCGCACGTATCGCGGCCACGCAGCTGCGTGCCTTCGCCGACGAGGTGCGGGCGTTCCTCGCGGCCGACGAGCGGGGGAGCATCGGCAGCCTGCTCGCCTGGCTCGACAAGGCCGAGAGCACGGATGAGCTGATGCCGCGGCCCGAGCCGCCGGAGGCGGGTGTCGTGCAGCTGCTCACCATCCACGGGTCCAAGGGACTCGAGTGGGATGCAGTCGCCGTGGTCCGGCTGGTGGCCGACGAGCTTCCGAGCAGGGTCTCCGACACCTCCGGCTGGTTCGGGTTCGGCGTCGTGCCGTTCGCCCTGCGGGGTGACCGCGACGCGTTGCCGCGGTTCGAGTGGGACCCCGTCGAGGCCATGGGCGGCGAGGCCGATCCCGCGAAGAGGCAGAAGCTCGCGCAGGCCTCGCTCTCGGGCGGTGCGACGAAAGCGAATCCGCACGGGGGCGCGCTCAAGCGGTTCAAGGACGCCTACCGTGCGTACCAGCAGCAAGAAGAGCGGCGCCTCGCCTACGTCGCGGTCACCCGTGCGCGGACGGATCTGCTTCTCAGCGGTGCGCACTGGGCCGGTCAGAAGGCCCCGCGCACGCCGAGTCCCTTCCTCATCGAGGCGATCGAGGTGCGTGGCCTCGAGCCGATCGAGACGGTGGACCCGGACGACAATCCGTACGACGGGCCCGGGTCCACGCTTCGCTGGCCGCTCGATCCGCTGGGAGCGCGGAGGGCGGTCGTCTCCGCAGCCGCCACGTCTGTCGAGGAGGCGATGCGGGCCGGGACGGCCGAGCCGACGATCGAGCTCGAGCGTCTGCTGGCCGAGCGCGCGGCCCGCCAGCGCGGGACCGATGCCGAGGCCCCGACGCGTGTGCCCGCCTCACGATTCAAGGACTACGTGACCGATTTCTCGGGAACGCTGTCGTCGATCGTGCGCCCCATGCCGGAACGCCCCTATCGGCAGACGCGCCTCGGCACCCTGTTCCACGCCTGGGTCGAGCAGCGGTCCGAGCTCGTCGGAGTCGGCAGTCGCGTCGACGAGGCGCTCTGGGAGATCGACGAGGACGAGACCGGGCCGGATCCCGTCCGAGAAGGCTCGGGCGCGTCAGCCGACGCGGCCGACCTCGCTGCCCTGCAGGAGACCTTCGAGCGCAGCGAATGGGGCGCGCTCAAGCCGATCGCCGTGGAGATCGAGATCGATTTCGCCCTCGGGTCCGGACTGCCTGAGGCGGAACACCGGGGTGGGGCCCACATCGTGATCTGCAAGCTCGACGCGGTGTACCGGCGCGCCGACCGCGGCGACCGAATCGAGATCGTCGACTGGAAGACCGGTCGGGCGCCGCGCACACCACAGGAGCGCGACGAGCGGATGCTGCAGCTCGCGCTCTACCGCCTGGCCTATCATCGGCGATTCGAGGTGCCGCTCGACGACATCGACGTGGCGTTGTATTACGTGGCGGACGATCTGATCATCCGCGGCGACCGCGTCTATTCGGAGGAAGAGCTCTTCCAGCGCTGGAGTGCCGCTCGCGCGGCGCGCTGAGCCTCATCGGAGTCTTCCCCGTCGTCGTCGGTGTCCTCGCGCGGGGCGAGGGGGTGCGAGTCCTCGCGTGCTCCGGCGGCGCCGCTGGTGCCGGCGAACAGGCTCGCGACGCCCGAGAGGTCTTCGGTCTCGATGTTCAGCATCTCCGCCCGGTGCGCGCTCTCGTCGGGGCGACGGCCGGTTTCGGTCCCGGTGGTCGGGAGCCGGTCGTGCGATGCGGTCTCGGTCTGCGCCGGGTCCGAGTCGTCGGGGGCGTTCGCCCACAGCTCTTCCGGGTTGTACGCATCGGTGTGCATCGACGTGTCGATCTCCGCGGCGGCGTCTTGGGGAACACGGTCGAGGGCGTCGAGGGCGGAGTCGACGCCGACGCCGCGAGAGTCGATGAGGTTGAGGTCGTCGTCGCGGATACCTTCGGCGAGTGCCTCCAGCAGGGCGGCGGCATCGTCGACGATGTCCGGGCGGCGCATCGAATCGCCGTGCACCAGCCACCGGGCGAATTCCAGCTCGGCGAGCAGGCGCGCCCGCACCTCGAGGCCGCTGTCGGGTGCGCGGTCGACAGCACGGGCGTATGACGCGTGCACGTCGGCGGCGGCGTCCGGGGCCGCCGAGAGCCAGGAGAGATCGAGGGCCGGATCACCGACGGAGAGTCCATGCCATCCGAGCAGTCCGACCACTTCGGGGCCGCGCTCGGGGTCGTCTTCGAACAGGAACGAGGTCGCCTGGACGCCGCCCAGGATGACGGTGGACTCGAAACGCCACAGCTCGTCGTCGGCGACGGCATCGCGCCAGCGCACCGTGAGTCGGGCGGGAACGCGGCCGGTGGCAGCGGCCGTGTCGATCAGGCGATCCAGTTCCGCGCGGCTCTCCTCGGCGCTGCGAGTGGCGAGCCCTGCACCCCGGACGACCGATGTCGGCAGGCCGTGCACGGCGGCGATCGACGAGCCCATGGATTCGGCGGCGCCACGCCCGGCCGGCACCAGCGCGGCTTCGATCTGGAACCCGGGGAGGAGTTCGGTCACGAGGGCGCGTGCGTCGCCGAGTCGGGTCTCGCCGATGTAGGCGGGAGCGCGGAAGGGGAGCATCGCCCGTGCGCCGTCGGTCAGTGCGCGCAACGCGAGTGCCTCGGCAGCGAGCTCACGCGCGGTGTCGTCATCGTCTGCGACACGGATCGCGAGCTCACGGCCGTCGGCGAGCGAGGCCACTGCCGAGTCGAACCGCGCGTCGCCGTCCGCGCTCAAGCTCCGGGCGCCGGTGACCTCCGCCCCGGGCAGTGCGGCGGTCACTGCCGCGGCTAGAGTGAATGGAGAGCGTCCCATGCCCCCAGGGTAGGTGGGCTCAGGGGCGGTCCCGCCTCCGCCACGCCCGTGAAAGAGGGAGTCGATGACCATTCAGCGCCCGTCCCTCGACCGTGCAGCCGAACTCCGCGACGAGCCGGACGTCATAGACCGCCTCCGTGACGACCCGGCCACCCGGGTGGTGGTCGTCCGCGAGGGGCGTGTCCGAGTCGTCGATTCGACACTCCTGCGGGTCCCCGCCGACACCGTGGTCGAGGCGACCTGGGCTCTCCTCGGCCGCGACGCCGACGGCACCGTTCTGCTCCTCGCCGCTGCCCCGCCCGAGACCGATGCGCTCGACACCGCACCCGATGAGGTCTGGCTCGGACTGCGTGATCTCGGCGGTCGCATCGACGGCGAGGAGACGGAGTTGCTCACCGGTGCCATCGCGCTCGCCGGGTGGCTCCGCGATGCACGGTTCTGCCCCACCTGCGGGGGCGGCACGGAACTGCGCAATGGCGGATGGTCGCGACGCTGCCTGGTGTGCGGGCGCGAGCACTTCCCGCGCACGGATCCGGCCGTGATCGTCGCTGTCGAGAGCCGTGACGGCGAACGCCTGCTCCTCGGCGCCAACGCGAACTGGGGCGGCCGCATGTACTCGTGCTTCGCCGGCTTCACCGAGGCGGGGGAGTCGCTGGAATCGACCGTCCACCGCGAGATCGAGGAGGAGTCCGGCGTGCGCCTGTCGTCGCTGCGCTACATCTCATCGCAGGCGTGGCCGTTCCCACGTTCGCTCATGGTGGGGTTCCGCGCCGTCGTCGACGACGAGTCCGCGGCGCTCGCAGACGGCGAGGAGATCATCGATGTGCGGTGGTTCACGCGCGCCGAGATCGGTTCTGCCCTCGCCGGAGACGGTCCGGTCGGGCTTCCGGGTCACGCGTCGATCGCCCGCGCACTGATCGTCGACTGGTACGAGGATCACGCGTGAGTGCACTCGATGCCCTCGATGAGCGGCAGCGGGCTGCAGCATCCGTCCTTCGCGGGCCCGTCGTGGTGCTTGCCGGAGCCGGCACCGGCAAGACGCGTGTCATCACGCATCGCATCGCGCACGGTGTCGACACCGGGGCGTACTCGCCGTCGCGCGTCATGGCCGTCACCTTCACTGCCAAGGCGGCCGGCGAACTGCGGGGGCGGCTGCGGGCGCTCGGCGTCGAGGGCGTCGCCGCTCGGACCTTCCACGCGACAGCCCTCGCGCAACTCAACTTCTTCTGGCCGACGCTCGCCGGCTCGCCTGCGCCGTCGATCATCGACAACAAGGTGCGGATGCTGGGGCAGGCCGCGGATGCGATCCGGCTCCGCCCGAGCACGGCCACCCTTCGGGACATCGCCTCCGAGATCGAATGGCGCAAGGTCTCGATGCTCTCGATCGAGCAGTACGCCGCGCTCGGGCGTCCGATCAGCGGCGTCGACGCCGGTCAACTGGTCGAGCTCATGCGCGGCTACGAAGCGCTGAAGGACGATCGCCGTCAACTCGACTTCGAGGATGTGCTGCTCGCGTGCGCCGGCATGTTGGAGGCGGAGCCGCGGGTCGCTGCATCCGTCCACGAGCAGTACCGTCACTTCACGGTCGACGAGTTCCAAGACGTCTCGCCGCTGCAGAACAGGCTGCTGGAGCTGTGGCTCGGGGACCGGCACGACATCTGCGTCGTCGGCGACGCCAGCCAGACCATCTACTCCTTCGCCGGG
Organism: Microbacterium sp. B19(2022); assembly: GCF_012030385.1. Lineage (NCBI taxonomy): Bacteria > Bacillati > Actinomycetota > Actinomycetes > Micrococcales > Microbacteriaceae > Microbacterium > Microbacterium sp. B19(2022). The sequence continues at coordinate 147,189 of NZ_JAAUVO010000008.1, forward strand.
GCGGAGCAGCGGTTCCTGCTCGAGTTCGAGCGTCGTCATCCCGACGCCACGGTCGTGCGGCTCGAGACGAACTACCGCTCCCAGCCCCCCATCCTCACCGTCGCGAATGCGCTGATGCAGGGTCGTCCCGGCGCGCTGGAACTCATGCCGGCGCGAGAGCAGTTCACCGCCGACGCCCCCACCGTCACCGCGTACGACACCGAGGGCGAAGAGGCCGCGGGCATCGCCGCAGCCATCTCCGCGCAGATCGCGGCGGGAGCATCCCCTTCGGAGATCGCCGTGCTGTATCGAGCGCATGCGCAGTCCGCGATGCTGCAACAGGCCCTCGCCGCGGAGGGCATCGCAACCACGGTGCTGGGCGGGACCCGCTTCTTCTCGATGCCCGAGGTGCGCCAGGCGATCCTGGCGCTGCGTGCCGCGGCGGTGGCGCCCACCGAGCAGGGGTTCCTGCCCGGGGTGCAGCGGGTGCTGCGCGAGCTCGGATTGACCGAAGAGCCGCCGGCGGCCGGCGGGGCCCAGCGCGGCGGCTGGGAGGCGCGACGCGCCATCCTGCGGCTCGCCGAGGAGGCGGGGCCGGACGCGACTCTGCGCAGCTTCAGCGACGCACTGATGGCGCGGGCGAAAGACCAGCACGAACCCACGATGCGGACGGTGACCCTCTCGACCCTGCACGCGGCGAAGGGCCTGGAATGGCCTCATGTGCATCTCTCCGGCTGGGCCGAGGGCTCACTCCCGATCTCGTACGCGACGAGCTTCGAGTCGGTCGACGAAGAGCGTCGTCTGGCCTACGTGGGCGTCACGCGGGCCGCGCGAACGCTCTCGTTGTCCTGGTCGAGATCGGCAGGACGGGGGGAACGTGCTCCGTCGAGGTTCCTCGCTGAGATGGGGACCACAGCCCGCGGCACCGGCATTCTTCGTGAAATGTCACCGAACGCCACACGCGGGAACCGTCCGCGCTGACGCGCACCACGCGCCCGTCAGCGCGTCGGTCGCCTGCGAGGAGCAGGGCTGCGAGGCGTCCGGCCTCGGCGACCTGCGCGGCGCGGATCGGGCCGGGGTCACGGTCGATCATCTGGGTGTGCAGCAGCGGCCAGGCCGGGTCGAGCTCGGTGGCGTGCGCATCGCGGCAGGCGAGGCAGGCGGATTCACCGGGGACCACCAGCGGCCCGATGGTCACCCTGCCCGGTTCGAAGGAGACGGGCAGATGCGGGGTGTCTTCGCGCAGGTGGCGCGCGAACTGCAGAGCTGCAGCGGCGCCTCGCACGAGCACGACGCCCACTCCCGGTCGGTGGCCGTGGTCGACGAGGGAGACTCCCTCATCGGTGAGCGCCTCCCGAATGCGGTATTCGCTGCGCCCGTCGTCGATGCCGATGCTCTCGACCCAGGCCTGGCGGGGCGCGGTGGGCTCATCGAGGAGAACCGGCTCCAGGCGCGCGAGCAGAGCCCTGGCTGCTTCGCGCGGTGCGCCGGCGGCGTGCGCGATCACGTCGAACGACCCGCGGCGGAAACTCGTGCGCAGGCGGCTGAGGAGGAGCTCCACCCAGGCGGCGTCCGCCTCGATGCGCAGTCCGTCGCCGTCGCCGAGCTGCAGTGTGTGCTCGTCCCGCCACAGCAGCGGTGCGCTGGGGTCGAGGCGCGTGAGGATCGGCGGTGTGAGAGGCATCTCTCCGATTCTGGAGGGACACCGGAGGCCGCAGGGTGCTGTCGAGGCATCCGTGGACAACTGCCGCGCGTGTCCCCGACGGGGGAGGAGAGGTGCTGACCCCCTTCGCCCCCGTCGAGGTCTGGTCCTCAGACCGGGCGGTCCCCCTCCGGGGCGGCGTCGCCATCGTCCTCGGCATCGTCGTCCGCGCCGTCGGCCGGTGCCTCTTCCGAGAAGTCGTCGCCGTCGAGCAGGCGGGCGAGCGCCTCGTCGAACTCGTCCGCGACGGGCTGTTCGCCGCGTTCGACCGCCTGCAACCGGGCGACGAGGGCGCTCGGATCGTCGATGTCCTCGGCCGTCGGCATCAGGTCGGGGTAGTCCCAGAGGGAGTCGCGGGCGCTGATGCCGACGGCATCCGTCACCGCCTGCCACATCGCGGACGCTTCGCGCATGCGCCGTGGTCGCAGCTTCAGTCCAACCAGCGCACCGAGCGCGTCCTCGGCGGGTCCGCCCACTGCGCGGCGGCGACGGGCGGCCTCGGCGATCCGTGCGCCGTCCGGAAGGCGGGACGTGGCCTGTGCGGTCACCACGTCGACCCAGCCGTCGATCGTCGCGATGAGGTTCTCGAGCCGGGTCAGGGCCTCGCGCTGCGCTTCGCTCTGCACGGGTAGGAGCGCGCCACCCTCGATGGCCGCACGCAGCTCCTCAGGATCGGAGGGGTCCAACCGGCTCGCGACGTCTTCGAGGGCGTCCACGTCGACGGTCACACCCCGAGCGAAGTCCGTGATCTGCGCCATCACGTGCAGGTGCAGCCACTTCGCGTGCCGGTAGAGCCGGGCGTAGGCGAGCTCCCGGGTGGCGAGATAGAGCGCGATCTGGTCTTCCGGGATCTCGAGGCCATCACCGAATGCCGTGAGGTTCTGGGGGATGACGGCGGCCGTGCCCGCGGGGAGCACGGGGATCCCGACGTCGCCTCCGGAGACGACCTCGAGCGACAGGTTGCCGAGCACCTGGCCGAACTGGGCGGCGAACACCGAGCCGCCGAGCCCGCGCATGAGCTTGCCCGCGCCCTGGACGACGCTGCGCATCTCCTCGGGCACCTGCGTGTCGAGTGCGGAGGTGAGCGCGTCGGCGATGCTGGTCGACACCGGGTCGGCGATCTCCTTCCACACCGGCAGCGTCTTCTCGACCCATTCCCCGCGGGTCATCGCGGTGGGCGCCTCGGAGAGCTCGGAGATCGTGGTGGCTTCGCCGAGCCACAGGTTCGCGAGGGAGAAGGAATCCGCGAGCGACGTGCGGGCGCCGTCGGTGACGCCCTGGCCATCGCGGTTGGCGATGAACAGGGCCTGCCGCAGCGCGTTCTCCCACGGGTCGCCACCGAACGCGCCCTGGAGCTGCGACATGATCGTCTGCATCATCGCGGGGTCGAGGGTGAAGCCGTCCATGCCTTCGAAGGCGCCCCGAAGCGCCTCGGGGTCGATGTCGCCACCGCCCTGATTCGCGAGCATCCTTCGCAGGAACTCCTGGAAGTCCTCGGGGGTGGGGTCGTTGTCTGCCATGTCGCTCGCCTCTCAGCAGGTCTGAAGCCGTGGCCTCTACGCTAGTCACAGGTTTCTGCGCGCGAACCCGATGCGGGCAGATCGGTGTACGCCGCCCGCGAACGACGGAGGAATGCAGTGGATCGAACGCGGTCTGGAAAGCTCGGACTCGGAGTCTGGGCGCTGATCGTCGCACTCGTCGCCCTGGTCGTGCTGACGTTCCTGCCGTCGCCGTACGTGATCCAGCGGCCGGGACCGGTCTACGACACCCTCGGTACCGCGACGGACAAGGAGGGCGACGAGGTTCCCCTGATCAAGGTCGAAGGCGCCGAGACGTTCGAGACGGCGGGCACCCTCGACCTCACCACCGTGCAGGTCGTCGGCAATCGCGAGCGCACCCCGAGCTGGTTCGAGCTGGCGCTGGCCTGGATGGACTCCTCGCGCGCTGTCGTGCCGCTGGACTCGGTCTTCCCCGAGGGGGTCACCACCGAGCAGCGCGACGAGCGCAACGCCACGCTGATGGTCGACTCGCAGCACGAGGCGACGGCGGCCGCACTCAACGAGCTCGGCTACGACACGGGCGCAGAGGTCGTCGTCGTGGAGGCGGTCGCCGACACTCCAGCCGACGGCACGCTCGAGGCCGACGACGTGATCACCGCGATCGACGGCACGGCCGTCGAGTCGGCGACGGAGCTGCGGACCGCGATCCAGAAGGCCGGGGGAGACCCGGTGACGCTCACGGTGCTGCGAGACGGCAAGGAGCAGAGCGTCGAGGTGACGCCGGAGGAACACACCGAGGGGGGAGTGACGACCTGGCTCATCGGCGTCACGCTCCGCACCGACTACGACTTCGAGATCGACGTCACGATCCAGCTCGACAACGTCGGCGGACCGAGCGCCGGGATGATGTTCGCGCTCGGGATCATCGACACCCTCACCGAGGGCGAGCTCAACGGCGGGGAGAACGTGGCCGGCACCGGCACGATCGACGCCGCCGGCACGGTCGGGCCGATCGGTGGGATCCGACAGAAGCTGTACGGCGCGCGCGACGCCGGAGCGGAGTACTTCCTCGCCCCGGAGGCCAACTGCGACGAGGTCGTCGGACACGTTCCCGACGGGCTGCAAGTGATCCGCACGGCCACGCTCGACGAGTCGCTCGCGGCGCTCGAGGTGATCGCGGACGACGGCGACGTCGCCTCGCTGCCCACCTGCGAACGCGTCGCCGGCTGATCCGCGGGAGCGGCCGTGACCTCGCCGTGATCGGGATGACAGCCCGCGCACAGTGAGCGATGCCTAGGATGGAAGGGTGACCTCACCCTCAGCATCGACTCCGGCCACGCCTCGAACGTCCCGACGTATTCTCGGCATCTCCCTGGTGATCATCGCCGCCTTGATCGCGGTGTTCTTCGTGTTCGCCTCCCTGTACACCGAGTTCCTGTGGTTCGATCAGGTGGGCTTCACGGGGGTGCTCACCACGCAGTGGATCGCCACGGCGGTGATGTTCGTCGTCGGCTTCCTCGGGATGGCCGTGCCGCTGTTCGTCGCCATCCAGCTCGCCTACCGGCTGCGCCCGGTCTACGTGCGACTCAGCTCGCAGCTGGACCGGTACCAGGAGGTCATCGAACCCCTGCGCCGTCTGGCGATGTGGGGCATGCCGATCTTCTTCGGACTGTTCGCCGGCTTCGCCGCCGCGGGGCAGTGGAAGACCGTATGGCTCTGGGCCAACGGCGTCGCCACGTCGAGCGTCGACCCGCAGTTCGGCATCGACACCGGCTTCTACATGTTCGCGATGCCGTTCTACTCGATCCTGCTCGCCTTCGTGTCGGCCGTTCTGCTGCTCTCGCTGCTCGTCACCGCTCTCGTGTCGTACCTCTACGGCTCGGTGCGCATCGGCCAGGGTGAGCTCCGCATCTCCAAGCCCGCCCGGATCCAGCTCGCGGTCATCGCGGGTCTCTACCTCCTCGTGCAGGCGGCGAGCCTCTGGCTCGATCAGTACAAGACGCTGGTGCAGCCCGACGACCGCATCACCGGCGCGGCCTATACGGGAGTCAACGCGACCATCCCGGGCCTCGCGATCCTCGCCATCATCGCCGGCGTCGTCGCGATCCTCTTCTTCGTCACGGCCGTCATCGGCCGCTGGCGCTTCCCGCTCGCGGCCACGGCACTGCTGATCGTGGCCGCCCTGGTCGTCGGCGTCGGCTACCCCTGGGTGGTCACCACCTTCCAGGTGAAGCCGAACCAGAACGCCTACCAGGCCGAGTACTACCAGCGGAACATCGACGGCACGAAGGAGGCGTACGGGGTCGCGAACCTCGAGACCACGCCTTTCGCCGCCAAGACCGACGCCGAGGCCGGCCAGCTGCGCGCCGACGCGGAGACCACGGCGTCCACGCGCATCATGGACCCGAAGGTCATCCCGCCGACGGTCCGCCAGCTCGAGCAGTACCGCGGGTACTACCAGTTCCAGAAGACCATGGACGTCGACCGGTACGAGATCGACGGCAAGATGCAGGACACCGTGGTGTCGGTGCGCGACCTCGACATGTCCGGGCTCGGCGACGGAGACAACTGGAACAACCGGGTCGCGGTCTACACCCACGGCTACGGCCTCGTCGCGGCTGCGGGCAACCAGCGCACCACCGACGGCGAGCCCGTGTTCCTCGAGCGCGGCATCCCCACGTCCGGCTTCCTGTCGGACCGTGAGAACTTCGAGCCGCGTGTCTACTTCGGCGAGAACTCACCCGAGTACTCGATCGTCGGCGCTCCCGACGGATCCGAGCCCGCAGAGATCGACTACCCGCGCGGCAAGGACGGCTCGAGCGAGACGAAGACCACGTTCGAGGGGAGCGGTGGTCCGCAGATCGGTGACACGTTCACGAAGCTGCTCTACGCGCTCAAGTTCCAGTCGGAGCAGATCCTGTTCTCGAACCTGGTGAACGAGGAGTCGCAGATCCTGTACGACCGCGATCCGAAGACGCGCGTGCAGAAGGTCGCTCCGTACCTCGAGCTCGACAGCGACCCGTACCCGAGCGTGGTGGACGGCCGCATCGTGTGGATCGTCGACGGTTATACGACCAGCTCGACCTACCCGTACTCGACGAGCGTCAGCCTGTCCGACGCGATCGCGGACTCCAACGTCCCGTCGCCGACGCTCGCCATCGACGACATCAACTACATCCGCAACTCGGTGAAGGCCACGGTCGACGCCTACGACGGTTCCGTCACGCTCTACGCGTGGGATGACGAAGACCCGGTGCTCAAGACCTGGCAGAAGATCTACCCGTCAACCCTGAAGCCGATCAGCGACATGTCGGGCGAGCTCATGAGTCACGTGCGCTACCCGACCGACCTGTTCAAGGTGCAGCGCGACGTCCTCGGCGTCTACCACGTCGACAAGGCCGGCTCGTTCGCCCAGCAGGACAACCGGTGGCAGACGCCGAACGACCCGCGCAGCGAGGCGATGCTGCAGCCGCCGTACTACCTGACGATGCAGATGCCCGGCCAGGATTCGCCGCGGTTCTCGATGTTCTCGACGTTCATCCCGAACTCGCAGGGCGCGGGTGGTAGCCGTGATGTGCTGATGGGCTACCTCGCGGTGGACTCGGATGCCGGTTCCGAGAAGGGCAAGAAGGCAGAGGGCTACGGCCAGCTGCGCATGCTCGAGATCGACACCGACACGACAGTTCCTGGCCCCGGTCAGGTGCAGAACACGTACAACTCCGATACGTCGGTGGTCCCGCAGCTCAACCTGCTCCAGCAGGGTGAGTCCGAGGTGATCTACGGCAACCTGCTGACGCTGCCCGTCGGTGGCGGTCTGCTGTACGTGCAGCCCGTGTACGTGCAGTCGTCCGAGGGGACGCAGCTGCCGCGTCTGCAGAAGGTGCTGGTCGCCTTCGGTGACCGAGTCGCGTTCGAGAACACCCTCACCGAGGCGCTCGACACCCTCTTCGGCGGTGACTCCGGTGCGACCGGTGGCGATGACGAGGTCGAACCCACCGAACCAGGCACCGAGGACCCGGAGACCGGAGAGACGCCGACAGAGCCCACGCAGCCGACGAATGCCGAGGCGGACGCCCTGGCCTCTGCACAGGAGGCCCTGATCGATCGCGAGGCGGCACTGAAGGCCGGCGACCTCGCCAAGTTCGCCGAGGCGGACGAACGCCTCACCGCAGCGGTCGAGAAGCTCCTGCAGTTGGAGTCCGCGGCGGGGGAGTGATCACTCCCTCTTCACGGTGAAAGAGAATGGGCGCCCCTTCGGGGGCGCCCATTCTCGTCTCCGGCCGACGTGGATCGACGAATTCATCGGGGAAGTCGACCTCGTCCGGGAAAAGCGAAAGGCCCTCTGACCTGGATTTCTCCGAGTCAGAGGGCCTTTCATTTGTTGCGGGGACAGGATTTGAACCTGCGACCTCCGGGTTATGAGCCCGGCGAGCTACCGAACTGCTCCACCCCGCGGCACAAGAAGTAACTTATCACGGATCCCGGGGCCCGGCCAATCGGGGCCGCCCTGCGCGACGCCCCGGGCGTGTCGATGCGAGAGGATGGGGATATGCCTGAGACCCCTGCCGTCGCCGTCGCCGTGTGCCAGTTCGCGCCGACAGCTTCCCGAGCCGACAACCTCGTGCAGATCGCGGAGCTGACTGCCGATGCGGCCGCGCGGGGCGCGAAGCTGATCGTCTTCCCCGAGTACTCGAGCTACTTCGTCGACCCGATGGACGACACCCTCGCCGCGAATGCGGAAGATCTCGACGGCGAGTTCGTCGAGACGCTGACCGCGCTGGCCGCCGACCGCGCGGTGGTGATCGTCGCCGGCCTCGTCGAGCGTGCCTCCGATGGACATCGAGTGCGGAACACGGTCGTGGCGGTCCGCGGCGACGGCATCCTCGCCGTCTATCGCAAACAGCATCTCTACGACGCCTTTGGGCAGACCGAGTCCGACTGGATCGAGGCCGGAGACGTGGGGGAGGCCGCGACGTTCGAACTCGGCGGTCTCCGGTTCGGACTCATGACCTGCTACGACCTGAGGTTCCCTGAAGTCGCCCGGTCGCTCGTCGATGCGCAGGCCGACGTCCTGGTCGTCCCCGCCGAGTGGGTCAGAGGACCGCTCAAGGAGCACCACTGGACGACGCTGCTCGCCGCACGGGCGATCGAGAACACCGTCTACGTGGTCGCGGCCGATCACCCGACGCCGATCGGCGTCGGCCACTCGCAGATCATCGACCCGCAGGGCGTGGTCCTGGCGGGGGTCGGGACAGCCCCCGGCATCGCGGTCGCGGTCGTGGAGGCCGCGGCGATCGAGCGGGTGCGACGGAGCAATCCCTCGCTGCGTGTGCGGAGGTACGCGGTCGTACCGCGCTGAGGGCGGGTTCCGCTGCGGGGAGAGCCGGTCAGGCGGAGAACCGCGCCAGGCGCGAAGCCGCCTCCTCGAGCACATCGACGCGCTTGCAGGCGGCGAAGCGCACCAGACCCGCGTACTCATGCCGGCGGGGCTCGGAGACGAACGCCGTCAGGGGGATCGCCACGACTCCGGCGCGCTCCGGCAGGGCGCGACAGAATGCTGCGGCATCCGTGCCTCCGAGTGCCGTCGCATCCGCCACCGTGAAGTAGCCGCCCTGCGGGGCGTACACGGTGAACCCGGCAGTGCGCAGCCCATCCCCGAGGATCTCGTGCTTGCGGGCGAGCGTCGCCGCGGCATCCGTGAAGTACGAATCGGGCAGCCGGAGCCCCACGGCGACAGCAGGCTGGAAGGCCGAGCCGTTCACATACGTGAGGTACTGCTTCACGGTGAGGACGGCGGTGATGAGATCGGCGGGGCCGTGGACCCAGCCGATCTTCCATCCCGTCGCGGAGAAGGTCTTGCCTGCCGAGGAGATCGTGAGGGTGCGCTCGGCCGCTCCGGGGAGCGTGGCGATCGGCGTGTGCGGCGCGTGGAACGCGAGGTGCTCGTAGACCTCGTCGGTGACGATGACGGCATCGTGCCGCGTGGCGAGCCGGACGATCTCCTCGAGAACGTCGCGTCCGAAGACCGCACCCGTCGGATTGTGCGGATCGTTGACGAGGATGATCCGGGTGCGATCGGTCACGCTGGCGGCGAGCTGATCGAGGTCGGGCTGGAAGTCGGGAGCGCGGAGGGGAACAGTGCGCAGTCGCGCGCCCGCCAGTGCCACCGCCGCCGCGTACGAGTCGTAGTACGGCTCGAAGACGACCACTTCGTCGTCGGGACCGTCGATCAGCGCGAGCAGCGTCGCCGTCAGTGCCTCGGTCGCTCCGGCCGTCACGACCACTTCGCTGGCCGGGTCCACATCGAGACCGTAGAAGCGCCGCTGATGCTCGCTGATGGCGGCGAGCAGGTCGGGGATGCCGCGCCCCGGCGGATACTGATTGGCGCCATGCGCGATCGCGCTCCGGGCGGCTTCGAGCACCTCCGCCGGCCCGTCCTCGTCGGGGAAGCCCTGTCCGAGATTGATCGCCCCGGTACGGGCTGCTGCTGCGGACATCTCTGCGAAGATGGTGGGCGCGACGGTTCCGTCTGCGGCGAGCAGACCTGCACCGGCCGCCGTGCGCCGCCATGCGCCGGGAATGACACTCATGAAGAACAGGCTAAGGCCATAGCTGAAACTCATCCTTGACATAAGGAACACACAGACACAGGCGTCATTCTGAAGTGGTCGTTGAAGGAGCACACCATGAACGAGAACGAACCCCAGGACCACTCGGCACCCGCGTCGAACGACGCCGTGCCGTCCACCGAGGCTGCAGAGGTCGCCGCTCAGCCGGCGACGGCTGCCGCCGCTGACACGACCGGGTCGGCATCCGCCGCGCCCACCCCCGCCGCGCCGACGCCCGGTGCACCGGTGCAGGGGCACGAGGTGCCGTCGATGTTCACGTCGCACGTGGCGCCCGCGCCGCAGGTCGCGCCGGTGCCGCACGCATTCAGCGCGCCATCTGCGCCGGCGACGGGCACCGCTTCGGGCGCGGCCTTCGGTATCCCGACGGCGTCGCACACGCAGCCCACGCAGCCGTACGGCGCGGAGCCGCTCGTCGGCGATGGCACCAAGACCAAGGAGCAGAAGCCGCGAGGGGGCACGAAGTTCGCGGCGCTGATCGTCGCGGCCGCACTCGTCGGCGGTGTCGCCGGCTTCGGCGGTGGTGCTCTGCTGAACGGGCTCCAGAACACCCCGTCATCGGGCACGGCGACCGGACCGCAGACCGTGACGGTCAACAACCCCGGCTCGGTCAACGAGACCACCGCGGTTGCGACCGCTGCTCTGCCGTCCGTGGTCACCATCGAGGTCGCCGGGTCGCAGGAGGCCGGCAGCGGCTCCGGCGTGATCATCAGCGACGACGGCTACGTGCTCACGAACACGCACGTCGTGACCCTCGGCGGTGCAGCGGCAGATCCCACCATCCGTGTGACCGCATCCGACGGGAAGATCTACGAGGCCACCGTCGTCGGCACCGACCCCATCTACGATCTCGCCGTGATCAAGCTGAAGGGCGCAGAAGGGCTCACGCCCATCGACTTCGCTGACTCGTCGAAGCTCAACGTCGGCGACACGACCGTCGCGCTCGGCGCCCCGTTGGGCCTGGCGAACTCGGTGACGACCGGTATCGTGAGCGCGCTCAACCGGAGCATCCAGATCGCATCCTCCGCTCTGCCGGACTCGTCCACCGAAGACGCGCCGCAGGAGCAGTCTCCCGAGGGCCAGGGTCAGGGGCCGTTCCAGTTCGACATCCCCGGCAGCGGCGAGCAGCAGCAGACCTCGGAGTCGATCTCGATCGCCGTCATCCAGACGGATGCCGCGATCAACCACGGAAACTCCGGTGGAGCGCTCGTGAACAGCAAGGGCGAGCTGATCGGCATCAACGTGGCGATCGCGAGTTCGGGCAGCTCCGAGGAGTCCGGCTCGATCGGCATCGGCTTCGCGATCCCTTCGAACATCGCCAAGCGAGTGTCCGAGGAGATCATCGCCGACGGCGTCGCGACCCACGGTCTGCTGAACGCATCCGTCCAGGATGCCTCGAGCATCGAGGGCGCGACCGTCGCCGGTGCCTACATCGCCAAGGCCAATGAGGGTGGCGCTGCTGCCGCAGCGGGCATCGAGAAGGGCGACATCGTCACGTCGTTCAATGGCGTGCCGATCACCAGCGCCACCGACCTCACCGCGCAGGTGCGCGCGGCGGCGGCCGGCAGCGACGCCAAGGTCACGTATGTCCGCGACGGCAAGGACTACGACGTCGAGGTCACCCTCGGCGAACTGGCCGGCTGACCCGGCGCCTCACAGCGAAGGACGCCACCCCGCGCGATAGGCTCGCGGGGTGGCGTCCTTCTCTTTCGGCACCGGCAACGCGGCCAAACTGCTCCGGATCCCGCTGTATGCCGTCGGACGCATCGGTACGCTCCTCCTCCCGCGAGGTCGGCGGTGGGTGTTCGGCTGCGGCGCCGGGATCGGTGACGGTGCGCTCGCGTTGCAGCAGCACGCCGCAGCGGCCGGCCATGACACGCTCTGGCTCACTTCCTCCGATCGTGAAGACCGCGAGGCGGCCGCCCACGGCATCCGGTTCGTCCGCAAGAGCGGTCTGCGCGGCTGGTGGGCGACAGCCAGAGCCGGCGTGCTGGTGGTCACTCACGGCCTGGGAGATGTCAACCGCTATGCGAACGGCGGCGCGTTCGTCGTCCAGCTCTGGCACGGCATCCCGCTGAAGCGGATCGGGCTGGACTCACCGGCGACGACCGAGGTGCCGAACGTTCCCGGTGCACCGTTGCTGCGTCGCGCGATCGCGGTGCTCTACCGCGCCGCCGCGCAGCGGATCCGCGTGCTACCCGCCGCGTCCCATCGCGCGAGGGGCAGGCTGGAGTCCGCATTCGGTCTCGGCGATCACCGGGTCGTCGTGACCGGTGAGCCTCGCGTCGATGTCCTCTCCGCGAATTCGCGAGAGGAACGACGCAGCGCCGCATCCGAACTTCTCCGTCGGGCTGTCGGCGACATCCCCGGGTCGGCACGCACGGTCCTTTACGCCCCCACGTGGCGGGACGGCGCTCCCGACCCGGCCGTGCCGTCCGCTGCGGAGTGGATTCAGATCATCCGCCTCCTCGAAGCGCAGGATGCCGTTCTCCTCGTGCGCTCGCACCCGTTGGGCGCCGGCGGCTACGCGCCTCCGCTGCCGAGCAGGCGGGTCCGCGCTCTGGGGTCGTCCGTGATCGCCGATGTGACCCCGGTGCTGGCAGCAGTGGACGTGCTCGTCACCGACTACTCCTCCCTCGCGTATGACGTCGGTCTGTTGCCGGTGCCGGTGCTGTTCCTGGCGCCCGATGCGCAGCAGTACGCGCGGACACGCGGCTTCTACGGCGGGTATGAAGAGGTCGCGGGTAACGATGCGGCCGCGGACTGGCCCGGGCTGCTCGTGCAACTCGAGCATCTGCTCGCCGACCGTCGCGTGTACGACGCGGCGTCCGAGCGGTCCGCTACGCTCAGCGCGGGGATGCACGCGTATCGAGACGGATGCAACACCGAGCGCGTCTATGACGTGATCCGCGCACGGGGGATTCCCGCGCCGAAGGGAGCAGTATGACAACGGCCCGCATCGACGACGCGGCACAGGCGCTGGTCGTCGCAGGGACCGGGGAGCGACCGGCGGATGCGGCGCTGGTCGGACCGCGCGCTCGGGTCGAGGCCCGCATCAGTGGCGGTGGCAAGACGTGGAAGGCCACGTTCCCGCTCGAGGCCTCGCGCTGGGGAGGACCGTCGCTCCCGCTGCCGACCGGAACGTACGAACTGCGGATCTCGGGTGCCGACCTGCAGGAGTTGAGGATCGATCCGGTCGTCCTGACCGGCGTGCGCATCGCCGTCGACGGCGGCACCGTGCGCATCGCCGCGCCGATCGAGCCCGTGTATGAGACGGCGGAGGGCAGGTCGACGCTCGAGGAGCGCTACGTCGCTCAGAGCGGCGGCACCGAGAACGCGGTCTTCTTCGAGAGCTTCTACGGCCGCAGCGTCGGCTGCAATCCGCGCGCGATCGACCGCGAGCTCGCGGTTCGTGCTCCGCACGTGCGGCGCTACTGGAGCGTCGTCGACCTCTCGGTCGAGGTTCCGGAGGGCGCGATCGCCGTCGTCGAGGGGAGCCCCCAGTGGTGGCATGCGCGGGGAGCGGCCCGTCTGCTCGTCGTGAACGACTGGTTGCGGCGTCGCTTCGCCCGCAAACCGGGACAGAAGGTTCTGCAGACCTGGCATGGCACCCCGCTGAAGCGGCTCGCGCTGCACCGGCCGGGCTTCGATCCGCGACGCATGGCGGCCGTGGTCAAGGAATCCCGCCGCTGGGACGTCCTCCTGGCCCAGAACACCTATTCGGAGCGCATTCTGCGGAAGGCATACGCGTTCTTCGGGCGACCGATCTGGGTGGACGGCTATCCCCGGAACGACACGCTGATCTCCGGGGACGCCGCCGCGATCCGCCGCTCTCTGGGCATCGGTGCCGAGGAGAGGGTGCTCCTGTATGCCCCGACCTGGCGAGACGACCGCACGGAGATGGTCGACTTCGTCGACCCCGAACTCCTGGCTCGCCAGGCCAACGCCGTGGTGCTCGTGCGCGGTCATTCCCGCACCCTGGAGCAGGGCCGCGACCGTGACGGCGCGCGTGTCATCGACGTGACGGGGTATCCGGAGACCGCACGGCTGCTGCTCGCCGCCGACGCGCTGATCACCGACTACTCCTCGGTGATGTTCGATTTCAGCGTCACGGGCAAGCCGATGTACTTCCTGGTGCCCGACCTCGATCACTACCGCGGACAGCTGCGCGGCTTCTACTTCGACCTCGCCGAACGTGCACCCGGGCCCCTGGTGCGCACGCAACAAGAGCTCACCGCTGCCCTCGATGACGCGGGTCACGAAGCCGCATTCGCCGAGCGGTATGCGGCGTGGCGCCGACAGTTCAACCCCCGTGACGACGGCCACGCTGCTCAGCGTGTCGTCGACCGCATCCTCGATCTCGGCTTCGTCACGCTCTGACGTCGCCGTCGTCGCCGCCGGATCGGGTCAGGGAAGCGGTGTGTTGCGAGTGCCGAGGCGTGAGGCATCGACGGTGTCGCGTGCTCCGCGGAGCACGCCCCCGATGAAGCCGATGCCCCAGGAGACATGCATGGTCGGCAGCACGAGCATTGTCCACAGCCGCTGGCGTACGCCGCCGCCGCCGGGCGTGAGAGCGACGCCCAGCACCAGGAGCAGGTAGAGCGCGAGCGGTACGTAAACGATGAGGGAGACGACCAGCGAGACCGCGCCACTGAGCACTCCGGTGAGCTGAAGAATCCCCGTCACGAGGGCGAGCACGGCCAGCAGCACGAGCGCGGGCGGAGCGAAGTAGCGGATGCCGTTGCGGCGACCGAAGCGACGCACGAGCTCGCCGCGCCAAGCACCGGTCGCGCGGAACTGACGTGCCAGACGTATCCAGCTCTCACGGGGCCAGTAGGTGACGGACAGCTCGGGGTCGAACCAGACGCGGTGGCCCGCCTGACGGATGCGAAGGTTGAGCTCCCAGTCCTCGCCCCGCCGGATCGACTCGTCGAACAGGCCGACCTCGTCCAGCACCTCGCGCCGCATGACGCCGAGATAGGCGGACTCGGCCTCGCCCTCCTGGGAGCTGCCGTGATACGCGCCTCCGCCGAGTCCGACGGGGGAGTTGTACAGGCGGGCGACGGCCTTCTGGAACGGTGTGCGTCCCTCGGCGTGCATGACGCCGCCCACGTTGGCCGAATCGGTGCGTTCCAGAGTCTGAAGCGCCCGGGCGGCGTAGCCGGCCGAGAGCTCGGAGTGTGCGTCGACGCGAACGATCGTCGAATAGCGGCTCGCGCGGATCGCGGCGTTGAGTCCGACGGGGATGTGCGCCGCGGGGTTGTCGACCAGCCGGATGCGCTCGTCGTTCTCCGCCAGACGCTGAGCGAGTTCGGTCGTGCCGTCGTTCGACGGCCCGAGCGCGAGGACGAGCTCGGTGGGGACATCGACGTCCTGAGCGAGTACGGATTCGATCGCGTGCTCGAGATAGGCGCGCTCGTTGAGCACCGGCATCACGAAGGACACCCCGGGCAGGGGAGCGGCTGTTTCGTCGGCTGGCACATGACGATCATGTCACGGTGGCTCCCGGTGATCCTGAGCAGGACGCGGACTATCGCCCTTCCGGCGATGGATCCGTCCCCAGACGCCGGACGATGCCGCCTCGACGAACTATTCTGGAGGGATGGGTGCACTGTCTGATGCGAAGAAGGCGTACCGACTGCTGACGCGGGCGCTCGCATCCCGCACCGCCGTGCAACGCGTGCGTCGACGGCTTTCCGAACGCGAACCGCTCCCGACCGACCACTTCCAGGTGGCGGTGTACTTCGCCGACGGTGCCGTGAACATGTACCAGATGCGTCAGTGGTACCGCCCGCTCGCCGAACTCGCGAAGCGGTGGCCCGTCGTCGTGCTCTCACGACAGGCGACCGGCACCGAGAGGCTGCTCGAGGAGGATTCCCCTCCTGTCGCTTTCGTGCCGAAGGTCCGCGACCTCGAACGGTTCATCGCGACGCAGGACATCCGCGTGGTGCTGTACGTGAACCAGAACACCCGTAACTTCCAGATGTTCCGCTACGGCCGGCGGTGGCACGTGTTCATCAACCACGGCGAGTCCGACAAGATGTACATGACCACGAATCAGTACAAGGCGTACGACTACGCCTTCGTGGCCGGTCAGGCTGCGCGAGATCGGCTGTCGCGCACGCTGTGGGATTACGACGTGGACCGCCGCACCATCGAGATCGGCCGGCCGCAGGCGGATCACTATTCGGGAACGCTCCCGTTCGTGCCGGATGCGCGGACCGTCGTGCTCTACGCGCCCACCTGGGAGGGTGACCGGCCGAGCGCTCATTACGGCTCGATCGCCACGCATGGTGAAGTCCTCGTGACGCGACTGCTGGCGACCGGTGCGCATCGGGTGATCTACCGTCCCCATCCCCGCAGCGGGGTCGTGGACGAGGCCTACGGTGCCGCCCACCGGCGGATCATCGCGGCGATCAACGCCGCGAATGCGGCGGACCCGACCGCGCAGCACGTCTACGACCATGCGCCGGAGCTCGGGTGGCAGCTGACGGTGGCCGACGTCGCGATCGTCGACATCTCCGCGATGGTCTACGACCGTCTCGCCGCGGGGAAGCCGCTGATGATCACGCGTCCGACCGACGAACGTGCCTCCATCGACACGCAGGGCTATCTGGCTGATTGCGAATGGCTGACAGCCGAGGCGGCGAACGACATCGTCGCCGAGGTCGAACGGGTGCGAGCCGACGAGGCTGCCACCGCTCGTCTGCGCATGTGGGTGCAGCACTACTTCGGCGACACGACGCAGGGAGTGGCGACCGAGAAGTTCCACGCGGCGGTCGACTGGCTCATGCAGGAGTGGGAGCGGTGGCAGGCTCACGAGGTGGGGGCGATCCGCGAGGACGAGGACGACGACGACGAGGAAGTCGACGACGAGGAAGTATGAGCATGGACTTCCCGCTGGCGCACACGATCGTCCCTCGTCTGGAGGTTCTGGCGCGAACCGGGTCGACGAACGCCGACCTTCGTGCGCACGCGGAGGACGCCGTCGGCTGGCCGCACCTGTCGACCATCGTGACGCGGGACCAGACCGCAGGGCGGGGTCGTCTCGACCGCAGCTGGGTCGCCCCGGAGGGCGCGGCGCTCGCCGTCTCCGTTCTTCTGCGCACCCTTCCTCTCGACCAGGCGGCACGGGGCTGGGTGCCTCTCGCCGCGGGCGTGGCGATGGCCGAAGCGGTTGGGGCGCAGCTGCCGGAACACGACGTCAGGGTGAAATGGCCGAATGACGTGCTGGTCGACGGCCGCAAGATCTGCGGCATCCTCGCTGAGGCCACGGCGGATGCCGTGGTCGTCGGCGCCGGTGTGAACACGGCGATGACCGCCGCGCAGCTTCCGGTGCCGACCGCAACGTCGTTCGCGGCCCTCGACGTCGGCGTCGACGAGGATCGGCTCCTGACCGCCTATCTGACCGCGCTGGATGACCTGCTGTCGGCGCTCGTCTCGACGGGCGATGCGGGCACGAGCGGGCTGCATGCGTCGGCAACCGCCCGGTGCGCGACGATCGGACAGTCGGTCCGGGTGTCGCTGCCGGCCGGTCGGATGCTGGAGGGCGTGGCCACAGCGCTCGATCCGGAGGGGCGCCTGCTGGTGTCCGTCGACGGCGAGCAGCAGGCGATTTCCGCCGGCGATGTCGTTCACGTCCGCCCTGCCGGAAACTGACACGCCGTCGTCCAGACGGCGATGTCGGCGATCACAGGCACAATGGTGGTGTGACCCAGCCTGTGACGCTCGGCGGGCGGCCCCTGATGCCGCCGCCCGGTACGCCTTCGGAGGAGTTGCTGATCGCGCGCTTCCGGAGCCACGCACGTCGGCTGTTCTGGTCGGCGCTCGTGCTCATCGCGACCTTCGGTGCGACCGCATACTTCTACGGCAACCTTCCCGCCGGTCTCGAGGACTGGATGCTGCTCACCGCAGCCGGGCTCCTGGTCGTCCTCGCGGTCGTGATCCCTTTCGTGATCTGGTATTCGCGGAGCACCACGGTCACGACCCGGCGGGTCATCGCGCACCATGGCATCGGCGCTCGTGGGCGCCGCGAGATGTCGCACGCTCGCGGCTACACGATCGCGGTTCGCCGCGGCCCGCTGCAGCGGCTGTGGGGCTCGGGCAACATCACTCTCTCGAACGGCGTCGACGCGCCGCTCCGACTCGCGAACGTCCCGAATGTGACCCTCGTGCACGAGACGCTCGCCGACCAGATCGAGGTTGGCCAGATTCTGGCGCATCGCGATGCGCAGGCCGTCGGGGACGAACCGCACCCGTCGTGAGCTCGCTGCTCGCCGCACGGCGGGCCTTCGTCCGCTGACTCGGAGCGTGTCGATTCCGCCCGTCCCGGTGCGCGAGAATGGGTGCAGACGAATGGAGACGGCACATGGCGCTGCGTGTTGGTGTGATCGGCGGAGGACAGCTGGCCCGAATGATGATCGCACCCGCGGTGGAGCTCGGTCTCGACCTGCGAGTGCTCGCCGAGGGCGAGGGGATGTCCGCCGCTCTCGCGGCCACCGCGGTCGGTGACTATCGCGATCTCGACACGGTGCGCGCTTTCGCCGCGGATGTCGACGTCGTGACGTTCGACCACGAGCATGTCCCGCAGGACGTCCTGCGGGCGCTCGTCGCCGATGGCGTCGTCGTGCATCCGGGGCCCGATGCCCTGCAGTTCGCGCAGGACAAGCTCGTCATGCGGGCCCGTCTGGCCGAACTCGGCGTGCCGCAGCCGGACTGGGCTCCCGTGCGCAGCGTGGCGGCGCTGCAGGACTTCCTCGATGCGCACGGCGGTGCGGGAGTCGTCAAGACACCCCGCGGCGGATACGACGGCAAGGGCGTGCGGGTCGTCCGTGCCGCCTCCGAGGCGCAGGACTGGCTCGATGCGCTGGCCGGAGATGACGCACTTCTCGTCGAAGAGCTCGTTCCGTTCGTGCGCGAACTCGCCCAGCAGGTGGCGCGCCGCCCGAGCGGGCAGATCGTCGCGTACCCCGTGGTCGAGACCGTGCAGCGCGACGGAGTGTGCGCCGAGGTCATCGCCCCGGCGCCCGCCGCCGCGGACCGCCTCGTGGAGGTCGCCGAGGCGATCGGTCGCACGATCGCCGAGGGGCTCGGTGTCACGGGCATGCTCGCCGTGGAGCTGTTCGAGACCGACGACGAGCGCATCCTCGTCAACGAGCTCGCCATGCGCCCGCACAACAGCGGGCACTGGAGCCAGGACGGCGCCGTCACCGGACAGTTCGAGCAGCACGTGCGGGCGGTCGCCGATCTGCCGCTGGGAAGTACCGCGCCCCGCTCCGCCTGGTCCGTGATGGTGAACATCCTCGGCGGTCCGGAGGAGGGCACGCTCGAAGAGCGCTTCGGTGCGGCGATGGCCGCGCACCCGCAGGCGAAGATCCACACGTACGGCAAGGCGCCGCGGCCCGGCCGGAAGGTCGGTCATGTGAACGTCGTCGATGACGACCTCGACGATGCCGTGTACGTGGCGCGGGCCACCGCCGCGCACTTCGACTGAACAGAGCCCGCTCTCGGCGCCGTGGGGCGCGAAACATGCGCCCGAACAGGCGCGGCGTTCGGGGTTTCTCCCAGCGGCAGACCGTAGCCTGATCTGGTGACCGAGCCACTGCACTCCTCCGCCGTTCCTCTTGTCGGCGTCGTCATGGGATCCGACTCCGATTGGCGCGTGATGAGCGACGCCTCCGCGGCACTCACCGAGTTCGGCATCCCGCACGAGGTCGAAGTCGTCTCGGCGCACCGCACCCCCGACAAGCTCATGTCATACGCGCGTGACGCGCGCTCCCGAGGTGTCCGCGTCATCATCGCGGGCGCCGGGGGAGCAGCGCATCTTCCGGGGATGCTCGCTTCGATGACCCCGCTTCCCGTCGTGGGCGTCCCGGTGCCGCTCGCCTACCTCGACGGCATGGACTCGCTGCTCTCGATCGTGCAGATGCCTGCCGGGATCCCCGTCGCCACCGTGTCCATCGGCGGCGCCCGCAACGCAGGACTCCTGGCCGCTCGCATCCTCGGGACGGCAGACCCCGACATCGCCGACCGGGTCGAGGCCTTCGCGCGCGAGCTGGAGGCCCTGGTCGAGCAGAAGAACGAACGGCTGAAGGGGTCACTGTGACCCTTGCGCCTCCGCGCGCATCAGGGCGCCCACTGATCGAGACCCGGCCGCTGCGGCACCCGGATGTCTCCGATCCGGGCACGATGGCGAAGCGCGGCTGGTGGCTCGTCGCGATGAATCTCCTGCTGCCGGGCTCGGCGCAGGTGCTCGCCGGCAATCGTCGACTCGGTCGTTTCGGCCTCGGTGCGACTCTCATCGCCTGGTTCCTGGCGATCGTCGCCCTCGGCCTCGCGCTGTTCGCGCGCCCTGTCCTGCTGTGGATCACGATCGGCGGCGGATTCTTCTCGGCCGCCGTCCTCACGATCGTGCAGGTGCTCATCGTCGGATACGTCGTGCTCTGGATCGTGTTGACGTTCGACGCGCTGCGGCTCGTGCGCCTCGTGAAGGTTCCCGGACTGTCCCGCATGGCCATCCCCGTCGTCGCCCTGGTGCTCTTGGGGCTCGTCGGTGGGGGAGCCGCGTATGCGGCGACCGCGGTGGGCTCGGTGCGCAATACGCTCGGTTCGATCTTCGGGCAGAGCGGCCCGAGCGTGGAGCCGAGCGACGGGTACTACAACATCCTGCTGCTCGGCGCCGACAGCGGCGACGGCCGCGACTCGATGCGTTTCGACAGCATCTCGGTCGTGTCGGTCAATGCCGAGACCGGCGCTGTGACCATCACCGGCATCCCGCGCGAACTCCCGAACGCCCCGTTCAGCGAGGGTAGCCCGATGCAGGAGCTCTATCCGAACGGCTTCGAAGGGCACAGCTCATCGACGTGCGGCTGGAACGGGTGGATGAACCATGTGCGCAACGCGGCCGAGGTGTGCCGCGAAGACGGGGGAGCAGGGCTCTATCCCGACGCTGTCGCCCACGGCTCCGACCCGGGGATCGAGGCGACCAAGGACGCAGCGGAGGGGGTACTCGGCATCGAGATCCCGTACTACGTGTTCGTGGACATGCACGGCTTCGCGGAGCTCGTCGATGCTCTGGGCGGTGTGGAGATCGATGTCACCGAGCGCCTTCCGAAGGGCGGACCGCCCGAGGGCTGGACGGGCACCGATGTGAACGAATGGGCCATCGGCTGGATCGAGCCGGGTACGCAGCGGATGAACGGCGACACGGCTCAGTGGTACGCCCGATCCCGCTACACGACCAGCGACTGGGATCGCATGAAGCGTCAGCGTGAGCTCCAGGAGGCGATCCTCGCCCAGTTCACACCGCAGACCGTGCTCACGCGGTTCAACGAGGTGGCGGCGGCGGGTACGGCGCTGATCAGCACCGATCTGCCCTCGGACAAGCTGCCGGAGTTCTTCGACCTGATGCTCAAGGCGAAGGAGCAGCAGGTCACGTCGATCGAGCTCACGCCCGACTTCGGCGTGGACGAACATGAGCCGGACTACAGGTCCATCCACGACCTGATCGCTACGTCGCTGCATCCCCCGACGCAGACGCCGAGCCCCGCTCCCTGACGACGTTAGTCCGCGTCG
Source organism: Microbacterium sp. B19(2022) (assembly GCF_012030385.1). NCBI lineage: Bacteria > Bacillati > Actinomycetota > Actinomycetes > Micrococcales > Microbacteriaceae > Microbacterium > Microbacterium sp. B19(2022). Next base: position 168,569 of record NZ_JAAUVO010000008.1, read on the forward strand.
ACCGGAGATGGTGGCGGGCAGTCCGCCGGCCACGAGTGCGCGACAAAGCCCACGGCCCTCCCGTCCCAGAAGGGGCGGGCCGTGGGCTTCCGGTGGGTGCCACCGGATGCACCAGACGACGGTGATCGGAGGGGGAGGGATCACCGTCGTCCAGTCGACCACCGCGCGAGGCGGCAGCCGGACCTAGGCGCGCTTGCGGCGAGACGCTCCGACCGCGACGAGGGCGCCACCGGCGACGAGCGCCGCGGCGCCGCCTCCGAGGACCCACGGCGAGACGCTTCCGCCGGTGAGGGCGAGTTCGAATCCGTCGCCCGTGAGCGGCATCTCCGCGCCTGCCGGTGCGACCCCAGGATCGTGGTCGCACGTCGAAGCTGCATCGTGACCGTGCGCGACGGTGATCGTCGCGGTGTACGAGCGCGAGCCGCCGAAGGAGACGGCGTAGGAGCCCTCACCATCGGAGGGCGGGCGGAACGTGAGCGTCAGACTGCCGTCGGTCGCGGCGGTGTTGCCCGAGACGGCGGCATTTCCGGCGTTGAGGCCGGAGACGGAGACATTCACGTTCTCGGACGGCAGGAAGTATCCCGGTCCGAACACGATGGTCGAGACTTCGCAGATGTCGATGACCGGGTCGCCGACCTTGACGCCGGGAGGCGTCGTGTACGAATCGGTGGACGCGGCCGGAACAGTCGACGGCGCAGCGGATGCGACGGCGGGCGCAATGAACACGAGCGCGCCGGCGGTAAGGCTGATGGCAGCCAGTTTTTTCAGCATGATTTCTCCCCAGAATTTCACGCGGAATCGCATCCGGATACACCCCTGCATCCGACTGCGTGGAGTCGTCTTGCCCCCACGGCAAGATTGCAGACTCCAGATATTCCCCAGTGGCTCAACGCTACCTTATCGAGCGCGGAATGTCACGTTGCGCAGTTCAGCGGTTTCCGTGCGGTTTCCGGAGCCTCGATGAGCGGGGTGTGCCGCACTTCCGTGAATCGCTCTCCGGCGCCCGTGCCCTCGAACTCGACCGTGATCGTCGTCGATTCGCCGGGGGCAAGGGAGACCTCGTGCTGCACGACGGAACGATCGCCGAGCATGGCCGTCTGCACGCCTTCCTCCTCGCCGTCGCGGTCGACATGGGCGGGCGTCGCGCCCTCGGGCCCGTATACCGCGATCAGCGTGCGCACCGTGCCGGCGGGGACGCCGTAGAAACCGTCGGCCGTGACATAGGCGGGCAGCGAGGTCGCGGCGTCCGCCGGGGCCGTATTCGTCCACGTGACGCGCACCTGCGTGGTCGGAGCGCCCTGGCACGTGCCGACCGACGTCGTGATGGATGCACGGGTGTAGTAGTCCATCTTCCCGCCGGTGGTGTCGTTCATCAGCACACCCACGTAGGTCGCGTCGTCGCTGTCCGTGGGGATCGTGCCGCCCAGTTCGGAGGCTGCGAGCACGGCCTCCTCCTCCGGGTGTGCGCTCCAGATGCGGATCCGACTCTCGTCCGCCGATGTGGCCAGTGCCCCGATGAGAGCCCGGGGGTCGCCGCCGGACAGCGCGGCGCTGAACAGGCCGCCCGCCGCCTGCGCGAAGATCGCGTCCTGTGCGGCGGGATCGGGGACGGCTGCATAGATCTGGGACAGCAGGATGTCCGTCACGGTGTCCGCTGTGGCCGTGAAGGGTCCGAAAGCGAGGTCTCCGGTCGCCTTCATGAGGTGCTCCGCGACGACGGCGTCCACGGCGATGACGCCGTCGACGGTCCCGCCGAAGCGACCCGTCCACCGGGCCGCGATGATCTCGCCCGCCTCGGCGAAGTCCGGGATGGCGGTGATGTTCTGGAGGTAGCGACCGGGGCGGTCGTCGAACAGGGCGATCGTGGACTCGCTGAGCGGCAGAGCGGTGTCCAGCGGCGGGAAGTCCCGGGTCGACGCCTGTCTCTGCAGCGTGATCGTGCCGTTCTCCGCATGCAACAGAGCGATCGAGCCGATGATCCCGCCGGAGGAGCGCAACTCGGCGTTGTTCTGCATGGCCAGGACATAGTTGCGCGGGCCTTCGCCGCCGAGCATCGTCGGGAGCAGGACAGAGGCACCGTGCAGGGAGCCGACCGCTGTCGCTGCCCCGGTCACCGCGGATCGCAGTTCACGTACGGCGTCGGCGAGGGGTGGCAGGGTCGCGTCCGCATCGATGCGCTTGGCCTGCTGCTCCGCAGCGGTGAGGGCGGTGCTCGCTGTCCCGAGCGGCTTCTGGATCTCGGCGAAAGGGGCGAGGTCGATCGTGCCGCCTTTGACGCCCAGGCCCGCCAGATCGAGTCCGCCGGCCACATCGAGCAACGGCGTGAGCGCGTCGGTCGAGACGTCGTTCGCGATCTCGGCGATCTCGCTCACCGCCCGGAAGTTCGGTCCGAGCCACGGCACAACGCCGAATGCCTGCCAGACGGGGTCCGAGGTGAGGTCGTCGGCGGATGCCGCGTTGCGCGCGATGCTCCCGGAGATCCGCTCCGCCTCTTCGAGGTCGCCCGAGGCGATCGATGCCTTCAGTTGCGTGGCGCCCTTGGCGACCTGCTGAAGGTCGTTGACCGCGCCGATCCCGCGGATCGCCACCCAGCCGACCGCGATGAGAAGAATCGACAGCAGAACGCCGACGGTCCACCCGATCCATCGGCGTCGGACGGGAAGACGACCATCGCTCACTCGAGCATTCAAGCACGAACCGCTGGGGCGGCGGTGGGCGAAAACTGTGGGAACGCTGACATTGTCGCGGCGCGGGTGGTGCGCTCCACGGGGGAGCTGCGCGGCGAGGATAGCCTGATCGCATGGGTGCTCGGCTGCGTGTTGTTCTGGATCAGCTCGTGCATGTCGTCGACCCCGACCAGGCTTCCGCCTCGCTCGATCTCACGGTCGGCCTGATCGCGACGGCGCCTTCCGGGTGCACGGTGGACGCCATCGTTCCTGCGGGTGCGGAGGTGCCGGTCGCCGGTGTCGGCGAGGTGCGGACCCTCGGGCTCGGGCGTCGCGAGTTGGCCGCCTCCTGGCAGCTCGGGATCGCTCCGGGGGTCGGCGGAGGAATGATCCATTCGCCGACGCTGATGGCCCCGCTCGTGCGGCATGACCGCGTGCACGACAACCACCAGACCACGGTCACGCTGTGGGATCTGCGCGCCTGGGACGCACCGGAGCAGCTGTCCAAGAGCCTCGTCGCCTGGCAGCGCGGCATGCTCCGGCGGGCAGTGAAGCATGCCGATGCCGTGGTCGTGCCCTCGCATGCCGTCGCCGAGCGGCTGTCGGAACTCGCACGTCTCGGCGATCGCGTCCGCGTGGTGGCGGGTGCTCCGCCCCGTGGGTTCGCGGCGCCTGTCGACGCCGCCGAAAGGCGAGCCGCGTTATCGTTGCCCGCACACTATGTGGTGCTGGCGGGGTCGGCGGCCGATCTGCACGACGGTTTCCGCGGCGCTGTCGCAGCGGGGATCGATGCCGTCGTGCTGGGCGCGCCCGAAGGTGCGGAACCCCGTTACGCCGAGCTCGCCTCGGCCGCGGGGCTCCCCGAGCGTCGCGCGCATATCCGAGGTGTGTTGGATACCGCGGACCGTGCGGCCGTGCTGGCCGGGGCATCGGTGTTCGCCGCGACGAGCAGTTCTGCCGGGTGGCCATGGCGCGCGGTCGAGGCGATGGCCCTCGGGATCCCTGTCGTCGCGGTAGACAGCGGCTCGCACCGGGATGTCATCGCCGATGGCGGGAAGCTGGTCGCCGCCGACGAGATCGCGGACGCCATGGCGGAGGCGACGGATGCCGCGGCGGACCGGCTGCGCGTCCTGGCCGCGGATCGGTCCAGGGCCTTCTCGTGGGCGAGTTCGGCGGAGCGGCTCTGGGCTTTGCACGCCGACCTCTGAGGGCTGGGAGCCACCTGCACATCGGTGCGACACGCCGGGGTGCTGTGGCCAAAGAGGCGCAACAGTGGCATCATCCTGCAACTTCCGTCACACTGGTCACATGTCTCGACGTGCCCCACGCTCGCGAAACACCCTGAGGACTGCCCCACTCCTCACCTGTTTCCTCGCTGTCTCCGCCCTCGTTCTCGGAACGGTCGTTCCCGCCGCCGCTGCTCAGGCGACGGTCGCGTCACCCGTGGCGACAGTCGCGAACGCCTCCGCCGCCCCCGTCGATGCGGGGATCGCGAAGAGCAGCCTCACCGGTTTCACACCGGGAAACCTCATCAGCGACGCCGTGTTCACGAACAAGAGCACGATGACCGAGGCGCAGATCCAGACCTTCTTCAACGGCAAGGTCGCGCGCTGCCTGGGTGGCCGTGACGAGAACAACGAGGCGATCGTCTGCCTGAAGGACTTCCGGATGACCACGGTCACCCGCCCGGCAGACCAGTACTGCAGCGGATACACGGGCGCCGCGAACGAATCGGCCGCGCGCATCATCTACCGCGTCTCGCAGGCCTGCAACATCAACCCGCAGGTACTGATCGTGATGCTCCAGAAGGAGCAGGGGCTGATCACCCACACGTGGCCGAGCGCCTGGCGCTATCGGATCGCTCTCGGGCAGGGATGCCCGGACACCGCGCCGTGCGACCCGAACTTCATCGGCTTCTTCCACCAGATCTACGGCGCCGCCCGCCAGATGCAGATCTACATGGAAGGCAAGTGGTTCCAGTGGTATGCGCCGGGCAAGACCTGGAACATCCTCTACAACCCCAAGGCATCCTGCGGCTCCGCGCCGGTGTACGTCGCGAACAAGGCGACGTCGGCTCTCTACTACTACACGCCGTACCAGCCCAACGCGGCTGCCCTGCGCGCCGGCTACGGCGAGGGTGACGGATGCTCGGCCTACGGCAACCGGAACTTCTACAACTACTTCACCGACTGGTTCGGTCCGACGCGGACGCTGACCTTCACTGCGGGCAAGCCGCTCGTCAACGGCTACGTGATCCCCGGTCAGACCCTCACGGCGACGGGCGTCTTCACGCCCGCTGCCACCACGACGCTCTACCAGTGGTTCCGCAACGGGACAGCGATCCCCGGTGCCACCGGGCGGTCGTACAACCTGACCGTCGCCGACAGCGGCACGAAGCTCGAGGTCAAGCTGACGGCGAAGCGTGCCGGCTACGTCGATGCGACGGCACAGTCCGCCGCCTACACGGCGACGACGGTGAAGGTCGACCGGATCTCCGGGAACAGTCGAGAGCAGACCGCGGTCGAAGCCTCCCGCGCCGCATGGCCCACCGGGACCAGAACGGTCTTCCTCGCGACGAGCCTCGACTTCCCCGACGCCCTCTCGGCGGTGGCGGCGGCGAGCAAGGCGCAGGCATCGCTCCTGCTCACGACCCCGGGAGCCATCCCGGCGAACGTCGCGGCGGAGCTCAAGAGGCTCGCACCCACCCGGGTGGTCCTCGTCGGCGGGGTGGGCGTGATCTCGGACGCCGTGGCGGCGCAGACGAAGGCCGCGGTACCGGCTGCCAAGATCGAGCGGATCAGCGGCGCAGACCGTTACTCGACCTCGCGTGCCATCGTCGAGAGCTCCGGCGCGAGCGCCAACGTTCTCCTGGCGACCGGTGCGGACTTCCCGGATGCTCTCAGCGCGGCGGCCGCCGGTGGTGCAGGGCGCATTCCGGTGCTGCTCGTGGACGGACTCGCCAACAGCGCTGATGCCGCGACGATCGCGACGCTCCGCAAGATCGGCGCCGCGAACATCACGGTCGTGGGAGGCGCCGGAGTGGTCAAGGATTCGGTGGTCGCCCAGCTGCAGGGCCAGGGCTTCAAGATGAACCGGCTCTCCGGCACCGATCGATACCTGACGAACATCGCCGTGAACAACGCGTACTTCCCCTCGACGGCACTGCGTGTGCTCGTCGCCACGGGTGACGACTTCCCGGACGCCCTCACCGGATCGGCTCTCGCCGGCAGGCTCGGGGTCCCGCTCGTGCTCTCGCAGAGCACCTGCATGTTCCCCCAGGCGGCGGAGTTCCTGCGCACCAGGGGAGCGACGACCGTCACCCTGGTCGGCGGGACGGGGGTGCTCTCCGCGGAGGGCATCGGCCAGCTTCGTCGATGCTGAGATCGTCTGCGCGTGGGCAGCGCAGATCCTCAGAATGCCCCGGCTAGTATGAAGGCTGCTCCTTTCCCGGATGGAACACCTGTGACGATCAAACCCGATCCTTACGCCATCATCCCGCGAGCCGACTTCGACATCCCCGGCAAAAGCCATGGGCTCATCGACGTGGTGCGGTGGCGCTATCTGCTGAACCTTCTCGTCCGCACGGGCGTCACGACGCGGTACCGCAACTCGGTGCTCGGATGGACCTGGTCCTACGTGCGACCCGCGGCCCAGTTCCTCGTGTTCTGGGTGGTCCTCGGCATCTTCATGAAGCTCGACCACGGGATCCCGAACTACGCGGTCTACCTGTTCTCGGGGATCGTGGTGATCAACCTGTTCTCTGAGGGATTCAAGAACGCGACCACGTCGATCGTCGGCAACGCCCCGCTGGTGCGCAAGGTGTTCCTTCCGCGCCAGCTGTTCGCGGTCTCGGCCGTGATCGTCGCGTTCGTGCACTTCCTCCCGCAGGTCGGGCTGCTGCTGGTGGTCTGCCTCCTGATGGGATGGATCGCGCACATCTCGGTGCTGAGCATCCTCGCCGTGCTCGCGGGAATGATCATCGTCATGGTGTTCAGCCTCGGTCTCGGCCTCTTCTTCGGCGCCGTCAACGTGCGCTTCCGCGACGCCGAGAACATCGTGGAGCTGATGCTGCTGCTCGCCACGTGGGCGTCACCCGTGCTGTACGCGTGGATCATGGTGCAGGAGGCGGTCGTAGACCGGCTGCACTGGCCGTCGTGGCTCGTGGACCTGTACCTCCTCAATCCGATCACCCAGGGCGTGGAACTCTTCCATTACGCCTTCTGGCGTCCGGCGACCGAGGGCATGGTCTCGGCCGCCGGATACGCGGGTACGGAACTCGTCGCGCTTCCGCCGAACCTGGGCTGGAACACGCTGTGGACGTTCCTCATCGCCGTCGCCACCTTGCTGCTCGGGCAGTTCGTCTTCCGCCGCCTCGAGGGAAAGTTCGCACAGGACCTATGAGTGAACAGACGGCGATCAGGCCGAGCATCATCATCGACGACGTGCGCAAGCGGTTCACGCTCAACCACGCGTTCTCCCTCAAGGACACCGTCGTCGCCTGGATCAAGCGGCAGAAGCTCACCAGCCAGTTCGAAGCGCTGAAAGGCGTGGACCTCGTCATCGGCGAGGGGGAGTCCGTCGCCATCCTCGGGCTCAACGGATCGGGCAAGTCCACGCTTCTCAAGTTGGTCTCCGGCGTCATGGAGCCCGATGACGGACAGGTGCTGACCCGGGGTCGGGTCGCCGGTCTCATCGAGGTCGGCGCCGGCTTCCATCCCGAGCTCTCCGGACGCGAGAACGTCTTCCTCAACGCGGCGATCCTCGGGATGAAGCGCCACGAGATCGAGGCTCGCTATGACGAGATCGTGGCGTTCAGCGAGATCGAGCAGTTCATCGACCAGGAGGTCAAGCACTACTCCTCCGGGATGTTCATGCGGCTGGCCTTCTCGGTCGCGATCCACGTCGAGCTCGACGTGCTCCTCGTCGACGAGATCCTCTCCGTCGGCGATGCGCCGTTCCGGGAGAAGTGCCGACTCAAGTTCGAAGAGCTCATCGCCGCGGGCAAGACCCTCGTCGTCGTCAGCCACGACATGGAGATGGTCCGTGAGCTGTGCACCCGCGGCATCGTGATCAACAAGGGCGAGGTCATCTACGACGGTGAGGTCGAGGGCGCCATCGCTCTGGTGGACGCGTGAGCGACTGGATCGGCCAGATCCCTGCGCTGCTCGTCGCGGCCGCCCTTCTGATCGTCCCGGGGCTGCCCATCGGGCTCTGCCTTCGCGGCGTACAGGGAATCGTGCGCCTCGGTGTGGCGATCGCCGTCTCCCTCGGCGTTCTCGCTGCCGCGTCTCTCCTCGCACCGCTGCTGGGGATGCGCTGGGGACTGATCCCCGTGGCCGTGGTCACCGTCGTCATCTGGGTCGTCGCCGCGGCGCTCCGGTTCTTCGACCGGCGCGCGGTCGACACCGCACCCCGTGCGGGGAGGGGCGCATGGATCGCGCTCGCCGCGGCCGTTGTCGCCTGGATCGGCATCGTCGCCTTGGGCATCGGGGCTCCCGGCAACCCCTCCCAGCTCTATGACGGCCTGTTCCACCTGAACGCCGTCGAGTTCATCGCTGAGACCGGCGACGCCTCCCCGCTGCACATGACGATGGTGGTGCCCGGCGCCGCGACGTCGTTCTATCCCACCCTCTGGCACGCGCTGGTCAGTCTCGTCGTGCCGGCCGCGGGCAGCATCGTCGCGGCGACCAACGTGACCACCGTCGCGGTGATCGCGCTGGTGTGGCCCGTCGCCCTCGCCTGCCTGACCGCCGTGGCGTTCCCGTCCCGCCCGGCTGCCACCACGTGGGCTCCGCTCGTGGGTCTGGGCTTCAGCGTCTTCCCCCTCGGCTTCCTCAACTGGGGCGTCCTCTATCCCAACCTGCTCGGCACCGCGCTGATCCCGATCTTCCTCGCGGTCGTCCTGATCGCCTTCGCGCCGGCGCTCTCGTGGGCGGGGAGGACGCTGCGCATCCTCATCGCCCTCGCGGCCGCGGGTGCGGTCGCCCTCGCGCATCCCTCCGCACTTCTCGGCGCGGTGGTGCTGCTCGTGCCCTACCTCGTCTGGTTGGCGTGGCGCACAGCTCGCGCGGGCGGAACCACGACACGGGTCGTCGTCGCACTCTCGGTGGTTCTGGGGGCGGTCGCACTCGCCGTGGTCTGGATCGTGGCCAATGTGACGACGCACGAGTGGCTTCCCACCTCCTCTCTGGGGCAGGCTCTCGGCGAGGTCGCATTCCTCAGCCCGGTCGGCAGGTCGACGGGGCTCCTGCTCGGGCCGCTGGCGGCGATCGGTATCTGGCGCGTGGTGAAGGACCGGACGTGGTGGATCCTCGGGTCCTACGCCGTGAGCATCTTCTTCTTCCTGATGGCGACCTGGTTCCCGGTCGAATCGATCCGCAGTGTCTTCGTCGGCGTCTGGTACGACGACACGACCCGCGTCGGAGCGCTCATCGCGGTGTGGGGACTGCCGCTCGCCGCGCTCGGCGCGTCCGTCGTCGTCGAATGGATCCGAGGCTGGTGGCGGGCAGGACGCAGGGGCCTCGTGGTCGCTGTCGTCGCGATCGTCGCCGTCGCAGGGGCGACCCACCTCGTGGGACTTCGCAACGACGTGGGCTACATGCGCAGCGTGAGCTTCCAGTTCAGCGAGGCGTCGCAGGGGCTCTCACCCGACGAGGTGGCGCTGTTCGACGAGATCGACGACGAGTTGCCCGACGACGCCGTCGTGATCGGCGACCCGCTGACCGGAGCCGGCCTGTTGTTCGCATTCACCGGGCACGACGTGGTCTTCCCGCACGTGACCGGGCGCTACGGCGATGACGCGTCGACCCTGGCCAGGTACCTGGTGGAGGGCGGGCCCGCCGTGTGCGACGCGATCGACAGACTCGGCGTGACGCACGCCCTCGACTTCGGCGACCGCGTGCTGTTCGAGAACCACTACACGACCTTCGACGGCCTGCACGGCCTCGACGATTCCTCGATCCTCACCGAGGTGGACCGCGTCGGCGACGCCGTCCTCTACGAGGTCACGGGTTGTGAGTAGGGTGCTTCTCGTTCTCTGAGGCCTCGAGCAGGGCGATCTTGCGGGCCAGGAGGGTGAGCTGCCGCTGCTGGGCGACGTTGCGGCGGTACTGCGAGTACACGAACGCGAGGAACATCACGATCAGCGCGTAGAGCACGAGGTCGGTGCCGCGACCGACGCCGACGAGCTGCGCGAGCCAGCTCAGCCATTGCGGGAAGAGCACCGAGAGCACTGCGGCGATCACGAACAGGCCCATGAGCAGTCGACGGATCGCGAGGTGACTGTCTGCGCCCGTCCGGCGCATCATGAACACCGCGAGCACCACGATGGCTGAGATCAGGAGGATCTGGATCCACATGGCTACCTCACCACCAAGTCGACGAGGATGTTGACGGAGTTGAGCACGCTCTGGCCCTTCGCCTTCGAATAGTCCGTGTACAGGAGCTCCACCGGATACTCCTTCCAGGAGAGATGGGTTCGGCCGAGCTCCAGCACGATCTCGGTGGCATGCGCCATCCGGTCCTGTCGGAGATCGATCGCCGCTGCGGCGTCGCGTCGGATGACGCGGAGCCCGTTGTGGGCGTCGGTGAGCTTGAGGCTCGTGGTGAGATTGGTGACCCACACGGCCGTCTTGAGGATCACCTTCTTGATCCAACCGGGGTTCGTGCGGTCGTCGAGGAATCGGGATCCGAAGACGATGGCGACGTCTTCGTCGCGGGCGAGCTGCAGCATGCCGATAGCATCCTCGATGCGATGCTGGCCGTCGGCGTCGAAGGTCACGATGTACTCGCACTCCGGGTGCGCCAGCGCGAAGTCGAATCCGGTCTGCAGCGCCGCACCCTGGCCCAGGTTCACGGGATGCTGCACGAGCATGGCGCCCGCCTTCTCCGCCTCACGCGCGGATCCGTCTCGCGAGCCGTCGTCGACGCAGACGATGTGCGCGAAGAACGGTTTCAGGCTCTCCACCACGCCGCCGATCACGCTCGCCTCGTTGTAGAGGGGGATGACGACCCAGGCGCTGCGGTCGGGGGAGGGAGGCGCGGGGACGCTCGAGGACATGGTTCTATTGTGTCAGGTGTCCGAACGGACCTTCATCAACCGAGCTACAGGGGCAGGATGCCGAGGAGAAGACGGGTCGTCGTCGCGACGCGGCTGTACACGCCGGAAGTCACAGCCGCCAGCTTCCGGATGGACGCACTCGTCCGGGCTCTCGCACCCGACTCCGACGTCGTGGTGCTCACGACTCGGCCACCCCACGGGATGACGACCACCGATGCTCCGGGCGTCACCGTTCGGCGAGCCCGGGTCCTTCGCGATCGGACCGGAGCCATCCGCGGTTACGTGCAGTACCTCTCCTTCGACATCCCGTTGTTCTTCCGTCTGCTGCGGCATCGCGCCGACGTGATCGTCGCGGAGGCACCGCCCACGACCGGACTCGTCGCCGCGGTCGCCGCCCTGCTCACCGGACGCGTCCTGGTGTACTACCCGGGCGATGTCTGGACCGACGCGGTCGCGTCCATGGAGGCGCCTCGACCGGTGATCGCGGTCATGCGCGCCGTCGAGAGCTTCGTCCTGCGGCGCGCCGCATCCGCCATCGCCGTGTCGCCGGAGGTCGCCGAACGACTGGGAGACATCGGCGGCCGTCCCGAGCGCGTGATCAGCGTCGGCAACGGGATCGACACCGATGTCTTCTCGCCCGACGTGCCGGCCCCGTCGGCAGACGTCCCGTACTTCGTCTACACGGGAACCATGTCGGAGTGGCAGCAGCCTGAGGTGTTCATCCGTGCCCTGGCGGAGCTCTCCGAGGTCGACGTCCACATCCGGTTCTTCGGGCAGGGGTCGGTGGAACCGGAACTCAAGGTGCTCGCGGAGCGGATCGCACCGGGCCGCGTGCATTTCGGGGGACTCGTCGGACCCGCGGAGTCCGCCTCGTGGCTCAGAGGCGCAGTGGCGGCGCTCGTGAGCATCGTCCCCGGCATCGGCTACGACTTCGCGCGACCGACCAAGACGTATGCGGCCGCGGCGGTCGGCACGCCCGTGCTGTTCGCCGGCGCGGAGACCGGCGGAGAGGTCGTGCGCGCGGGAGGGCTCGGCGAAGCGGTCGGCTTCGACGCCCATGATGTCGCCGCTGCGATGCGGCGACTGCTCGCCGAGTGGGCGGACGGAACCACCGAGCACGCGCGGCCCGCACGCGTCGCCTGGGCCGTCGACAACGCGTCGTTGCGTACGGTGGGCGCCCGGGCTGCGGACGTCGTTCGCGGCGCGCGTCGAGGTTCGCGGCGCAGCGCCAAGTAGAATCTCGTCAGTGCTGCCAGTTCCCGGCGGCGTGCTAGGAGCCCCCGTGACTGAAACCTCTCGCGTGCGGATCGTCGAATCCGCAGATGTGTCCCCTGACGCCGTCATCGGCGACGGCTCTGCCGTCTGGCACCTCGCGCAGGTGCGCGAGGGCGTGCGGATGGGGGAGAACTGCATCGTCGGACGCGGCGCCTACATCGGCACCGGCGTCGAGATGGGCGACAACTGCAAGGTGCAGAACTACGCCCTCGTCTACGAACCCGCGAAGCTCGGCGACGGCGTGTTCATCGGACCCGCCGTGGTGCTCACCAACGACACCTACCCGCGGGCGATCAACCCCGACGGATCGATCAAGAGCGCACACGACTGGGAGCCGGTCGGCGTGACCATCGAGACGGGTGCGTCCATCGGCGCCAGAGCGACGTGCGTCGCTCCGGTGACGATCGGTGCCTGGGCGACGGTCGCCGCCGGTGCGGTGGTCGTCAAGGATGTCCCGGCATACGCGCTCGTCGTCGGCGTGCCGGCGCGGCGCATCGGATGGGTGGGCGAAGCAGGGATCCCGCTGAAGCCCGCCGACGACGCAGACATCTGGGTCTGCCCGAGCACCGGCGACAGATACATCGAATCAGAAGGCACATTGAGCAAGGAGACCGTGTGAGCGAGTTCATTCCCCCCGCGAAGCCCATCATCGGCGACGAAGAGCGGGAGGCCGTCGACCGAGTCCTGCGCAGCGGCATGGTCGCTCAGGGCCCCGAGGTCGCCGCGTTCGAGCAGGAGTTCTCGGCGCACTTCGTGCCCGGTCGCCCCTCCGTCGCGGTGAACTCCGGCACCGCGGGCCTGCACCTCGGCCTGCTGGCGGCCGGCGTCGGTGCCGGTGACGAGGTCATCGTGCCGTCGTTCACGTTCGCCGCCACGGGGAACTCCGTCGCCCTCACCGGTGGTACGCCGGTCTTCGTCGACATCGAGCCCGACACGTTCTCGCTCGACCCCGAGGCGGTCGCGGCCGCGATCACACCGAAGACCAAGGGCATCCTCCCCGTGCACCTGTACGGCCACCCGGCCCGCATGCGGGAGCTGGAGGCCCTCGCCGCCGAGCGCGGGATCGCGCTGTACGAGGACGCGGCTCAGGCCCACGGCGCCTCGCTCGACGGACGCCCGGTGGGCTCGTTCGGCGACTTCGCCATGTTCAGCCTCTACCCGACGAAGAACATGACCAGCGGCGAGGGGGGCATGGTCACCACGGCGACCGACGAACTCGCACGCCAGGTGAAGCTCCTGCGCAACCAGGGCATGGAGCGTCAGTACGAGAACGAGGTCATCGGCTTCAACGCCCGCATGACGGACATCCACGCCGCGATCGGACGCGTGCAGCTGACCAAGGTCGATGCCTGGACGAAGACCCGGCAGTCCAACGCCGCGTTCCTCGACGCCAATCTCGAGGGCGTCATCGTGCCTCCGGTCGCGGACGGCGCCGTGCACGTCTACCACCAGTACACGATCCGTGTTCCCGAGGACCGCGACGGTTTCGTCGCCGCGCTCAAGAACGAATACAACGTCGGCGCCGGGGTCTACTACCCGATCCCGAACCACCGGCTGCCTTCGCTGACGCACTTCGCTCCGGGGCTCGACCTGCCGGAGACCGAACGCGCCGCCCGCGAGGTGGCCTCCCTGCCGGTCCACCCGTCGCTGACCCAGGACGATCTCGAACGCATCGTCGCCGCCGTCAACGCGATCGCAAAGGCGGGTGCGTGATGACTCTGCGCGCTGGCCTGCTCGGCGTGGGGATGATGGGGCGTCACCACGCACGCGTCCTCCGGGAGATCGACGGCGTCGAACTGGTGGCGATCGCCGATCCCGGGGGCGACCCGCACGGCGTCGCCGGAGATCTCCAGATCCTCCCCGACATCGAAGCACTGATCGCCACGGGCATCGACATCGCCGTGGTCGCGGTCCCGACGCGATTCCATGAGGATGCAGCCCTGAAGCTGGCCGCCGCGGGTGTGCACACCCTGGTGGAGAAGCCGATCGCGCACAGCGTCGAGGCCGGCCAGCGCATGGTCGACGCCTTCGCATCAGCCGGTCTCGTGGGGGCCGTCGGTCACATAGAGCGTTTCAACCCCGCTGTCCAGGAACTCCGGCGCCGCATCGAAGCCGGCGAACTCGGAGCCGTGTACCAGGTCGTCACGCGCCGGCAGGGGCCGTTCCCCTCGCGCATCGCCGATGTCGGTGTCGCGAAGGACCTGGCATCGCACGACGTCGACCTCACGGCGTGGGTCGTGCAGAGCGACTACGAGCGCATCTTCGCGCAGACGGCGTTCAAGAGCGGCCGCGAGCATGAAGACATGATCACCATCACAGGACGCACGGCGTCGGGCGTCATCGTCAACAACATCGTGAACTGGCTGAGCCCGATGAAGGAGCGGCTGACGGTCGTGACGGGGGAGAAGGGTGCGTTCCTCGCCGACACGTCCACCGGCGACCTGACCTTCTACGCGAACGGCACGATCCCGCTGGAGTGGGAGTCCGTCTCGTCGTTCCGCGGGGTCTCCGAAGGCGATGTCACCCGTTTCGCCTTCGCGAAGCGCGAACCGCTGCGCGTCGAGCACGAGGCGTTCCGCGACGCCGTCCTCGGCCAGCGCACCGACGTGGTCACCATGGAGCAGGGCCTTCGCACGCTGGTGGTCGTCGAAGCCGCGCTCGAGTCCGCACGTGACGGCGACTCCGTGAGGCTGTGAGTCGTCGAACCATGGCTCAGGGCCAGACGCCTTCCGATCCGGTGACACGATGAGCGGTTCCTTCGTGCGTCGGAGCGCCGGTCGCGTCCTCGACGCGCTTCCGGAGGGCATCCGGCTCCGCATCGCCGGTTCTCGCTACGGGTTCGACGCCGCAGACGTCCCCGCACCGGTGGTCGCCCCCGACGGTGACGTCCGGCTGTACATCGCGCCGGTGAACTTCGCGGGGCAGGCGTTCCGGTGGGCGCGAGCCGCCGAGCTCCTCCCCGGGGTGGGCGCGGTGAACATGCAGTACCGCAATCCGACCGGCGACTTCGGGTTCCCTGCCGACTACGCCCTGCCCACGGCAGTGTTCCTGAAGAGCCGGCGGTGGCAGCGCGCGCAGTTCGACGCCGTCGTGAATGGGTTCTCCCACGTGCTGGTGGAAGCGGTTCGTCCGATCTTCGGCGAACTCTTCGACGGTGACGTCCGGCAGGAGGTCGCCGCGATGAAGGACGCCGGCCTGCAGGTGGGGCTGATCGCCCACGGCACCGACGTGCGGGTCCCGAGCGTGCACCGTTCCGACAACCCCTACTCTCCCTTTCACGGCGACGAGTGGGATCAGACGCCCCTGCTGGAGCAGAGCGCTCAGGTCCGCAGCGCACTCGCGTCTTCGCTGGCCCTGCCGACGTTCTACTCGACGGCCACCCTGGCGCGGCACCTGCCGCCCGCCAGCTGGCTCCCGGTCGTGGTGGATCCCGACCGCTGGGCGAGCACCGAGCCTCCGATGACCCGCGCGAAGCCGGTCGTCATGCACGTGCCCAGCAGCGGAATCGTCAAAGGCACGGCGGCCGTGCGCGAAGCAGCTGCCCGCCTCGAGGCCGAAGGGCTGATCGAGTACCGGGAGGCGCACGCGGTGCCGGCGGACGAGATGCCTGATCTGTACCGTTCGGCGGACATCGTCATCGACGCCCTGCGCATGGGCAACTACGGCGTCGCGGCCGTCGAGGCCATGGCGGCCGGGCGCGTCGTGGTGACCTACCTCACCGATCTCGCGGTGAGTGAGGCCGAGGAGGCCGGCGCTGTTCCGCCGTGCGTCTTCGCGAACCCCGACACACTCGAAGACGCCCTGCGCGAGATCTGCGCGGATCCCGAGAGTTTCCGTACGCTCGCCGCACGAGGTCCCGCGTTCGTGCGCCGAGTCCATGACGGGCGGCGCTCGGCGCTCGCTCTCGCCGGTTTCCTCGGCGTGACCGCTCCCTGGAGCGAGGAAGTCCTATGAAAGCGATCTTCTCCACCTATCGCGACATCATGCCGAATCTCCCCGACTCGGCCCGTCGCTACATCAACACCTTCGTGCTGCTCTCCGCACTGCTGGCCGCGCTCGATGTCGCGGCGCTCATGATCCTCGCCGTCTCCCTTTCGTCCATGCTCGCCGGGACTCCGGTGCAGCTGCCGGTGGTCGGGGCCATCGGACCCGACGGCTACATCTGGATCATCGTGTTCGTCTCCGGACTCATCATCCTGAAGTCGACGGCGTCGCTGATCATGCAGTGGTTCGCGACCAGACGGCTCGCCAGTTTCGAGCTCGAGATCGGCGATCAGCTCTTCCAGAGCTATATCCACGCGCCGTGGATCGACAGGCTCCAGCGGAACACGACGCATCTCGTCCGTCTCGCGGACGTCGGGATCGCCAACGTCACGTCGGGCTTCCTGCTGCCGTTCATGAGTCTGCCCGCTCTGCTCACGACGTCGCTTCTCGTGGTGGTGGTCATCGTCATCATGCAGCCGCTGACCGCGCTCGTGACCGTCTGTTATCTCGGACTCATCGCGCTGCTGCTGTACGTGGTGCTCTCGCGCCGCACAGTCACGGCCGGTCGGGTGAACCGCGACTACTCTTTCCGGGTCGCCGCGCTGATGACGGACATGGTGTCCGCCCTCAAGGAGATCACGCTGCGCAACAAGTCCGATGAGGTCGCTCGCGTCGTCCAGGCGGATCGCAGCGTGTCGGCCAAGGCACGGGCGAATCTGAACTTCCTCTCCTCGGTGCCGCGCTTCGTCCTGGACGCCGGCATCGTGGGCGGTTTCCTGCTCGTCGGCGGTGCGGCGATGCTCTTCTCGGGATTCGAGGCCGCCGTCTCGGCCATCGCCCTCTTCGGCGTCGCCGGGTTCCGTCTCGTCCCCTCGCTGACCGGATTCCAGTCGCTCGTCTCGATGATGACCGCGAACATCCCCCATGTGGAGGCCGTGCTGCGCGACATCGAGTCGTCGCGGCGCTACCGCGACAATTCCGAGCACATCGGGCACGATCCCATCGTCGGGACTCCTACCGAGCTGAACTTCCACGGTGCGGGGTTCACCTTCCCCAACGCGCCCCGGCCGGCCCTCGCCGACGTGACCGGATCGATTCCGTTCGGCACCAGGGTCGGGATCGTCGGGGCCTCCGGGGCCGGGAAGTCGACACTCGTCGATCTGCTTCTCGGACTCCTCACCCCGACGGCAGGACACATCGCGCTGGGGGACCAGGACCTCACCGATGTCATGGCCGCGTGGCGCGGGCGCGTGGGATACGTCCCACAGGACGTGGCGCTCTTCGACGCCACGATCGCACAGAACGTCGCCCTGACCTGGACGGATGACTTCGACGAGACCCGCGTGCGCGAAGCGCTGCGCAAGGCGCAGCTGCTCGACGTCGTCGAAGCCAGAGCGGACGGCATCCACGGACGCGTGGGCGACCGAGGGCTCCAGCTCTCCGGCGGTCAGCGCCAGCGTCTCGGGATCGCGCGCGCCCTCTACGCAGAGCCGCTCGTGCTCGTCCTCGACGAGGCCACGAGTGCGCTCGACACGCGAACGGAGGCTGCGGTGACGGCCTCCATCGATGCGCTCGGCGCAGAGATCACCGTTATCTCGGTCGCGCACCGGCTGTCGACGATCCGGCATTCGGATCAGGTGTGGTTCCTCCGGGACGGAGAGGTCCGCGCCCGCGGCACCTTCGCAGAGGTCATCGCGCAGGAGCCCGAGTTCGCCCATCAGGCTGCGCTGGCCGGTCTGACGAAAGACCCGACGGATGACTAAGCCGCGTCTGCTGCTGATCTCGTTCTCGCCGATCGTCTCCGATGCGCGCGTGCTCAAGCAGGTCGTCGCCTTCCGCGACGACTTCGAGCTCACCACAGTCGGGTACGGTCCCGCACCCGAGGGGGTGGCCGCCCACTGGGAGGTGCCGCGGTCTGCCGACTACCAGGACTACAACGGGCGTCTGATCACGCTCCACGCCTACCGCGCCGTCTACTGGCGGATCTCGGCGGTCAAGTGGGTCCGCGAGCATCTTCCCCGCGGTGAGTACGACATCATCCTCGCGAACGAACCCGAAGCGGTCGGCGTCGCGCAGTGGCTCCGTCCGCGCCTCGGCATCCATGCCGACCTCCACGAGTACACCCCGCGTCTGAACGAGGAGCATGCGGCGTGGGCTCGGCGCATCAAGCCGTATCACGAGTGGATCTGCCGGACGTATGTGTCGAAGGCCGCGAGTTGGACGACGGTGAGCAACGGCCTGATCCGTGAGTACGAGAAGGAGTTCGGCTTCCGTCCGGAGCTCGTCACGAATGCCGCCCCCTTCGCGGACCTGACTCCGACTCCGGTCGCGGGGCCGTTGCGCCTGGTGCACAGTGGTGCGTGTCTGCGTAACCGCAACCTCGACGAGATGATCCAGGCGGTCGAGGCGTCCAGTGCGGATGCGACCCTGGATCTGTATCTGACCCCCAACCACCCGGACTACCTCGAGGAGCTGCGCGCTCTCACCGAGGGGAGCACGCGGGTCAGAATCCTCGATCCCGTGCCGTATGCGGACCTGATCCGCACGATCAACGCCTATGACGTCGGCATCCACCTGCTTCCGCCGACGAACTTCAACAACACGTGGGCCCTGCCGAACAAGATCTTCGACTATGTGCAGGCCCGTCTCGGCGTCCTGATCGGCCCATCGCCCGAGATGCGCGAGTACGTGGAACGGTACGGCTTCGGCGCGGTCGCCGACGGCTTCGACGCCGCCGACCTCACTCGCACGATCGATGCGCTGACCGTCGAAGACGTTCGCCGGTACAAGGAGCGTGCGCACGCCAGCGCCCACGCCTTGGGTGCGCAGGAGCAGGTCCAGGTCTGGCGGCGCAGCCTCGATGCGATCGCCGGGCGCGAGGGAAGCTGAGATGCGGATCCTCATCGTCACCCCGTGGTATCCCACCGTCGAGAACCCGCAGACCGGCGTCTTCGTGCAACGCGACGTCGAGACTCTCCGCCGGTCCCACGAGGTGTCGGTGCTGCACCTGAGCACGTCGACCGATCGACCGCTCGACGGTGCGGCCGTCGAACGCATCCCGTATGCCGCGGCGTCGCTCCGGGGGATCCGTCGCGCGCGTCGAGCCATCCGAGAACGTGCCGCCGGTGTCGACATCGTGCACAGCCACGCGATCTCCGCGCTGCCTGCCGTGCCACGAAGGCTGTCTGTTCCGTGGGTGCACACGGAGCACTGGTCCGGCCTGCTCAGCCCGCGTACCGCGCCTCTCCCGGTGCGCGTGGTCGGGGGCTGGATGGCGCGACTGCTTCAGCATCCAGCCGTGGTGATCGCTGTCAGCGAGCAGCTCGCCACCGCTGTCCGCCGCACGCGGACTGGCCCGACGGTCGTCGTACCGAACGCTGTGTCAGCGCCGGTGGAGCCGCCACGCGACATCACCGACCTGGTGATCGTCGGGGTCGGTGGGCTCATCGGACGCAAGCGCCCCGTGCTCGCCGTCGAAACCGTCGCGGCGTTGGTGGGACGAGGCCGGGACCCCCGTCTCATCTGGGCAGGCGACGGCCCCGAGCGCGCTCGTGTGCTCGCGCGTGCGTCCGAACTGGGGGTTCGAGACCGCGTGGAGCTGCGGGGCAACGTCGATCCCGCCGAGATCTCGGGCCTGCTCGGCTCGGCTCGCGTCTTCCTCCTTCCGACGGAAGGGGAGACCTTCGGAGTGGCGATCGCAGAAGCGCTCCGTCATGGACTCCCCGTCGTCGTCGGCGATGAAGGCGGCCACACCGAGTTCGTCCGCGCCGAGGACGGGGCACTCGTCGGCACGACGGACGCGACGGACTGGGCGGCCGCCGTCGAAGACGTTCTGGATCGAGACCGCGATGAGATCCGCCGCAGTGCAGAGCTCCGTTTCTCGGACGACGCGCGCCGTGCCGCCTTCGACGCCGTCTATGAGACGGCGCTGGACAGGAAGGGACAAAGATGAAGCTGCTCGTCCTCTCGTTCTCCCGAATCGAGTCGGACCCTCGGGTGCGGCGTCAGATCGAGCTCTTCCAAGACGACTGGGAGATCGTCACCTGCGGCTATGGGCCCAAGCCCGAGGGAAGCGTCGAGCACTTCGAGATCCCGGAAGAGCTCGCGGTCTGGCGTTATCCCCGCGCGGCGATGATCGCCCGACAGTACCGCCGCGCGTACTGGGGAAACCGTGCCCTGGCGTGGGCGCGTGACCATCTCGCCGGCCACCGATTCGACGTGATCCTCGCCAACGAGGTGGAGTCCGCCGGTGTGGCCGCCGGCCTCGCGCCGACCAAGGGCTTCCACGTCGATCTGCACGAGTACGCGCCCACGTTGCACACGGAGAAGTTGACCTTCCGGCTCTTCGTCGCCCCGTTCCTGCGCTGGCAGCTGCGGAAGTTCGTCTCGAAGGCATCCTCCACCACGACCGTCGGCCGAGCGATCGCGGACCGCTATCGACGCGAGTTCGCCTTCGACACGAAGCTCGTGATGAACGCGCCCGCCTACTCGGAGCGCGAACCTCACCCGACGCCGTCGCCGATCCGGGTCGTCCACGCCGGTGCGGCGCTGCGGAATCGCGGACTCGGCACGCTCATCGAGGCGATGGAGCGCACCTCCGCCGATGTCACGCTCGACCTGTATCTCCCGCCGAACGATCCGGCGTATCTGGAAGAGCTCCGGGCGGCGGCAGCACGGGTGCCGACGGTCCGGATGCATGACCCGGTACCGTTCGACTCGCTGATCGACACCCTCGCCGGGTACGACGTCGGCATCCACATCCTCGCGCCCACCAACTACAACAACGCGTATGCCATGCCGAACAAGTTCTTCGAGTACGTGCAGGCCCGGCTCGGGCTCGTGATCGGACCGTCGCCGGAGATGGCCGCGACGCTGACGCGCCACGGACTGGGTGTCGTCTCCGACGACTTCTCCGCCGACGCCGTGGCGCGTGCGCTCGATGCACTCACCCCGCAGGGGGTCGACGGATTCAAGGCGGCGGCGGCCGACGCGGCACGCGAGCTGTCCGCAGAAGCGCAGATGCCGGTGTGGAAGAGCGCCATCGACACGATCGCGGGCCGATGACGATGGCCACGCCCGCACAGGTCGACGTGCTCGTTCCGGTGCACTCCGCATCGCGGCCGGTGCGTAGACTCGCACAGAGCGTCCTCGAGCACACGAACGTGCCGGTGCGTCTTCTCGTCGTGGCGCACAACATCGAGGAGCATCGCATCCGAGCGGCGCTCGGGCCGTATGCCGAGGACGCCAGGGTCGAAGTCGTCGGGTTCCGTGACGGGATCCCGTCGCCGGCCGGACCGATGAACTTCGCCCTCGACCGGGTGAGGGCTCCGTGGTTCACGAAGATCGACTCCGACGATCGACTCAGCCCCGGCGCCCTGGACGGCTGGGTCCGTCGCGCCGAGGAAAGAGGAGCGGACGCTGTACTGCCGGCGATGCTGATCCCCGCGGTCGGGGAGGGGTTCCCCACCCCACCGCGCCGTCCCGGCCGTGTCGTCTTGGACCCGGTGCGTGACCGTCTGAGCTATCGCACGAGCACGATGGGACTCTTCTCCGCCGACCTCCGTGAACACGCGCGCCCCGTGGAGGGGCTGGAGACGGGGGAGGACATCGCCCCCAGCATCCGGTTGTGGTTCGGTGCGCGCACGGTGGTCGCCGCGGCCGACGGCGACGCGTACCTCGTCGGCGACGATGCTGTCGACCGTGTCACGGAATCCGCTCGAACTCTCGCGACCGAGCTCGCCTTCGCGCCGCTGCTCGTCGCCGAGGACACGTGGGGCGGTCTCGGTGAGACGGCCCGGGCGGCTGTGACCCGCAAACTCATCCGCGTGCACGTGCTCGGGGCGCTGGGCCGACGTGAGCTGGACGCCACCGCCGTGAGCGATGCGGCGTCCGCGCTGGAGACGCTGCTGAGGTCGGCGCCCTCGGCGCTGCGCTCGCTCTCGCGCCTCGACGGCGAGCTCATCGATCGGCTCCGGGCGAACGCCCCGGTCGAAGACGTCGCCGCGCTCGTCGAACGGCGGCGACGGTATGCGCAGCCCCGCGCGATGCTCACGCCCTCGCTGCACCGCACGCTCGACCGTGACGCCCCGCTGCGCTTCCTCTCGGCCTCGCTCCTCGCACAGCGCCGGGCACGACGGGCGGCGCGCGCCGCATAGGATCGTAGGGTGAAGATCCTCAGCGTCGTCGGCGCCCGCCCGCAGTTCGTCAAGCTCGCCCCCATCGACCGCGCCGCGCGTGAGGCCGGAGTGGAACACGTCATCGTGCACACCGGTCAGCACTACGACCCGATGCTCTCGGACATCTTCTTCTCCGAGCTCGGCATCTCCAGCCCCGACGTGCACCTCGGTGTCGGCTCGGGGAGTCACGGTGTGCAGACCGGCGCGATGCTGGGACAGCTCGATGCCGTCTTCGACGCCCACGCACCGGACTGGGTGCTGGTCTACGGCGACACGAACTCGACGGTGGCGGCCGCCTTGAGCGCCGTCAAGATGCACATTCCCGTCGCGCACCTGGAGGCCGGCCTGCGGTCGTTCAACCGTCGCATGCCCGAGGAGCACAACCGCGTGCTCACCGATCACGCGGCCGACATCCTGCTCGCGCCGACCGAGGTCGCCATGGCGCACCTCGCCGATGAGGGGCTCGAGGCCCGTTCCGTCCTCGTCGGCGACGTGATGACGGACGTCCTCTACTCGACCAGGGACGAGCTCTCGGGCGAGCCCTCCGTGCTCATCGACGAGCTGGGGCTCACTCCCGGCGAGTTCCAGGTCGCGACCATCCACCGCGCCGAGAACACCGACGACCCGGTACGCCTCGCGCAGATCATCGAGGCGCTGGGCGCGCTGGCCACTCCGACCGTCCTGCTCGCCCACCCGCGGCTGGTCGCCAAGGCGGCGGAAGCCGACATCGATCTCGAGCAGGGCAACCTGCGCGTGCACCGACCCCTCGCATACCGGGATCTCATCGCAGCGGTGCTCAGCAGCGGACACGTCGTCACCGATTCGGGCGGGCTGCAGAAGGAAGCCTTCCTGCTGCGGGTGCCGTGCACGACGGTGCGCACCGAGACCGAGTGGGTCGAAACCGTGCAGCTCGGCTGGAACGCCCTGGTCTCAGACCCGTCGGTCCTGGCCGAGACCGTCGCACGTCCTGCCCCGTCGCCGACCGACGAGGCTCCCTACGGAGACGGCTCCGCGGCGCGGCGCGTCGTCGAGGTGCTGTCCGCCGGCTGAGGCCCGTCGTCCGGCTGGGACACGTTTTCCGGCTCGGCCGACGCCTCCGACTCGCGTGCCACGGGATCGGAGTCATCGCGCGCGCCCGGAAGGCCGGTCGGATTGGTCCGTGACCGCTGCACCCAGGTCACGGTCGCGCTGACGAGCATCCCGGCGGCGAGAAGCCAGAAGATCAGTCCGGGAGTCGCGTACCGGAACTGCGTGGGCGTGCCGTTCGTGATGTTGTAGATCGCCGTGGCGGCGATGGCACCGAGCAGCAGATGCGACTCCACGCGCCGCCAGAAGATGATCATCCCGGCGACCGCGAGGCAGATCAGCACGAGCAGTGAACGGTCGCCTCGCAGCATCGTCACGACATCGGCTCTGACGATGTCGAACGCCATGCGCGGAACGTTGAGGAGGGCTTCGCCGAGCGAACTCGCCCCGGCCTGCATGAGGAACTGGTCCAGCTGCGAGAACGACGGGAAGATGAGCGATTGCAGGACCTGGCAGCCGATCGTCGCCGCGCCCACGATGATCGCGGGGAGCATCATGCGGCTGTTGCGACGCTCGATCAGTGAGCCGATGACCCAGGCCGCGATGAAAGCGCCGGCCATGATGAGGGTCGCCTGGCGCGTGAAGGCCGAGAGCACCGTGACCGCGCCGATCGCTATCAGCATCCAGGGGCGGGGCTTTTCCAGCCAACGCCACGCGAGCAGCAGTGCGACGGCCGTGAACAGCGCCGAGAGGCCCTCGGTGAGCATCCCGGTTCCGATGGAGACGAGGAACATCGACGTGTTCAGGAGGAGGCCGATGAGGAGCGCGACGAGCGTGCCGAAGCGACGACGGAGCATGATCACCGCGATGACCATGAGCGCTGCCGTCGCCAGCAGGGGGATGACGGCGAGGCCGGCTGGACCGAAGAGCGCGATGAACGGGGCGCTGAGTGTCGGAAGGACCACGCGCGGCTGCACCAGGCCCCATCCGAAGAGATCCTCCACCGGGGGGACGTCGATGTTGCGCGGGCCCGCGTAGTCCACGGTGAGCTGCCGGGCCGTCTCGGGATCGTTGCCGAGGAAGAGATAGGCCATGGCGAGGTAGTAGCGCGAGTCCGGATAGAACATCCGGTACCACCTCACATACGTGGCGTACGTGAGGAGGAACGTCGATGCGAGGATCGTCCACAGGAGGAGCGTGCTGCGGTGGCGCAGAAACCAGGTGCGCGCGGGAGAGTGTGCCATGGCGATATCACGCTAGCACGGAGGTTTCGCGGTGGCGGCTCGGCGGTTTCGATGCGCGGGTCGTGGACGGGATAGCGTACGGGGGTGACATCGCTTCCAGGTACCCTCACTCACCGACGCTGGGGACTCGACATCCTCCGCATCGTGGCGATCATCGGCGTGGTGAGCATCCACACGTTCGGAGCGCTGCGCTCCTCTCCTGAGCTGGAGGGATCCCGCTCCTGGTGGGTGGCGGTCGCGCTGAACGCCGGATTCATCTGGGCGGTCCCGGTCTTCGTCATGATCAGCGGCGCCCTCCTGCTCGACCCGCGGCCGCATGCCGCCGGCCCCGCCGCGTTCTATCGTCAGCGTCTGATGCGGCTCGCGCCGGCCTTCATCTTCTGGCAGGTCTTCTATCTGATCGTCGTGCGGCAGTGGATGAGCGGGCTCGACGAGAGCGCGGCGACGATGCTCGCGCTCGTCCTGCGCGGGCAGCCGTACACTCACCTCTACTTCCTCTGGCTCATCGTCGGTCTCTACGCCATCGCACCGGTTCTCGCCCCGTTCCTCAGAGAGGGGGGACGTCGGCGCGCGCTCGTTCTCGGCGGGGTCCTCATCCTGGTCACGGTCGCGACGTACTCGACGTCAGCGCTGCTGGCGTGGGCGGGGAGCCCGTCGCCCATCATCCTGAGCGCGCTCACGCAGTGGCTGCCCTACGTCGGCTACTTCGTCGCGGGCTACGCGTTGCGTGATCTCCGACTGACCGGTGCGCGCATGTGGGCGTGCGGCGCGATCGCGGCGGCGGCCATCGCGTGGACGATCCTTCAGGCGGGTTCCGTCGATCCCGCGTCGCTGCTCGCAGCGCTGCTTCCGCAGAGCTATCTCGGCCCCGTCACGGTCGTGATCGCCCTCACTCTCTTCGTCTTCGTCAACAGTCTCTTCTCCGGGGACGTCGGCACCGGTGCGGGGCGGGTCATCCGGACGCTGTCGGAAGCGACCTTCGGGGTCTACCTCGTGCATTTCGCGCTCCTGATCGCCGTGCGGTCGGTGCCCTGGTTCGCCGACGCGGCGACCACGTCCGTCGTGTCGGCCGTTCTGGTCTGGCTCATCGTGGTGGTGCTGTCGTTCGCACTGGTCGTGCCGTTGCGTCGCGTGCCGGTGATCGGGCGCATCTTCTGACCGCGGTCACACGGCGGCGGGGGAGCTCTGGGGCACCCACGGGCCCGTAGACTGGACCCCATGCGTATCGCCGTCGTGGCCCTCGGAAAGATCGGGCTCCCCCTCGCCGTCCAGTTCGCCTCATCCGGCCATGACGTCATCGGAGTCGACGTCAACCAGAAGGCTGTCGACACCATCAACGCCGGGCGCGAGCCCTTCCCCGGCGAGGCGCACCTCCAGGAGCGACTCGCCGAGCTCATCCCCGCCGGTCGTCTGCGTGCGACGACCGACTACGCCGAGGCGATTCCCGGCGCGGATGCCGTCGTGCTGGTGGCGCCGGTCTTCGTGAACGACGAGACCTGGGAACCGGACTTCAAGTACATGGACGCTGCCACCGCGTCGCTCGCCGAGCACCTGACGCCGGGAACCCTCGTGTCCTACGAGACCACCCTGCCCGTGGGGACGACGCGCAGCCGCTGGAAGCCGATGCTGGAAGAGGGATCGGGCCTCACGGAGGGCGAGGACTTCTTCCTCGCCTATTCGCCGGAGCGCGTGCTCACCGGGCGCGTCTTCGAAGACCTCCGCAAGTACCCGAAGCTCATCGGCGCGCTCTCCGCCGAGGGGAACCGCCGTGCGCGCGAGTTCTACGAGGCCGTCCTCCAGTTCGACGAGCGCACCGACCTGCCCCGCCCCAACGGTGTCTGGGATCTCGGGAGCACCGAGGCCTCCGAGATGGCGAAGCTCGCCGAGACCACCTACCGTGACGTGAACATCGGTCTCGCCAATCAGTTCGGCCTCTTCGCGGCATCGCACGGCATCGACGTCTACAAGGTCATCGAAGCCTGCAACTCTCAGCCCTACAGCCACATCCACCGGCCTGGCATCGCCGTCGGCGGACACTGCATCCCCGTCTACCCGCGGCTCTACCTGGCGACCGACCCCGACGCGGACATCGTGCGGGTCGCCCGCCAGCTCAACGCGTCGATGCCGGAGCGTCTGGTGGCGCAGGCAGAGGGCATCCTCGGCTCCCTCTCCGGGCAGCGCGCGGTCGTCTTGGGTGCCGCCTACCGCGGAGGCGTCAAGGAGACGGCCTTCTCGGGAGTCTTCCCCACGGTGAAGGCGCTGCGCGATCGTGGTGCCGA
Organism: Microbacterium sp. B19(2022); assembly: GCF_012030385.1. Classification (NCBI taxonomy): domain Bacteria; kingdom Bacillati; phylum Actinomycetota; class Actinomycetes; order Micrococcales; family Microbacteriaceae; genus Microbacterium; species Microbacterium sp. B19(2022). The sequence continues at coordinate 195,278 of NZ_JAAUVO010000008.1, forward strand.
GGTGCGGGTGCACGATCCGCTCTACACTGACGAGGAACTGCGCGGTCTCGGTTTCGAGCCCTACGAGATCGGCGACGAGGTCGACCTCGCGATCCTGCAGACCGACCACGCCGACTACCGCGAGCTCGCTCCCGCCCAGCTGCCCGGAGTCAAGCTGCTCGTCGATGGACGCGCCGCCACCGACGCCGAGCGATGGACGGGCACGCCCCGCATCGTCGTCGGTACGGCGGCCTAGCGCTGCGAGGAAGAGCGGGCGGCCGACATCTGTCGGCCCTGTC